>CAMAWN010000048.1 GCA_945861865.1 Candidatus Kuenenia stuttgartensis | reverse complement strand
TCGCCACACGCACGCTGGACTGCTTGGGCACGATGCTCGTCCTCCAACACGAACGCGATTTGATCGCCCAACATCCTGTCGAGCGGACTCCTCAAATCGCCATGCCGCAACTATCGCAGCTTGCCCAGTATCGCGCAATCGCCCTGGTGTTCCGCCTGAGCCGGCTGGTTCCGGAATTCAGCGATCCTGCCCTTCAAATGGTCAGGCTGCGGATCGGTAGGAAATGCGACCGTCCATTGCTCGATCAGCACGTTGGCAGTTTCCATCTGGCCGTTGATCAGCAGTCCATTGACGTAGGCTTCGCAGATGTCGCTGCCGTCATCGGAATGGTCGATGAGCATTCGGTCCAGTTCGATCAGAATGTCAGCGAGGTCTCCGGTTTGAGCTTGTGTGAGTACTTTTTCTCGTCGCACGCGGCGGCGATCCGCGCCCAAAGTTTCCGCGAGCTCCAGGTGACGGAGGGCGTCGGTTAGGTGCCCACGTTTCCGTTCAATGCGAGCCTGCAAAAACTCGGTCTCCGCATCCTGCGTATCGAGTCGTCGTGCGGTTTGGGTCCAATCCCAGGCTTGTTGGTAATGGCGTTGAACGAGCGCTTGCCGCGCGAAGTGCTGCGGACACCAGGCCAACCCACCCAGTATCCACGTACAAGCCGCCGCAGCACCCAACACCACGGGAATCACGATCAGCAAGCGCTTTGTCTTGGTGAAATGTTTCATCACACCGTGTTTCTGGTCTCAAAGGCTGTTTTCAAATTCGAAAACGACTACGGTTGACGGGAGGGTAAGACTCCCGCAGCGCCGATCTCCCCGAGACGGCTGGCTACCAAAGTTAGAAACAGCCTAATCCACAAATTGAAACTCGTTGGAAAGCAACAGCACCTGCGCGAGTTGTTCCCACGGAGTCAGCGGTGATTCTGCCGTCTGGCCGTTGCTTGTTTTGGGAAAATCACGAGCGGCGTCCCAAATCGCCGGCATTCGTTTCTCGACGGTCGCCAGCTTCGGTGCCCACTGGAACGAATCGGAGTTCTCATTCGTTTGGCAGGTGACGATGAAGTCGAGCGACTCGCCACGCCGCAGCGCGATCGCCGGGACGAACGTCTCGACGGACTGGTTGGCCGCGGTCCAACGAGCCTTCTCTCCAAGCTGGTTGGACGTCACGACTGCCATCACACCGTCCCCAACTTCCTGCTCGTGCTTCAGCGTACCGGTGACGACAACGGTCACGTCGCGCGGAGCAGTCCAGCGCAGCACGGCGGCGTGTTGAGGATTCCCCGGATGTCCGCCGTTTGGGTTCCACAGCACCCAACCGAGTTGCGGATCTGGCAAGATCGGACCCCCTTGCCACTGCCTGCCAGTCCAATGCGGCATCGCCGTGAAGCTCTTGAGCGACTTCGCCTCCGAGTCGTACTCGCCATAGCCGAACTGCCAAGTTGGAGCCAACGGCGTTTCGAGCGTCGCGTCGGTCAGGAATTGTTCGGCCAGTTGGATTTCTTCAGCGGTCGGCTGGCGGCCGAAGGCGAGTCGGAACAACTGAACGAGTTGCGTTTGTTGATGGCGAGCGGAGGGTGTCCGTCCTCCGAGTTGTTCCCGAGACTCCTGCAAGTCCGTGGGTTCACTCGGAGGGTTGACACCCTCCGCTCGCCGGGCAAACGAACGCGACAGTTCGATCAAAAACGGGCTGTTCCGCAGGAACAACGTTTGTTGCGGAACCGACGTGACAAACCGCGACGGCGTGTGCGTGTCGGGACTCGCGAAATCGAAGTTGCGAAACGTCAGCGGCAAGTTTTGTCGGTCGATGAATCCGTTGATCGTGCGACGGTTCGAAAATGGAGCCTTCAAAATATCCATCGCAGGTCCGCCCAGTGAGCGATCCAAGCGACCGCTCGCGAACAGCAGCGAATCACGCAGAGATTCCCAATCGAGCCGCTGACGATTCCTGTGCGCGAGCAGGCGATTTTCGGGATCGGGCGATTTCGCCGAAGCCTGACGGTAAACGCTCGAAGCCATCATCTCGCGATGCAGCCACTTCAGCGACCATCCATGCGCGATCAACTCGGCGGAAAGCCAGTCGAGCAATTCGGGATGCGTCGGCGGATCGGCGCGGAGTCCGAAGTCGCTCGGCGTCTTCACCAACGGCGATCCGAAATGATGTGACCAAACTCGATTGACGATGACTCGCGCCGTCAGCGGGTTCGTCGGCGAGACGATCGCTTGCGCGAGTTCCAGGCGCCCGCTGCGATTCGCGAACGGTTTGCGTTCTGCCCCGGCAACGACGGCGAGGAATTGTCTTGGCACTTGCGGGCCGTGGTTACCTTGCTGGCCGCGAAGAAAGACATACGGATCGAACGGCTTGTCCTCTTCGGCCAGCGTCATCGCCATCAACGATTTCACTTCGTCCGGCTTCGGCTCGCGCGAGCTGCGGAAGATACCGTACAGCGAATAGTAATCGGCAGCCGGAATCGGGTCGTACTTGTGATCGTGGCACCGAGCACAGCCGACAGTCAGCGCCATCGTGCCTCGGCAGACGACGTCGATGCGGTCGTCGATGATGTCGTTGATGTTGTTCAGAAACCGCCGGCCGAGCGTCAGAAATCCCATCGCCGGCAAGTTCGCGGTGCGTTCCGGTTCCGGCAGCAAATCGGCCGCGAGTTGCCGAATCAAAAACTGGTCGTACGGAACATCGTCGTTCAACGCACGGACAACCCAGTCGCGATACGTGTAGGCGAATGGGTAGTTGCGGTCCTCGGTGAAGACGTAACCCTTCGTGTCGGCGTACCGCGACACGTCGAGCCAGTAACGTCCCCAGCGTTCGCCGTACTGCGGCGAGGCCAGCAGTCGTTCGATCAATTGCTCGAAAGCGTCGGGATCGTCGTCGTTCTCAAAGGCCACGATGTCGTCGATCGTCGGAGGCAGGCCGTGCAAGTCGAAGGTTGCTCGACGAATCAGTGTGCGGCGATCGGCAGGTGGCGACATCATCAGTTTGGCATCGTGAAGTTGTCGCAGAACGAAGGCGTCGATCACATTCGTGGCGGATGCGTCTCGCATCCGACCGACGCGAGACGCGTCGGCCACGATCGGCTGAAACGCCCAATGCCGTTTGGTCTGAAATCCGGAGGACTTGCCTTCGGGCCACGGCGCACCGGCGGCGATCCAGGTTTCGAAGGCCGCGATCGTCTCGTCCGGCAGACGCTTGTCGGGTGGCATCTTCAGATCGTCGCTCGTGTGTCGCAGCGCTTTGAGCAGCAAACTTTCGGCCGGCTTGTTCGGCACGATGGCTGGCGACGTGTCGCCACCTTTGAGCAGAGCGGCTCGTGAATCGACTCGCAGGCTGCCGCTGTCCTTGTCGCTGCCGTGGCACTTGAAACAGACATCAACGAGCACCGGCCGAATCTTGGTCTCGAAGAGTTCGGTGGCGTTCGGTTCCGCTGCGGTGGCGAGCCGGGACATCGACATCACGAGCAACCCGCCGAATGCCCAGCGACAAAGACAGAATAATGGTGAGTGATTTGGCATGTGTAACGCAGATTAGCAACGTGAAGCAGAGTCGAACTCATGAATACGGAACGCGGAACGATTTTCCGCGAGCACAAAAAAACCGACGAGGCTCGTGGTCGAGCCTCGTCGGCGATATTCGATATTCGACCGCCAAAGACGGCGCGGCTACCGGTCTTTGCGGTGCCGAATCTTGGCACGCATCCGTCGCTTAGTGCTGCCAATCTTGCGGCGGCCACGTCCGGTTCTCTTCACTCCCATCTGAGCACTCCCACTGTTCTGCGAAGTTCGAGGAAATTCCCAACCACTTTGTGATCTTTGAAACGGGTCGGGACTCTAACAGCCCTCTCGCCGCTCGGCAACCACGCGAATTGACTGGCCAATCGTTGTTTCAGACCGGCCATTCCGCCATCATGGCCGCTCGAAATTCGGAACTCGGAAGTGGGAAGGCGGAGAAGAGTTCCTGTTCCGACTTCCGCCCACCGACTTCCCCCTTCCCTGGAGTCTTCGTCATGGCTGTTCGAGGCATTCGCGGAGCGATCAGTGTGTCGGCCGACACCAAGCCGGAAGTTCTGGCTGCGACGCGCGAATTGCTCGAAGAATTGCTGCGAGCCAACGATCTCGAAAACTGCTTCGACGACATTGCCTCGGCGATCTTTACGACAACTCGCGACCTGAACTCTGCGTTCCCGGCCGAGGCCGCTCGGACGTTGGGCATGAGCGCCGTCCCGCTGCTGTGTGCGACGGAAATCCCTGTCGCCGACAGCCTGCCGCAGTGCATTCGAGTCCTACTGCATGTCAACACCGACAAAACCCAGGCCGAAATGGTCCACGTTTACCTGCGCGACGCTAAGCGTCTGCGACCGGATATGAAGAGTGCCCAGTAGTCAATCCGCCGTAGACCGGACGCCCACGTCCGGTCAGTGAATTGTTCGGACGTAGGCGTCCGAACGACAGGAGCAACCATGTCACGACCGATTCTTCGCTGGTGTGGACTCGCGATGCTGTGTTGCCTCGCGGCCACAGCAGGATTCGAGAGCTGGGGTGCGGACTCACCCGCCTCGTTGAAGCTGACGTTGCGATTCCGCAAAGAGACCGGTCCGGCCAGCGGACGCTGGCACACACTGACAGCCCCCGCCCAATGGGACGCGAAGAAAACCGCCGTCGTGATCTGCGATATGTGGGACAAGCACTGGTGCCAGATGTCGACGCAACGAGTCGGCCAGATGGCTCCGCGCATGAACGAGTTCGTCAAAGAAGCACGGAAGCGAGGGTCACTCGTCATTCACTGTCCCAGTGACACGATGGATTTCTACAAAGACACGCCGCAACGCAAGCTCGCGCAGGCTGCACCGGTCTCGACTCCCAAGACCGAGTTGCAACGCTGGTGCCGCATTGACTTGGCCAAGGAAACTCCGCTGCCGATCGACGACACGGACGGCGGCTGCGACACGGTCCCGCCCGATCCGAACTTCAAAGCGTGGTCGCGGCAGATCGCGACGATTGAAATTCACGACGGCGACGCCATCACCGACAGCGCGGAAGCGTATTACCTGATGCGCCAGCGTGGCATCGAGAATGTGATCGTGATGGGCGTGCATACCAACATGTGCGTGCTCGGCCGGCCGTTTTCGATTCGGCAAATGGTCCAGCAAGGATTGAACGTCGTCCTAGTCCGCGACCTGACCGACACGATGTACAACCCGAAGAAGCGGCCGTTCGGCAGCCACTTCACCGGCACGGACCTCGTCGTCGAACACATCGAGAAATACTGGTGCCCGACGATCACCAGCGGCGATTTGCTCGACAGCAAAGAGTACCGCTTCCCCGCTGACAAGCGCCCGCACCTCGTGGCGGTCGTCTCGGAAGAAGAGTACGAAACGAATGAAACTCTCTCGAAATTTGCCGCTGAGCATCTCGGTCGGGATTTCCGCGTGACGTTCGTTTTTGGTGGAGCCGACGCGACGGACAATCGCGGAAAGGTGACGGAACCTCGACCGACTCCCGCTCCGAATGGCTCGCTGCTTCCGGCTCTCATCGCTCGGCCGACCTCAACCGACAAGAACGACTTGCTGGGGACGGAAGCGATCGAAGCAGCCGACATCCTGCTGGTCAGTGCTCGGCGGCGGAATCCGACGGCGGAGCAACTCGATCGCGTGCGGAAGTTCGTGGCTGCGGGCAAGCCGGTGGTCGGCATTCGCACGGCGAGCCATCCGTTTCATCTGCGCGACAAACCCGCCACGGAAGGCCGAGCCGATTGGCCGACGTTCGACGCCGACATCTGGGGTGGGCATTACACGAATCATTACGGCGACGCGAAGAGCGGCCCGAACAACATCGTGACGATCGACGACGCCGACAAGAATCATCCAATCCTGACCGGTTTCAAAGTCGGCGACTATCACAGCGAGGGAACGCTGTACCTCACCTCACCGCTCGCCGAGGGAACTCACGTCTTGCTCACCGGCCACTTCACCGATAAGCCGGTCGAGCCAGTCGCGTGGACGTTCACTCGCAAAGACGGCGGCCGGTCTTTTTACACATCGCTCGGACACAAGTCCGACTTCGCTCAGCCGGAGTTCGCGCGATTATTGCAAAACGTATTGCTGTGGGCGGTTGCACGTAATTAATACGACGCGCAAACGAGTGGTCACCGACGGCACAACCACTCGCTTGCGCGTCGTGCTACCGAAGGATGCCCATTCGATGACCGAGTTCTCGGAGAACTTCGACGTCGCTTGCCGGACGTTCGGGGCTGCGGGGGTGAGTGCGATCGCAGGTCAGCCAGCCGCGCAGTTTTAGGAACTGCGCAGCCGAGTGCTTGTACGCGGGACTCGGCGAGCGGAACGCGAACATGCCGAGATACTGCAACTGGTCATTCAGTTCATAAAAGCGCGGATCGCCGGCCGCCCAATAGGCATCGCGTTTCGCAAACAAATCCGGCGCGAACGTGCTCAGGCCGAGCAGGTAGTCGCTGCCGTACATGACCATGTCGATCGCGAAATCGTTGCCGGTGTAGACGACGAAGTCGGGTCGCCGCTCGTCGCGCAGCCGGAGTCGCTCCCATTCCGGCTCGCGATGAAATGACGAATGCTTCTCGCCGATGCACTGCGGGATGTTGAGCAACTCGGCGAACGTGTCGAGGTCATAAATCGCTCCGAACTTCGCCAGCATCGGAGTCAGCTCGAAGGCGAGAAACCGATCGCAGCCGCGGCCGATCGCGCGGTACGCCTCGATCAATTCGGCGGGAGGCAATTCGACCAGGCCGAAGGATTGAAACAGGATCGGCAATCCTCCGGCCGATTGAATGAGGTCAATCCGCCGCTGATAGCCCGCGAGGTCGAACTTTGCTCCCGATTGATCGCCGACGAACGCTCCAGCGACGAACTCCCGGCCACCGAGCGCCGACTGCGTACGCCGCAAGACTTCGCGATACGTCGCGTCATCGAGCAGATTGACGAAGCCGGTGTCCATGTTGACCGCCGGAGTCAGTCCGGCTTCGGCCGTACGACGCACATGCGCGTCGAAGTCCGGCCAATCAACTTCCTCCGATTCAACGAACGGCAACAGAATCGCCGAGATGCCGCGAATGGTTCGACGTGGTTTCAACGACGACAAAGGCGATGGGTCAACAAACACGCACGACACTCCGGCGCAGTTTCTACGAGTGAGACGGTGCTTTTCGCATCGCCGCGTAAATGTAGTATGCCGGCAACCCCAGCCCGATCAGGATCAGAGCGACATGAGCGGAGAATGATTGCTGAAGATAGGCGGTCGGCAGAAACCATAGGTAGAAGGCGACGTACAACAGCGGTGTCACCGGGTAGCCGGTAACTCGATAAGGCCGTTCCCATTCCGGATGTTTGAATCGCAGCACGATGACGGCGATCACCGCCAGCAGAAGAAACACACTGGCGGAGAAGATGACATAATCTGTCAGGATGTCGAACAGGTCGATCTTCGCCAATTGTGGGATGTTCCGCTTGGCGACTTCAAAACCGACGACCATCACCGCGGCCATCGTGGCTTGCGTGCAGATGGCAACGGCCGGTGTGCGAAAGCGAGCGTGGACGATTCCCAAGTGCTGAAAGAAGACGCCGTCGTGTCCCATCGCGTAAGCCACTCGCGGGCTTTGCAGCAAGTTGCTGTTGATCGCGCCGAACGCGCTCAAAGAAATCACCAGCGACGCAATCAACGCCGCCGTTTGACCAACCGGAGCGCCAAAGACTCCAAATTGCTTCGTAAGCATTACCTGGGCCGTGTTGCGATCCGCAGCGGTGGCGATCAGTTCGTCCATGCTCAGCACACCGTGGTAGGCAACGTTCGCGCCGACGTACACAGCGATCAAGATGCCGACTCCACCCAGCAACGCGATGGGAATGTTGCGATGCGGGTCGCGCACTTCGGCGGCGACAGGAGTAACCCCCTCCCAGCCGTTGTAGGCCCACATCACCGCCAGCATGACGGCTGCGAGCCGCATGGAAAATGAGACGTCTGTTGGGATCGCTTGCATCGCGTAGTGACTGAAATCCACCTGCGAACGACCGATGAAGAACAGCAGAAAAGGTGCGAGTGCGATGAACGCCACGCATCCGGCTTTGATGATCGTGGTCATGGCTTGCACGCTGCCGCCCCAGATAGCTCCTCGGACGTTGATGAACGCGACGAGCACTAGGAGAAACAGCGCACCGCCAACAACCACAATTCGGTTGAGGTTCGGTGGCCGGCCGGAAACGGTGACTCCAGCGGAGTGGACCGCGGCGACTGTGCCGTTAGCTCCACGCGAGACCGTGAATGTGCTCGCGGCATGGTCAACTTCCATGACGGTCATCTTCTCGGAATCGATTTCGATCAGGAACGCTTCGTGCGCCGGAAACGCCGCCGCGTTTTCCAGCATCAGAGTCGTTTGCGAGGCGGTGACTTCGTTGGTCAATCTCGCGGTCACAATCTGCGGTGGATTCATCAGAACACTCAACGTGCTCACAATTGCCACCGATAACGCGCCGCACGATGCTGGCGTGCCAAAGAAGAACTCCGACCACCCGAATAAAAACGCCACCGGCCGGCCGTAGGCTTCTCGCAAATAGACATAGATGCCACCGGCTCGTGGCAACATCGCGGCCAATTCCGCGAAGCAGAGCGCACCCGCCAGACAGACCAGTCCGCCGATGATCCAACAACTCACGATCATCGAGAAAGAGCCGGCATCCGCCGCAATTTTTCCCGGCTTTAGAAAGATTCCGGAACCAATCGTATTGCCCACAACCATTGCGATGGCGATGCCCAATCCGAGCACGCGCAACAACTGCGGCCTCGATTCCGATTGAGGGTCGCTTGATGGAGCGGACGGATCAGACGACATGCGGCGGCTCCTGAAAATCCCACAAAAAAACCCGGCTTCGGGGAGAAGCCGGGCTGAGCGGTTCGGCCGGGAGTCATCCCTCACGGCTGGGTTTACCGGACTTGGGCACCAGCATCAACTGCGGCTTGGAATCGAAGGCGAAGATGTGCTTCGGCAGCGGGGCAACCTTGCGGTCGCGAGTGATCGCTTTCGAGAGTTTCGGGAAGACCCAATTCGTTTTTTCTGGCTCCGGCACCAGCAGCGACTGCGGCATGACGACTTCGGTTTGGGTCTGCGCATTCACCTGTTTGCGTTCGGCGAAGAACTCGTACATCCGAGGAATCAACGGGTCATCGTCGGAATTGAACGAACCGACGCAGACCAGCGAGCGATCGCGTTCGTGCCAGACAAACGCGTCAAACTGCCGGCCGTAGTATTGCTTCTGTTCACGCAGCGCATGGCAGAGGACTTCGGCATGATGGCCAGCTTCGTCGAGCGACCGGCTGATTTCAAACTCTTCGTCGCTCGGCTTGCTGACAAACTGAGCTTTGCCACGGAACGAAGCGACGACCAACGTGTACTTGCCTTGGTTCGACAGCAGTGAGTCTTTCCGGCCGGCGTTGAGTCTCACCAACAACGGGTCCGTTTTTCGCTGCGAGACCTCTTCGGCGGACAGCATCGGATTGATCGTCAGAAAAGCTCCGCTGAGCGGACCGGGCCGACCCGGCGTCGGATGAAAGACGGCGTGTTCCGAGAATTCCTTCGGATTGAAACTCTTGATCCAGTTCAACGTCTTTTGAGCAACACGATCGTCGGCGGTACCGTAGTTTCCAGCGACGACGCAGATGCGGTTGTCCTTGGACTTCACTTCGCGACGGACAATCTTCCCGTCGCGCTTGAAAGTGCTCAACGGCTGAATCTCTTCCTCCTGCACGAAGATGTACGCCGGGATGCCTTTCTTGCGAAGTTCTAATACCAAACAGTTGGCGGCCTCGGCCTTGGTGGGGCCTTCGACCCTTGACTCCGGCGCTGGCTCGGACAGGCTGGCCACCATGATCATCCACGGACCATGCTGCTGGCCGAGTTCATATTTCTTGCCTTTGGTTGCGTCGATTATTTCGGCCCGCGCCGGTGATGCCACGAGGCTCACCAAAGCCAACACTCCACCCAATATCAACACATGCGAAGAACGATTCACGGCAGACTCCATTCCACCGAAGGGATGAAAAGGCAGGTCGCGAGGGGCTGACTTCGCCGTTCGCGAAACGACAGGCTTGTCGGAAGGGGGCGGGATGGTAGCCACGACTCGAAAAACAGGTCCAGACCGATTCTGACGCGGATTTCTCGCGTGGCCGACGCGTCTCGCGTCGGACGGATACGAGACGCATCCACCACGAAGTCGCGCGACTTGTCGGCGGCGCGCGGCTTCTCGTATCGTGCGACGTCGATCTCGATCACCAAGACAATTCCTGGAGAGCACGATGTCTGTGGCAACTTCCTCGGCCGGTCGGTTGGATGCGGCATATCGCGAGCGATTCCCTGGTTCGGCCACGTTGTTTGAACGCAGCTCGCGACTGTTCCCGAACGGCGTGACGCACGACGGTCGCTACCTCCAGCCGTTTCCGATTTTTGCGGCCGAGGCACTCGGATCGAAGAAGACCGACGTCGATGGGCACGAGCTGATCGACTATTGGGTCGGCCATGGAGCGTTGCTGCTGGGACACTCGCACCCGGCGATCGTCGCCGCCGTGCAGAAACAGGTCGCGAAGTCCACGCATCCCGGAGCCTGCCACGAACTCGAAATCGAATGGGCCGAGTGGGTCCGCCGGCTCGTCCCTTCCGTCGAACAGATGCGGTTCACGAACAGCGGCACCGAGGCGACGCTGATGGCGATCCGCATTTGCCGCATCGTCAGTGGACGGAACAAGGTCATCAAATTCGCTGGCCACTTTCACGGCTGGCACGACTCGGTGATCATCTCGTCCGAGCCGCCGCATCCGGAAAACGTGCTGGCCGGGGAATCTCCCGAAGTGACCGACTATCCGACTCCCGGTGTGACCGGCGGTGTCTCCGGCGATGTTGTCATCGTGCCGCCCAACGATCTCGCCGCGCTGGCTCACGCAATCGATGAACATCAACCGGCCTGCGTGATGCACGAAGGGAACGGAGCACGCTGGGGCGTTGTTCCCGCTCGGCCGGATTTCGTGCGCGGCATCCGACAACTGACTCGCGACAAGGGAGTGATCTTCATTCTCGACGAAGTCATCACCGGCTTCCGCGTCGCGCCGGGCGGCTTCCAGGCGATCTGCGACATTCAACCCGATCTCTCGACGTTCGCGAAAGTCCTCGCCGGTGGTTTGCCCGGCGGAGTGCTCGGCGGCCGAGCCGATTTGATGCAGGCGCTCGCGTTCGGCAATCCGCTCGGCAAGAAGATGAAGCATCCGGGCACGTACAACGGGAACCCGCTCTCGGCTGCCGCCGGCATCGCCGCGCTGGAGATCGTCTCGACCGGACAACCCAATTGCCGAGCCAACGAGATCGCAACGCAACTGCGAGGAAAGCTCAACACGCTCTTCGCTGAGAAGAGCGTGAACTGGATCGCCTACGGGGATTATTCGGCGATCAAAATTCTGCCGAACTACGACGGCCCGCGTTCGACCAGCGACGATTTCTTGCCGTATGGCGGCGACTGGCGCAAGCTCGACGCGAAGCAAGACGCCGCGCTGTCGCAAGCGTTCCGCTGCGCGCTGCTGCTGGGCGGCATCGACTGGATGGGCTGGGCCGGCAGCACTTCGGCGGCTCACGACGAGAACGACGTCGCTCGCACGGTCGAAGGTTTTTCACAAGCGATCGACTGGCTGCGCGGTGACGGGTTCGTGAGGTAGTCGCGTGGAAAACAGTCCGCTGAATGCTGAACGTGAGGCGGGCTTGGCGTCGTCTCTGCTGACCGCTCCGTTGCGTTCGACGATGCTGCGGTTGGCGTGGCCGGTGTTCGTCGAGCAGTTCTTGAACTTCCTCGTCGGCTTCACCGACACGTTTCTGGCGGGCTTCATCAGCAAAGAGGCGACGACCGCCGTCGGCCTCGCGGCGTATGTCGGGTGGCTGGCGTCAAACATTTTCTCGCTGGTCAGCACGGGAACGGTCGCGGTGGTCGCTCGGCACTGGGGAGCGGGCGAGTTCGATTCCGCCAACCGCGCGGCCAACCGAGCGGTCGCGATCGCGGCGGTGGTCGGCATCGGGGTGTATGTGCTGATCTGGTTCGCGGCTCCGTGGTACGCGGCGTTGATGCAATTGCACGGAGACACCGCCGGCATGGTGGTCCGCTTTCTGCGCATTGACGGCGCGGGCTATTTGTTTTCGTGCCTGACCGTCGCCGGAGCCGCCGCGTTGCGCGGCAGCGGACAAATGCGTGTGCCGATGATGATTCTCGGCTGCGTCAATGTCCTGAACGTCGTCGTCACGACGTTGCTGAGCGGTGTCGGCCCGGCGGAGTGGCTGTCGATTTCGGAACGGCTCGGCATTCCGACGTTTGGTTTGGATGGCATCGCCTACGGCACGTTGATCGCGCGGACGATCGGCGGTTTGTTGACCTTGGGAGTGCTCAGCAGCGGTTGGTTCGGACTTCAATTGACTCGACGAGAAATCTCGCTGCGCGGCGAGCCGGCGCGGCGCATTCTGCGAATCGGTTTGCCGGCCGGGTTGGACGGACTCTTGCGTTGGTCGGGGCAGCTCGTCTTCCTGATGATCGTGGCTCGGCTGAGCGACAACGAATCCGAGCGGACGGCGATCATGGCTGCGCATCTGATCGGGATGCAGGTCGAAGCGATTTCGTTCCTGCCGGCGTGTGCCTGGGGGATGACGGCGGCCACTCTGGTGGGCCAATCGCTGGGCGCGAAGCTGCCGGAACGAGCACGCGCGGGGGGACACGAGGCGGTCAAGCAGTGTGCCGTGTTGGCGCTCGTCCTGACGGCGGTGTTCTTCTTCGCCGCTCAACCGATCTACGAGCTGATGCACAAGGACACGCAAGTCCACGCGATGGGCGTGACTCCGTTCCGTTTCAACGCGTTGTTTCAAATCCCGCTCGTGACCGCGATCGTCTACACGTTCGCGCTACAAGGAGCCGGCGAGACTCGGCAACCGATGAAGGTTAGCCTGCTGGGAGTCTTCGGCGTGCGGCTGACGCTGGCCTACATCTGCGGCATCGTACTACACGGCGGATTGCTCGGTGCCTGGATCGGCATGTGTCTCGACAACACTGTGCGAGCGGTCTTGGTCGCGTGGCAGTTCCAGCGTGGACGTTGGATGTCGAAGAGTGTTTGAGTGCTGGTCAACAAATTCACGGGACACCATACAAATCGAACGCTTGATCGGCGCTGACGACGACCAAGCCGTTCGTCTTGGCTAGAGCCACCAGCAACCGATCGAACGGATCGCGATGATGCAAGTGAAGTCGATGCTGTTCGTCGGCGTCGTCCAGAGTCATCGGCAGCAGACTGGCGCAGAGGAATACAAGGACGTTGTCCATCCATTCCCGAAACGACCGTGAGAGAGCCAGTTTGCCGAGTTGAACCTTGATGCCCAATTCCCAAACGGTTCCGATGCTGATCAGCCGCTCGTTCGATTCGTTCTCGATTGCCTCGACAGCCGGACGGCTCAGCTTCGCGGGGTTGTCCACGACCAAATCACGGTGTGCGAGTCGAGCAGCAACTTCACTCCGAGTACTCCTTGAAGTCGTCCAAAGGAGCATCAAAGTCGGGGCCATGTAAACGACGGAGCCACGCATCGCTCCCAATTTCACAAGCGGCTTGGGGACCACGATTCGAGCGATCGGCTGGTTCCCCCCTCCGCAGTTTTCTGGCTGCATCAGGTATGGCAACCGCAGTTCCAATACGTTTATCGAGCATGGTCACGGCAGAGTTTGCGGCTTGATCTCCATAAGGATCAAAGTCATTTCTGCCTCCTGCGAATTACTACTTTGTAGCGAAGCCGTGAGACTCTGCGAACGCTGACGTCGCGATGATCTCGACCATCAGACGATGGATGTTGAAGTTGTCTTTCACGAAGGACGCTCGCAGTGTCTCGCGGGTGTTTGATCCGAATGCTCGGATCGGCTGCTTGACCAGGAAGTGGAACAACTGCTCGACGAACGCCGAATGCGTTTCCGGGCTGTCGGCCAGGAACTTGGCAAGATCGTTGAGGCCCGCGAACTTCACCAAGTCACCGTTGCGAGTCCGATACGCCCCCGCCGCATCGACCGGTTTGCCGTTCTCTTCTTTTCGGAATCGGCCGACGGCATCGAAGTGCTCCAGCGTAAAGCCGAGCGGATTGATCATCGCGTGGCAGGATTGGCACGATTCCGGTTGGGTCTGCAAGGCGACTCGTTCGCGAGTCGTCAGGTCGGGCCGCAGATGTGGAGCCAACGGCGCGACCGCTTCCGGCGGCGGTCTCAACGACCGGCCGAGCACGCTGCGAGCGATGAAGATGCCGCGATGAATCGGCGAACTGCTGCCCGTGTACGCGAACTCGGCCATCAAATACGGGTGCGACAACACGCCCGCGCGCTGCTCCGGTTCCAACTCGATCTTCTGAAATGGTGCATCGTCCGTCGGTTCCGTCTCACCCATCTTGGCCTCGTAGAACTTCGCCAACCGGCCGTTGAAGTAGACGGAGTCCGCCAACAGCAACTGTAGGAAGTCAGCCTCGTCGCTGCGGATGATTTCGTCGAGGAACAACTCCAACGACGTCCGCAGGTCATTCGCGAGGACCGCGTTGAACTCGGGGAATCGCTCCGAGTCCTTCGAGACGTCGGGCACATGCTCAACCTTCAGCCACGTCAGCAAGAACTCGCGCAACTTCGACCGCGTGCGAGGATCGGCAAGCAATCGTTGTGCGTGTTGAGCCACTTGCTCGCGCGTCTTGAGTTCCCCTTTCGCAGCGGCATCGAGCAGCGTTTGGTCAGGCAGCGAGTCGTACATCGCGAACGAAATACGGGACGCGACGTCGAAGGGATCGAAACTAGCACGACGCGCCAGCGAGTGGTCGGAGTCACCTGCGGCTTGACCACTCGCTGGCGCGTCGTGCTGCTGGCTGCCGAGCTCCCGGTACAAAAACCTTGGCGACTTGAGCGTCAGCAACACGACTCGCTTCACCGCCGTTTCAGGATCGACACCGTCCATGAAATACCGATCCACGAAGATTCGCAGTTGCTCATCGTCGAGCGGCCGGCGAAACGCTCGCTCGGCGAAACGGCGGCAAAAGCGTTTCAATTTCTCATCACGATCCGCCGCGTCCCGTTTTGTGCTGGCGAAGTCTTCGAAGCGCGAGGCGACAAACGTGGCGACGTCGATCGCCGCATCGGTTGTGGCTTGATCCCACTCCTTTGAGATCGACGTCGCCTTCTCCCAACCGACGCTGCGATCGTCGGGCGGGAAGCGGGTCGTCACGACAAACGCTTCGCTGGGCCGACTGGTCGACAGGCAGCGAGCAGGAATGACTTCGGCCACTCGATGTGGTCGTTGCCACTCCAACGAAATCGACGCGGGAGCCGGCGGTTTGTCCTTGGCCTTCTTGTCATCGACCCCCTGCTTGGCTTTCGAGAATTCCAATCGCAGCGCGTACGTCCGGCCGGCCAGCAGGAAAATCGACTCGCGGTGTTCCGTGTCCTTGCCAGACTGCACCCAGTTGTCGACCAACGGTTGCTTGAGATCGTTGATCCACAACCGAGCGGCTTGATCGGTACGGATGATGAATTCGTACTCGCCGGTGTCGGGAGCGGTCACCGCTCCTTCCCAACGGATCGAGAACTCGTGCGGTTCCATCTTCTCGTCGTCGGGGCTTTTGTCCTTGAAGTCGAAAGCCACGACCGGATCGGCTCGCTCGAACGCCCGCGCGTTGCCTTGAAAGCTACGGGCCTTGAAGTATTCGCCGCGCAGGCCCTGGTTGTCTTCGATTTTTCCTGTCCCGCGAAAGCTGCCGATCAGATCGGCGACCGCGTTCCGATACTGTCGTACGGTCAGCCGCGACAACTCGACGCGGACCGGCTTGTTCCGTGCCTGCGCGGTCGGCGAATAAAACGCATCGTGAATGAACTGCGAGACTTTACGAGCATCCTCGCCGACACACGTCCCCGGCTTATCCTCCGGCATCGTCTTGCTGATGTATTCGGTCAGTTCTCCAACCGATCGCTCGCCGACCAACGGATGCGGATAACTCTCGGTCGTTCCCCCTCCCTTCGCCCCGTGACACGACGCGCAAACCTGCTGATAAATTTGCTCCCCCGTTCGATCCGCACCGAACAGTGCCGAAGTGCCGAACAGCAGCATCCAACCGGCGAGCGACAATTTCAGACGTGGTTGAAGGGCAAGCATTGGGGAGGCGAGGATCTCTGGGAGCGAGGCAACAGCGACGACTGGGATCATAAATCACGGACTGCATGTGTCGAGCGACGTCGATGCTGTATCTGCCTTAGAATGCGGCCGAAGTATCGAGCATTCGTCACACTCCCACGGAGGTTGCACGAGCCATGCCAGCATTCAGTGTCGGAGTTCTGGGAGCCACCGGGTACATCGCCACGCCGTATCGGACGGAAATTCGCCAGTCCCCGGCGGATGCTCGGATCGTTGCGCTGTGTGCTCGGCGGCGCGACCTGCTGGAAGCGGCGGCTGAGCAAGATGACGTGTCCTTCATCACCGATGATTGGCGACAGGTTGTCGAGCACCCCGACGTGAACGTGATCCTCATCGCAACACCTGATGCGTTGCATCACGAGGCCGTCATGGCTTGTGCCGCGGCCGGCAAGCATGTCGTGTGCGAGAAACCGATCGGCATGAATGCCGCCGAAGCATTCGAGATGTGGTCCGCGTACCGAGATCGCGGACTCGGACATTTCGTTCCGTTCTGGACACGTTACGTCCCTGTTTTCGGACGTGCTCGCGAAATTGTCCGAGCCGGAACACTCGGCGATATCCGAGCGGTCATCTATCGCTGGCACAATCCACGGCCAGCTTCGATGCCGTTCACCTGGCGTGACGATGCCGAACTCTCGGCCGCCGGAAGTCTCGCCGATGTTGGTTCGCACGCTTACGACACGATCCGCTGGCTGCTCGGCCAGGAGGCCGTGCGCGTGTTGGTCCACGCGGACGTTGTCACTCCCGCGAAGCCCGATTTGGGAGCCGTCAATTTGGACGAGGCTCTGCGGTGGAGCGGCGTGCATGCAACGACTGATTCGTCGGAGCGGCGGCGTGGTACAGCCTTCGATTTCGCCGATGTGGCATTCGTGCTCGAAGGCGGAGCCGTTGGCTCGTTGGTGCTCTCGCACGCACCGTTCTTTCGCAAAGGCTTGGCTCCCGAAGTTGAACTGCACGGCACCGAGGCGTCGCTGTCGCTCGACCGAGTGACTGGCCGACTGATGCTGGCTCTCGCGGGCAATCCCCCCGAACTGTTGGAGACCGTGCCCGATCCCGGCTTCGGCAACCGGTTCGCTCGGCATGTCTTCCCTGCCCTGCGGGCTCGCATCGCGGGCGAGCCGACCGGCCATCCTGGCCTCGACGACGGCTGGGCCGTGCAGCGTTTTACGGATGCTTGTGTCTGTTCCGCCCGCGAAGGAATTTGGGCGACGCTCTGCACGGATGCTCCGCACCTCTAAACGACCAAGTGGCGTCCTCAAAGCTAACCCGACGCGCCAACGAGGGGTACGCATCGTCGAGAGACGACAACCACTCGCTGGTGCGTCGTGCTGGTTGTGGAGGTTTTGAAACGACCTCCGGCTGACGTCCGTTGTTTGCGGAAGCGAGTCACGCTGATGGCCAGCACGATCGCGCAACAAATCGTTAGTCCCATCACGTGCGGCAGCAAGTCGATCAGCACTCGGCGAATACTCAGGTCGAATTCATTCGCCAAATGCTCCGCCAATCCCGCTCATGTGAACGTCAACACGGCCTAATGCATTGACGCTGCGTATCAGACTGCCATGTGAAGTTTTTTCAGCCACTTAGAATTTCCGGCCGGCTCCGAATTGGCCGACGCCGGTTTGCTGGGCGGGCTGACCGACTCCGGTGCTGACGACTCCGCCGCCGTAGCGTTCATGCAATTCGTCGTGCAACGAGCGGAGTTCCTCGACGGACCACTCGTCGATTTTCCATTCCGTCATGAGTTGCGGGGAGTGAAACTCGTTTCGTAAGTGGGCGACAACCTTGGCATGAGACGGATCAAAGTCTCCATCCACCGACCAATGGTTGCCGCGCAGCGGGTAGTGGCCGGTGGTCTCGACTTCGATTTTCTCAGGCACAGCCGGCTTGGGGCGTTCGTTCAGGCCTTTCATCAGCCAGCCGAACGTCCAGGCGTCGAGCGGCGTCGTGCAGCCGTGCTTGAAGTAGCGCAGGACTTCGCCGTTCTCGACGCAGATGACGCTCGGCAGTTCGCGATCGTTGAGTAGCTCGGCGAACTCTGGCACTTCGGCGCGATCGACAATTTGAATGTGGTTGTCGGGTGTCTCGCCGATCTTCCAGCCGATAGCCCGCATGGACTCGAACTCACCGTCAGGTTGACGAAGCCGCTTCAACTCGGCGTCGCACTTTTCGCAGCCCTTGTCGGTGATGAACAGCACGCGCAGATTGCGCGGGACGACACGACGAAGTTCCGTCGCGTCTTTGTTGGCCGTCACGTTGACAGCGGATGGGTTGTCAGTCCGTCCTTGGTCTTGGGCGACCGCCGTGAATCCTGTCACGACGGTGAGCAGCAGTGCTGCCTTCGCCAGCAATCGACCAGACATGTCGCGGTCACCTCATGGTTGCAAATTCCACGGAAATTCCTGACCGACGCGAGGGCATCGATCGCAAACGGCCCGACGGGCGTATCGGGCGAGCAAACCGCAGGCCGCGAGCGAACACGTCGTTCAGAGTATGCGCGACGTTCGGCCAGTGTTGAAGCGAGGAGCCTTCGAGGATGCGATTTTCACGCATCGGCGGTGATCGTCGAATCGAGTAGGCAAACCGTGCAGGCGTAGACCGGACACCCACGTCCGATCTACGGGCCGCCCAGAACTTGGAACAGGTCACGAATCTCGTCGTCGTAGCCGCATAGCGGCAGCCAATACTTGCGGCACAACTCCGATAACGCCTACTGAGCCTCCGGCAAGATTCGCTGAGCCGCCGCGACAACCAGACTCCACGGCGTGCTTTCAAAGTGATCCATCAGGCTTCCGCTCCGAACGCGCGGCAGTAGCATAGTCGCGATTTCCCAGAAGCAGCAGGTTGAGCACGATGAGTTGTCCGGTCGGAGTTGATGTCGCACTTGCTGCCCGGTTGCTGCGCGAGGGGAAGCTTGTCAGCTTCGCGACCGAGACGGTGTACGGACTTGGAGCCAATGCGTTGGATGTCAACGCCGTCGCGCGCGTCTTCGCCGTAAAAAATCGGCCGTACTTCGATCCGCTGATCGTTCACATCGCGGATCGGTCCTGGTTGCCTCGGCTGGTGGCGTCGTGGCCGGAAGCGGCAGAACGTCTCGCTGCACGATTCTGGCCCGGACCATTGACGCTCGTGCTACCGAAGACGGAGTTGGTTCCCGACCTCGTGACATCCGGTTTGCCGAGCGTCGCCGTGCGGATGCCGGTGCATCCGCTCGCTCTCGAACTACTGCGGCTCGCGAATCTGCCGATCGCCGCACCCAGCGCAAATCTGTTCGGTCAACTCAGCCCGACTTGCGCCGAACACGTTGCAGAACGGTTGGGCGATCAAATCGACTATTTGCTGGATGGCGGGCCGTGCTCGGTCGGCGTCGAATCGACGGTCTTGCTGCTGGAATTTGACCGAGCCGTTTTGCTTCGCCCCGGCGGAGTGCCGTTGGAAGAGATCGAATCGGTCATCGGTCCCGTCACGTTGCCGTCGCGCGAGACAACATCGGATCAAGCAGCGGCTCTGTCACCGGGGATGCTCCCGCAGCATTACGCTCCGCGGACGCCGCTGGTGATCGTCGAAGACTTGTCTCGCGTCACCGCACCTGCGCGTTGCGGGCTATTGATTTTGCAACCACAACCGGCGGCCAGCCGTTTTGCTGCGATCGAAGTTTTGTCCGCCTACGGCGACTTGACCGCAGCGGCGGCGAACTTTTTCGCGGCCTTGCGACGGCTCGATGCCGCGCGCGTCGAGCAAATCGTGGCGATGCCATTCCCGAATCATGGCCTCGGCCGCGCGCTGAACGACCGACTGACGCGAGCCGCCCACTAGCCCGACGCGCCAGCGAGGTTTTTTTTGAATCCCTCGCTGGCGCGTCGGTCTAAAGTGACTCGCGCGGACCGCCGCGCCACCAGCGCACGATTCCCAGCAAGACCAAAAGCAGCACGAGCGACGCTCCCGACAAGATCGCCACGCTCGGAAGATCGCCGAACAATTTGCGGATCGAGACGCGCGGAGTCGGCTCCCAAGACCAAATCCACTTCCAACTGAGCATCACCAAAAATGCCGCCGCGCTGAGGTAAGGACCGTACGGCACATACGGTCGATTCAACAAAGACTTCACCGTCATGCCGACGATCAGCCCGCAAAATGGTGCGAGCAAGAACACGAACAGCATCGGCTGCCAACCCAGAAAGCTGCCGATCATTCCCATCAGCGTGACGTCACCGAAGCCCATCGCCTCTTGGCCCAGAACGGCGGACGAGATGCCTCGCGCGAGCCACGTCACTCCGGCACCCGTCACCGCGCCGGTCAGGCTCCAGGCGAGACCGTGCCAGTGCGGATGCTGTTGCAACCAGCTCGGAATCTCCGGTCCCTGCAATCCGACGAGCGGATGATTCCAGTCGACCCAAAAGTGAATGAGTTGCATGTCTCCCGACGCGGTTGCCAACAGCACGCCAAGCACGACACCCGGAAAAGTGATTTGATCCGGGATGATGTACTCCCGCAGGTCGGTCGCGGTGGCCGCGATGAGCAGCGTGAGCAATCCGAGATGCGCGGCCCATCGGCCGAATCTCCACCACACGTCCGGCTGGACCTCGCTGACTCGTTGGGCCTCCAGAAATACGATCACGAATGTTGCCAGCGCGAACAGGCCGGCGGTGAGCACGGCCGTGACGGTCGTCTCGCCGCGGCGCGGAGGTGTCTCGCACAAGCGGTTGCTCCAGCGGGCGACGAGCAACCCCATTCCCAAACCCACCAGCAACGAGCCCCCCGTCAGCAGCCAAGCCTCGGTCGTGTTGACATGAAAAAACGAGCGACTCGGGTCCAACGACACTGGGGATTCATCCTTTTGCGACGGTCACTCAGAAGTTCGGCGGGCTCCAAGGAATCAAGCCCAGCCAATATCCGACCCACATGAACGGGAAGTAGAGAATCCTCACGGGATTCTGCAACTGCGGAAATGTTCGCGAGAGGTGATACGTCTTGAAGATCACCTCGTCAAAGATCAGCGACACAGGCACCGACAAATAAATTCCGACGACCGCGTAGGCCAAGATCACCTTCGGTGTCATGGACTTCGATCCGCGGTCCGGCGGAGTTTCGTCGCTCAGCGGTAAGTCTGACATCACGAAGCCTCTCGGATGAACGATCGACAAAAAGTACCACTCGATCATTTCCAACGACCGCCAGCATTGGCATCGTCGCGGCAAAAGATACTCTGACGCCGAGGCCGGTTCCATCGCCACGGAGGCGAAGCCGCGACTCGATAACAGTGAGCGAAAAGCTCCGTGCGTGACGCGCCCATCACGCACCACACGAAGGAGGTTCGACGCCAATGAAGACTCAGGTCATCGTCCGTTGGTTTTTGGCGAGCATGTTGTTGCTCGTGACGAGTGGAGTTTCATTTTCTCAGGAGGCTGCCGCAGTGTCTCAGCCGGAGACACCGCTGGCTGGCCCGGTCGGGCAACCCGCCGCGACCGCACCAGCGATCGCTCCCGATATTAACTCGGGGGACATTGCTTGGATGCTGGTGTCGTCCGCCTTGGTGCTCATGATGACGGCCCCCGGTTTGGCGCTGTTTTACGGCGGGCTGGTTCGCAAGAAAAACATTTTAGGCGTCATGATGCAGTGCATCATCCTGATGGGTTTGATGTCCACGCTGTGGGTGGTTGTCGGTTACAGCTTGGCCTTCGACACCAGCATCGCTGGTGGCTTCGTCGGTGGATTCAACAGGGTCATGCTCAACGGCGTGAAGATCAGCGGACTCGGACTGACCGACATTCACAAGTTGACCATCCCGGATTTGCTGTTCATGGTCTATCAGATGATGTTCTTCATCATCACTCCCGGATTGATTTGCGGTGCGTTTGCCGAACGCATGAAGTTCAGCGCAATGGTTTTGTTCTGCGCGCTGTGGGGGCTGTTGATTTATTGTCCGGTCGCTCACTGGGTGTGGGCGGCAGACGGCATGTTCAACCATGCCAACGCGGTCGCGAAGTTCGGCGCGTTGGACTTTGCCGGTGGCACGGTGGTGCATTTGATTTCGGGAGTGTCGGCTTTGCTGTGCGCCATCATGCTGGGCAAACGTCTGGGCTTCAGACAGGAGCCGATGCCTCCGCACAATCTGACGTACACGTTCATCGGCGCGACGATGCTGTGGGTCGGTTGGTTCGGATTCAATGCCGGCAGCGCGTTAGCGGCGAATGCCGCAGCGGTCTCGGCGTTTGTCGCGACGCACATGGCGGCGGCCACGGGAACTCTGACTTGGGCCGGCATCGAGTGGTTCAAGCGGGGCAAGCCCAGCATTCTCGGAGCTTGTTCGGGGTGCGTGGCTGGTTTGGTTTGCGTGACTCCTGCCGCTGGCTTTGTGACTCCGGCTTCGGGCATGATTTTGGGCGTCGCTGCGGGCATCGTCTGCTACTTCGCTTGCACCACGATCAAGTCCAAGTTTGGTTACGACGACACGCTGGACGCCTTTGGCGTCCACGGCGTTGGCGGCTTGGCGGGAGCCTTGCTGACCGGCGTCTTTTCCAGTGTCGAGATCGCCGGTAAAGGGAAGGGCGGACTGATTGAGGGGAACTCGCAGCAGTTGGTCAATCAGGTCGTCGCAGCCGGAACTGCATTGGCGTTGGCCGTCGTCGGCACGTTCATCATTCTCAAAGTGGTCGATGCCCTGGTGGGCCTGAGAGCCAGCCAAGAGGACGAGATTCAAGGACTCGACCTCAGCCAGCATGGGGAGGAAGGCTACATCATCTCGTACTAACCAAGTCGCGGCTGAATCGCCGCTTGCGGAAGTCATTCCGCTGCGTTCTCATAACCTTGGAAACCCACCCTCAGACGACACGAAGCAGCGGACTCTCGCCAACGCTCGCGAGCGGACGCGGTTTCAGGAGTTGCATTCATGAAGAAAATTGAAGCGATCATTCGGCACTACAAATTGGAAGAGGTGAAAAACGCGCTCACCGAAACCGGCATCCTCGGCATGACCGTTTGCGAAGTCCGTGGCTTCGGCCGGCAGCGCGGCCACAAGGAAACCTATCGCGGAGCGGAGTACACCGTCGACTTTTTACCCAAGATCAAACTGGAAGTGGTCGTGGACGATGTCGACCTGCAAAAGGCGATCGACACGATCACCAGCCACGCTCGCACGGGGCAAATCGGCGATGGCAAGATTTTCGTCTCAAGTCTGGACGAAGTCATTCGCATCCGTACCGGCGAACAAGGTGCCGGCGCGGTTTAGCGGACTCGAATCCGACAGTCAGCGAGAGACGCTGTTTCCGAGGCTCGCTTGGGAGACAGCGTTTTTTCGTTTCCGTGTCGCCCTCGCAAGTCTGTCGGATTGGCTCATTCGTGATTGGATTCTTCGCTCGGCTTCTGCCGTTGCGAATTCTCTTCGTCTCGCAACATCGACGTCAGCCAGCGTCCCCAGGTGAAGTAGTGCAGGACCACACTCAGCCCCAGACCGATCGCGATCACGACCATCCACAGCACTTGTGGCAGCACAAATGCGACCAGCCCCAGTATCCCTGCAGAGATCAGCAGCAACATCGCCAGCGCGGTGAAGGTCGCGGAATTGCGTTGGTCGTCGGAGGGTCGTTCGGCCATCACGCTGCTCCCGTCGGAGTGCCGAAACGCTTTTCGAGTTCGTGATGCCGGTGTCCGAATCCGTCTTCGAGTGCCTCGCGAATCTTCCGTTCGTTGATGAGCAGACCGAGTATCCCGCCTGGCGGCACGAACGTGATGCGATCTGTGACGCGGGTGCCCGACGAAGTCGGCTCGAAGAGATGCTCGTGTTCCCACGATCCCAGCGGCCCTTCAACTTGCCATTCGACAAACCTTCGCGGTTCGTCCCAGACCGTCACATCATGCACGGCTGAACGCACGACGCCGTAGGCCTGTACGCGGAATTCCATCCGCCCCCCCAACGACAGCCGCTGCGGCGCGGCATCGAACACGAGCATCACGGACGACGGAGTGATGAGCCGGATGTTCTCCGGCTGAGCCAAAAAATCGAACGCGACTTCGGGCGAACACGCCAATTCCACGCTCGCTTCAAACACGGCCATGAATCACTGCTCCCAACTTGGAATGTCGGCCGGAGCATAGTCGAACGCGCGGCGCGAAGGTACGTTGCCGCCGCACGATCGAACTCTGGCTCGTGACTTCAACCTCATGCGATTCGCTCCTGATCTACTTCGTCGTTGCTGGTTCCTCGCTGGCCCAACCGCCTGCGGGAAAAGCGCCGTCGCGCTCGAACTCGCGGAGCAGTTGCGAGCCGAGCGCGGCTTGGCCATCGAGATCGTCTCGCTCGATTCGATGACATTGTACCGGCGGATGAACATCGGCACCGCCAAGCCCACGGCCGAAGAGTGCCTCCGAGTGCCGCACCACCTCTTCGACCTTTTGGAACCCGCGCAGGAATTCAGCGTCGCCGAGTACCTCGTCGCGGCGGAGCGAGTTTGCCGCGAGATCATCGCAGGCGGCAGCACTCCGTTGTTCGTGGGCGGTACGGGGCTGTACCTGCGCAGCCTGCTGCGAGGCGTCTTTGAAGGTCCGCCCGCCAATCAGAAACTTCGGCAACGTCTGGAATCCGAAGCCGCGCTCGATGGCGTGGACGCTCTGCATCGCCGATTGCAGCAGCTCGATCCAAACACGGCCGAGCGGTTGCATCCGAATGACCTGCGGCGCGTCGTGCGAGCACTTGAAGTCATCGAAATGACCGGCCAGCCGATGTCCGCGCAGCATCGCGAAGAGCCATTGCCGCTCGACCAGCGACCGACCAACGTGGTTTGGTTGTCGCCGCCGCGCGACTGGCTCTACGGCCGCATCAATCAGCGAGTCGAGGCGATGCTGGACGCCGGCTGGCTCGACGAAGTGCGGTCGCTGCTCGCTGAACCTCAGCCGCTCAGCCACACCGCAGGCCAGGCGCTCGGCTACAAGGAACTCATTGAACTCTTGCGAGGTGAGCGATCGCTTGCCGAAACGGTCGGGTTGATTCAGACGCGAACTCGTCAGTTCGCGAAGCGGCAGCACACTTGGTTTCGTAATCTTGAGGAGTGCCGCTCGCTGCCGATCACGGGTGACGAGTCGCCGGCGGAAGTCGCGGCCAAGTTCGTGGGGCAGGTTTTCAACTCGCCCTAATTGGCCGAGCAGGTTGAAAACCTGCTCCACGTCAGAGGTCACCCATCTCAGCGGGGGGTTCTTCGAGGGCCAAGTTCCACTCGTTCCAGATCAACCAGAATTGTGGCAATTCGTCGCCGTGAGTCTCGACGGCGAGATCGAACGCGGCACCCAGCGTGATCCCTTCCAGATCATTCAGAGCACGATCCGCCGCCTCGGCCAATTCTCGCATGGCCATCAGCAACGCCTGCGACGCGGACTGAGAATGGAAGACGTGATCCGCTGCCGTATCCATGAGAGCCTCCTGAAGGATGGGACCGAAAGCGCGGCATCGTAGCATGCCAAGGCTCCGCGAAAAGTAGAGAGAATCAAGAAGAGCTTATTCACGACGAGAATGTTTTTTTGTGTTCGCCGAACGGATCCTGGTCTCGGCCATCGTGCGGTGGGGGTTTTTTGTTGCGCGCGTACTTGCTGAAATGCCGCTCCCGACATTACCTCTGGGAGTATTTCAATGCCAAGGCCGTCCTCGATCCGGTCCGTCCCGATCTGGCTGTTGTTGTTTTTCGCGTCTGTGACGCAACCGACTCGTGCCGATGAGCCGCCCACTCGCCCAGTCAAGCTGATCTTCGACACGGACATGGGCAACGACATCGACGACGCGCTCGCGCTCGGTGTCATCCATGCGCTGCAGAGTCGCGGTGAGTGCGAGTTGCTGGCGGTCACGCTCAGCAAAGACAACGATTTCGCTGCGCCGTTCGTCGATCTGATCAACACTTTCTACGGACGCGGCAATATCCCGCTGGGAGTTGTCCGCAATGGCAAGACTCCGGAAGACAGTCGCTATCTGACCGACACGGTCAATGCTTCCGACAACGGCCAGCCGCGATATCCGCACAAGCTCCGCAGTGGCAATGATGCTCCTGAAGCGGTCGGACTGTTGCGGCGGACGCTGGCGGCTCAGCCGGATCGGTCGGTGGTGCTGGTGGTCGTTGGTTTCTCGACGAACATCTTGCGGCTGATGGACTCGCCCGCCGATCAGCACTCGCCGCTGACCGGCAAAGAACTGGTGACTCGGAAAGTTCGGCTGCTGTCGATGATGGCCGGCATGTTCAGCGAGAAGAATCGCATCAAGGAATACAACGTCTGGATCGACTCGCCCGCTGCTCAGCGAGTTTTCACCGAGTGGCCGACACCGCTCGTCACGAGCGGGTTCGAGATCGGGCTGGCGATCAAGTTTCCGGCAACGAGCATCGGACGGGACTTCGGCTACGTGAAACATCATCCGCTCAAGCAGGCTTATGAGCTGTATCAAAAGATGCCGTACGACCGTGAAACCTGGGATTTGACCTCCGTGCTGTATGCTGTCCGGCCAGATCATGGCTACTTTGGCCTGTCACCAGCCGGCCGAATTCGCGTCGATGCTCAAGACGTGACGCAGTTCGATCTCGTCGACGGTGGACAGCAGCGGTATTTAACGGTCAACGTTGAGCAGATCGCGCGCGTCCGTGAGGCACTCGTCCAATTGGCGAGTCAGCCGCCAGCCGTTCGCTGATTTTTCTGGCGAGTGTTTGGCCAAGACGGTCGGCAGATTGGCCGGGCATTTGTCAGACTGGTGGGCGTGTCAGCGGTTATATTCCGTCGTCCCATCGAAATTGACTGGACGTGGGTGTCCGGTCTACGAAAACGCGAGCCGCGAGGAATTCATGATGCTTGTGACCATCGACCGCGATTTCGGACGCCGTGAGTTCTTGAGTGCGGTGGCCGCCGTCTCTGTGTCCGCGATTGTCGGCGACCGTTTTGGACTCGCGGCCGATCCAGCGAAAGACACCAAGAAGTCGAAGGAGCCGGTGCCGCTCAACAAATCGGGAACCGTGCTGCTCGATGTGGACGGCAAACGGTTGCTGCTGAAAACGAAAGTCTGTCTGCGCGAGGGAGTACTCGAAATGTTCTGCTGTCTGAAGCAGACCAAGGAGCACGAGTCGATTCTGTCGATTGATTCCGAGGCCTACGTGATTCACACCGGTCTGCTCGCGCTGGGGGCGAAGCCCGGATCGCCGGTGAAGTTTCAGCCGGAGTATTCGCCTCCCAAGGGGACGCGGATTCGCATTTTTTGCCAATGGACCGACAAGGACGGCAAGCTCCATCGCCAGCCGGCGGAGAAATGGGTCCGCAATTCCTCGAAGCGATTCCTCGTCGAGTTGTTCGACGAAAAGCCAGTCGGCCTCGAAGTGAAAGAGGACTCCGAGTTGAAGTGGGACGAGAAGAACAAAGAGCTGTATTGGTTCGGCCACATGTCGGAGAAGCAACGCGACTCATTCCTGGCGATGTCGAAGGATGCGAAGTACCGAAAGGCGATCCAGAAGTTCTTCGACCGCACGCAACCGCGACAACTCGATGCGCCCTGGGTTTTTGCCGGCAGTGGCTTCTACGTGGACGAGGCCAACGGCACGAAGTCGTATCTGGCCGAGGGAGGTGATCTCATCTGCGTTGCAAACTTTGCCTCCGCCATGCTGGATCTCGCGGGGCCAAGTTCTGCGACCGGAGAAAGCAACTTGATGTGGGAAGCCTGGGCGGATCGGATTCCCCCCGTCGGCACCGAGGTCTTGCTGGAACTCGTTCCGGAGTTTGACGCCAAGCCGGCTGACAAGCCGACAACGCCGCCGGAAAAAGTCGACAAACCAAAGTAGCCGACGTTGCTCGCAGAATGAACGGCGAAGTTTGCTGGCCGCGTCCGTGACAAACTTTCGCGATCGCACCGATTCCGCGTTTCGCGGCGACCGGTCGTGGGATGCCAAATCTTCTCAACATCCGCGGCAAGCTCGCCGCGACGGATCGTTGGACGGCGGCAATTCTCGTCACCGCAACGGAAGCGATGCGTCGATCTGAGTCCTAACTGCCCCCGTGCGGACGGACTCTGCGGGTTTCGGGATTCATCACGTCTCACTCGCAAACCGTGGCGTCCTGTCGATTCGGTGACCTCAGTGGATTGGGGGCACCGCTTGGCGGATCCATTCGGAACGCGCAAGGCCGCTCGTCGCATGAAATACCTGTCTTGGTTTCTTGGCCAGTCTCGCTGGTTGACGAATCCCGTCCGCAATATCCCCAACGTTGCTCGCCGGATGCGGCGCTCGCCTCACCGCCACAACGCGTTGGGTTCGTTCATTGTCTTTCTCACCATCGGATTCTTGTACGTCCATGCTCAGCCGACGACGGCCGGAACGGACCCGCTGTCGGCCAATGGCGGAGCAGCTCTCGCGGATGTCGAGAAGGAATTCGGCGGCCCCTCCTCCGGCAGCGGAACGGTCGGCTCTGCGGGGACATCACAGTCGTCCGTCACCGAGAACGACACGCCCACGCTCACCGGCAGAGAGGCACTCTTGGAATGCGATCGCATCCTCGGAGAAGCCGAGGCCAAGCTCGAAAAAATCTCGGCCTACACCGCGACGTTCGTCAAACAAGAACGGATCGGCGATGCGCTGACCGAACTCCAAGTGATTCAGCTTCGAATGGTCCACCAACCCAAACGAATCTCGATGAAGTGGGAAGGGGGTAAGGACGCCGGCCAACGAGCCATCTACGCCGAGGGTGAACATGAAGGGGACATGCTGGTCCGTAAACTCAGTGGCATCGAGGCTCGGTTGGGAGTGATTTCGCTGAACCCCGCCGGCGCGATGGCGATGAAGCACTCCCGACATCCGATTACGGATGCCGGACTCCTGAACCTGACGAGAATCACTCGCCAACACCGCCAAGCGGACCTGAAGCTCGAATCGGGAGTCTCTGCCAAACTGCTGGACCATCAGAAGCTCAACGGCCG
This sequence comes from Candidatus Kuenenia stuttgartensis, assembly GCA_945861865.1. GTDB lineage: Bacteria > Planctomycetota > Planctomycetia > Planctomycetales > Planctomycetaceae > SXKJ01. The sequence goes on along the minus strand of CAMAWN010000048.1, from coordinate 3,941 downwards.
CGATTGCCAGTGCTTGGTCATTGAATACGCGAAACCAGAATTTGCTTCGGACGAAAAGAAAGAGTACCGCAAGTCGCTGGTTTACATTGACTCGCAGACCAAGCTGCCGAGCTGTATCCGCTGCTACGGTTGGCCGGAGAAAATCGCCGACGCGAATCCACAGAAGCTCGATCAAACGACGTTGTTGGAACTCTACGCGTTTAAGAACATCGACTTTGATGCGCAAGTCCAACTCGACGACTTCAGCCGCGCTCGGCTGCAATAACGATCACGCGTTCGTAGAGGCCATTTCAAAACCAGCACGACGCGCCAGCGAGTGGTTGTTTTCCCGACGTTTTGACCACTCGCTGGCGCTTCGTGCTGGTTCTGCAACCGCTTCTAGTCACTTGTTTTCGGCCGCGACCTCATTCAGCAGCTTCAGCAGCATCGTGACGATCTTCGGTGACGCATCGACTTCCAGATAACTGGAGCGTGCTCGCCACGTCTCGTACCCGGCGAGTTCGTGTTGCTGTGGCGTCGGCAGATAGCCGTTCCAACCGTTTGCCAACGCGATTGTGAAGGTCGGCTGGAGTGGGCTGCGGCGTTTAATTTCGAGGCCGATTTCCGTGAAGACCTCGGCCGGGATTGCGACGATCCCCAGTTCGCCGATGCGAATAGCCTGCAACTTCAGCTTTACCGTGTCGGGGTACTCGGTCAGCTTGAGCGTCTCTCGCGCGTAGATGTCGGGCATCGTCTTGTACGGGAACTCGCCCGCTTTCGAGAGCCGTTCTTTCGCAGCGGCAATGTCGTCGGCCGAGGGCTTCCGGACCTTCACTTCGATCTCGGTCTCGCGCATCGCGATCGACACGGTCGAGCGGTACTCAGCTTTCTCATGTGCTGCGAGGGCCGCCGTCGCGACGCTGTTGGCAACGAGCTTGAGCTTCTCGAATGGCTGAAACTTGGGAGGCATGGTCAGCCCGAAGTTGACGTTGTTGACATCGCCGCTCGTGCCATTCGACAGGATGCCGACGAACGACGTCTGGGCCGAGTCGTCGGCCTTCAGCAGTTGCCCGATCCGTTCCGCGAACGCTCCGAAGTAATCGGCGGACAAATCGCCCCCCGTGCCGCCGACGTAGTGCAGCGAGTAATTCGCCAGGAACGCACGCGGCCGACCGTCGGGAGATTGTACGCTCAAGAAGCTGACTTCCGGATCGACAGGGCCGGCCGACTTCGTGACCTTCGGATTGTTGAACCCCGGATTCATCCGAGCCTTGTCGATCAGGCCAAACGGATTGGTCTCGTTCGACGGTTCTTTCAGCAACCAGCGGCGATTGAAGACCTGGGTCTCGTCGCGACCCACGCCCCACGCGACGCGAGCCGGCGCGAGGTTGTCGTTCGCCTGCTTGATCCCGGCGGCGATGCGCTCGGTCAGGAACTCGACGTATTCGACAATCGGCTCGCTCTGAAACACTCCGGTCGCCGTCGGACACGAATGCGCGTGCGTGGAGGAAATCAGCATCCGCTCGGTCGGGATGCCGGTCCGTTTGCTGGCTCGTTGTTTGGCGTCGTCCATCAGTTCGCGGCGGATCACGCAGTTGTCCACGACCACGAACGCCACCCGCGTCTGCCCGTCGTCGAGCACCAAACACCGCGCGTGCAACGGATCGGCCGCCTTCTTCGCGGGAGCATCCTGCATGTTGCCGTTCATCGAGATCGGAAACTTCAGCGGCGTGACGTCCATCGCGAACGCTCCGGCCTTCAGTTCACCGCCTGTTGCAGACAGCGGCAGAGCGAGACAGTTGCAAGCCAGTAAAACCACTCCGACTGCTGACAAAGTCCGATTCATGTCAAGCTCCCGTTTGCTGCGGTCGTGACCGATTGCCATTCAAGCGTTGCGTGTTTTTGCGACTCTTCATCCCGATTGCTATGCTCCCGCCGCCGAGCCTGCGGAGCACGAACGGACTTTCGAGCGTCTCGGCAATTTCGAGGAGCATTTCATGCGAGCGGTTTGCCAGCGGTTCGGAGTTCTCGTGGTGGCTCTCGCCACTGTTTTCAGCGATTCCCCAGCGCCGGCTCAAGACGAGGACATGGTCAACGAGCTGTCGCAGTTCTACGGCTTCAAGCCGCTGGAACTGGTGAAGCTCTCGGATCGCTCGGCCAATTTGGTCGCTGGAGATTTCAATCACGACGGCGTCACCGACTTGGTGATTGCCGACAATGCACACAGCCGCATCGACCTGCTGCTGCAACGTGGTGCCAAGCCAGCGAATGCTCCCGGCGGGAAGGTTGAGGTCAATCACTTCGCGGCCAATTGGCGATTCGAACATCGCAAGCTCAGTGTCGATCACGACATCGCCGCGATGGCGGTCGGAGATTTCAACAACGATGGACTGACCGACGTCGCGTACTTCGGCGGCACCGACAAACTCGTCATCCGCTTTCAACCGAAGACCGGCGACTGGACTGAGAAGACCACCATTCGGCTGCCGGATGTTCCGGCGTTCGCGTGGGTCGTGCTCGCGGGAGACCTCAACAGCGACAAGCGCGACGACATCGCCGTGCTGGGATTGAACCAGACGTACCTGCTGTATCAACAGAAGGACGGCAAGCTCGGTTCGCCAGAGAGTCTGTTCAACACGTCGCAGCGACTGACGCTCGGCCAGATCGCGGACCTCGATGGCGATGGCCGCAAGGATCTGTGCTACCTCTCGCACGATGAAGCCGAGCAAGCGCTCGCCGCGCGGCTGCAAGGCCAAGACGGGCGACTCGGCCCGGAGTTGCGATTCGAGATGACCAAGCCACGCTCGGTGTCGATCGCGCAGCTCGACCAATCGCCGCAGGTCGAGGTGCTGACCGTCGATTCTTTGACCGGACGGGTGAAACTCTTGCAACTCGATCGTCCTGCTTCGAAGCCCGGCGAACTTGCCAGTCGCTTGATTCAATACGGACTCGGCCAACAAGCGGCTGACAAGTCTCGCGACATCGCCACCGCGGATCTCGACGGTGACGGACTGACCGATGTGGTGGTCGCCGACCCCGATGCCGCGCGCATGATTGTCTTCAAGCAGCGGAAAGGAATCGGACTCGAACAGGGCGAAGCGTTCTCCGGCCTGGTTGGGGCCGAGCAAGTCCGCACGGCAGACCTCGACGGCGACGGGGCCGCTGAGGTCGTTGTGCTCAGCACCAAAGAAAAGACGATCGGAGTCAGCCGCATGGTGGAAGGCCGGCTGACGTTCCCACAGGCGCTGCCGATGGGCGGCAAGGAACCGATCGCTCTGGAACTTGCGGATCTCGATGCCGACAAACACGCCGACATCATCTTTTTGACCAAGGCCCGCGCCGCACGCGAAACGACCTACACGCTGGAAGCTCTGCATCGCGCCGCCAACGGCACTTGGGAACCGCACCTCTTTGACGGCAAGCCGTCCGTGACGCTCGAACTCAAAGGGGCACCGAACCGCATTCAACGCCTGGATCTCAACAACGACGGCCGGCCGGAATTCATGCTCTTCGGCGGCACGGACAAAGCTCCGACGTTGTTCTCGCTCGACGAAAAAGGTATCCCGAAAGAGTTGAAGACCGAAGGGGGCATTCAACTCGGCAACGTGCAACCGGGAGCCGTCTTCTTCGGCCAATTGGAAGGCCCCGCGCTGCTCGTCGCGCAGGACAAATTCGTCCGCAACATGCGGTTCGACGAAGCCACTCGCGGCTGGCAGGTCGCCGACCAATTCAATTCGTCCGAAGCGATCGCCAAAACCGTCGGAGCGGCCACCATCAATCTCGACGGACAACCCGGCAACGAGATCGTGCTGATCGACGTCGGCGTACAAAAGCTGAAAATCCTGCGTCGCGAGGACAACGTCTATCGCCCGTGGCAAGAGATTGAACTCGGCCGCTTCCCCTTCAAGTCCGCGCACGTCGCTGATCTCAACGGAGACCAGCAAGACGATCTGCTGCTGTTC
>CAMAWN010000047.1 GCA_945861865.1 Candidatus Kuenenia stuttgartensis | reverse complement strand
TCCAACCGCTCCTACGAAAACTACGACGACCTCTTCGAGGTCGCCTCCAGCTCTTGGTGCCAACACTGCCTCAACACCAACCTGATCAAATCCGTCTGCGCCAAAAGCTACATCCCAACGCGCACCTAATTTCTGCGAACCGGATTATAGGTCAGCTTTGCGGAGCACGATGCAGAGGTTTGCGAGATTTTTTTGAGCGTCAATCAGCCATCGCGGCGTGAAGATTGGTTTCACGATGACGATTATGCCGGACGCATCAATTGGGAAGAGTCACAGTGAACTCATTCACATTTCAAGAATGGATTGCGCTGTGGCGGAAGAGGCCCGGCTTCTGGTTCAGAAACACGAACGTCAACCGCGCGGCCACGAGGCTGGATCTTGCGGGTCTTTTCTCGGCTGCTTCGGAAATCGAATTGGTTCTGGGATCAGTTCCATTCGGTGTCGCAGTCCAAAGCCGATCACCACAGCGGAGGCCATCGCTGCCAAAACCAGCAACGTTCGCTTCCAGACGCGATTCCGAGACGTTGAATCGCCGAGTCCAATTCCAGCCTTGCTGTCCGTGAGCTCTTCGGGCGGCGGCGCGATTTGGACCTCGTCGTCTAGCGCGGATAGCAAGGGGCCGGTTTCCAAATCCGCGTCTAATTTCAAGGAGGGGAGCTTGCCTATCTCGGTCGGATTAGTCGTTTGCTCGTAGCCGGCGGTGGTCAGTCCGGTCGCTGCGTCAAGCTCGGTTGCTGCGTCAAGCTCGGTTGCCGATTGCAACGAGATCTGGCCGGCCGGGCGCGTTCGGTTTTGTGTTGTGCCCGGAACGATGTCGATATTCACGCCAGAGTTCGAATTCATTCGCCCAGAGGCTCCGCTGGGCATGCTCGGCTCAGTCGGACGTGTCGCAGATTGTTGAAACCTTGAAGGCAAAGTATTCGTGTCGATGATCAACTCGCCGTTGAGTACCGCTCCTTGAGACGTAGCCGGCGGATCGAGTTCATTGATATCTGTCTGGCTGAGGTGCTCTTTCGCTGCGGGCGAAGTGTTGGTGTGAAGCGAGGTTGGCGTAGCGGAGGCGTAGACTTTGTCCTCCGAGCTTGCCAGCGATTCGTCGCCGTCCATTTCACGTCGCCAATCATCGAGTGTTTGCTGCACCTGCAGTCGTCGGTCGATCACTTTTTGCCCGACCACAGCTCTTGGTGCGTCAACTGTGCGTTTCACCGATTGCACGTCCGCGGGAACGATACCTTCGTCGTTCGATTCGTCGGTCACTTCATCACGTAGTAACAGGCTCCGAAATGATCCAGCAGCCGGTTCATCAATTTCGTCGAGAAATTTTCGTTGGATCGGTGACGCCGATGGGGACACCTGGCGATTGGGTGAAACTGCCGCTGCGGCCGACTGGACAACATTTTTCTTCGCCGCCGGAACATGCAGGTTTTCGATTTCATCAGCCTCTTCGGCGATTTCGTTGGGGCCTTTCTCGTCATCGAAAAAGTTGACGGTTGCGACTTGCTTCTCCGACCGTTTCGTGGTCGTCGGGCCGATGACCGAGTTCTTGAAGGGGTCTTCGCCCAAAGATCTCGTTTTACCGACCGTCGATTTCGCGGATGAGTTGGAGGCGGCTGCTCCCTTCGCGGTCGGGCGAGATTCCGGCAGGTCGTCCTCAAAAGACGAATCGTTATTCAGCAGATCCGTCACCGGGCGTTTGTTCGTGCCACGCCGAGCAATTTCCGCACGCTCGTCCGTGTTGCTGGAGGGCTTTCGATCCGCAGCAGTCGGTTTCGCCTTGGCCTTGCCATCCTGTTTGGCGACTTGCTGGTCGTTGTCTTCGAGGTAATCCGATTCTGGGCGGACTTTCTTGCGGTTAATGAATTTCCCCCTGTCCTTCTCGGCAAGTTCCTTCGTGTCCGCGCGGTGGTCGCGGTCGTTCTTGGAGAAGAACCGGGGGCCAGCATGGCAACCCAGCATCGAAGCTCCCATGAGCACGGCCAGCCCAACAACGGCGGCCTGACGTCTCGACGCGCGTTTGAATCCGTTCACGGCGTAATTCCTGCGGTTCGATGATTGCGATGACTCCGGTTCCGTCCAGAGTTCAGTCATCACATCGACTCCGCAGCAAACATCGCCTTAACCAGCTTGTCCAAGCGGTGAAGCCTTGACGGATTGGTAGACGTGACGCAGGTTGCCGAGTTTGACAAGCAGAAGGCCGTCGGCGGAAAGTAGAGGGCAGCGGCCATCAAAACTGCATTCTGCCGTCTGGTTTTCACATCTCGCCGCTGCCACGATTAGACCACCAGGGCAGGCTCACGCCGCCGTCGATGGTCAGCGTGCTGCCGGTCATGTAGTCGGCGTCATCCGAGAGGACATAGCTGACCGCTTTCGCGATCTCATCGGGCTGGCCCATGCGGCCCCAAGGCAGCTTTTGACCGCCGACCTCAATTTGTTCTTCCGAGAAAAACTTTCGCTCGCCCGGCGTGTCGATCCAGCCGGGGTGGACGATGTTGACTCGAATTTTTTTCGAGGCGAGTTCAATCGCCGCCGTCCGAGCCATGTGGTCGATCGCCGCTTTGGCCATGTTGTAGGCCATTGCCGTCGGGATCGGGATCACCGCGTGCGGCGAACTGACCACCACGATCGAGCCGCGTGTCCCTTGCTTCAACATCTGCTGAGCCGACGCTCGCACGCCATAAAACGCGCCCCACATCGAGACGTCGATCGTTCGCTTGAAGCCAGTCATGTCCGCCTCGACCATCAATTGCCGGTCACTGTAGGCGGCGTTCGAGACGAACAGATCGAGACTCCCGAAAGTGCTGGCGGTCTTCGCGACCATCTCTTCGACGGCCGCTTGGTCCGCCACGTCCGCTTTCAAGAGCAATGCCTTTTGGCCGGTCTTCTCGATCTCGCGCGCGACCTCTTCCGCCTGGTCGAGATGCGAGCGGTAATTGATGGCGACATTGGCTCCCCCTTTCGCCAATTCAATCGCGATCGCGCGGCCGATGCCCAACGAGGCTCCGGTGATCAAAGCATTTTTCCCAGCGAATTTCATGATGCCCTCAACGCAAAAAAGCCCGGCTGTGGAACAGACGGGCTGCTGATTTTGGAGTGCAGTGACGAATCACCGCTTTGTCAATTTACACCGAGAAGCTGCTGCCGCAGCCGCAGGACTTCTTGGCATTTGGGTTTTCAAACGTGAAACCACGGCGTTCGATGCCGTCGTAGAAGTCGATGACGGTCCCTTCGAGAAACATCGCGCTCTTGCGATCGACGGCGACTCGCAGGCCGTGTTGACTGGTGACAACGTCGTTCATCTCATCGCACTTGTCGTCGAAGCCCAGGCTGTACGAAAACCCGCTGCATCCGCCGCCAGCGACACCGATTCGCAAGACGGTTGATTCGGGGAGATTTTTCTCGGTCAGCACGCGGTTCATCTCACCGACGGCCTTCTCGGTGATGATGACGACGGATCCGACGACGGATTCAACGGAAGACGCACAAGAAGACGCAGCGGGGGGAGACATCGTGCATGAAGACATGGTTTGAGAATTCCTTGTGGAAAAGGGGCGTGGGGAAGTTCGTCGAGCCGAGCATCTGTGCGGCTCAAGTGATCGCAGAGTATAGCGGGCGATTTTCCGGCGAAAACTGAGTTTTCGCAAGTTCGTCTGTGAAAACACTTCGCCACCTGCTTCGGTGCCGGTTCGGCGATTGGTACAGTGGCCTCTGATTCGCGGGGCAGGTTTGCAATCTGCCCGTCAAATTCGGACTTCCGAGCAAGAATTCTCAACTCGCCCCTTATGTCGGGCGGAATACCCTCCGTAAGTCGAACACCATGCAAGCACAACTTCCGTTTGATTCTCGCGAATCGCAAATTAGCCGACTGAGCGACCTGCAACCCAAGCAGTCGGCCGACTGTTTCGTGCTCCTGGCCAACAAAGAGAAGGCGAAGACTCGCGACGGCAAGCCGTATTACCGAGTTACGCTTCGCGATGCGAAGCGTGCCACGACCAGCATGATCTGGAGCGACTCCACATTTTTCGCCGAATGCGACACGTCCTGGCAGTCAGGGCAATTCTACAAAGTCCGCGGCCGATATCAGGAAACCGATTTCGGCCCGCAGTTCGAACTCGAAAAAATCCGGTTCGTCGAATCCGGCGATGAAGCACAAGGCTTTCGCGCCGGCGATCTGGTCCCGGCCACGCGGTTTAATGTCGAAGAAATGTTCACGGAACTCATTTCGATCGCCTCCCAGCAAATCACCGAAGTCCCGCTGAGAACGCTGGTGATTGGCCTGCTCATGGAGCATCAGCACGAAATTCGCCAGATCGCCGCTGCCTCGAAGAATCACCACGCCTTCACCGGCGGCTTTTTGGAGCACGTCTTGTCAGTGACTCGTCTTGCGATGCAGTTCGCCGACAAATACGCCGACTATTACCCCGACATGTACCCGCCGCTGAGCAAGTCGCTGGTCGCCGCCGGGGCAATCCTGCACGACATCGGCAAAATCCACGAACTGAAGTATTCGCCGAGCGGCACGACCTACACCGCCGCTGGCCGGTTGGTCGGTCACATTTTCATCGGCCGTGACATGATTCGCGACAAGGCGGGTTCGATCCCCGACTTCAATCCGGAAACGCTGCTGCGACTCGAACACATCATCATCTCGCATCAGTCGTTGCCGGAATGGGGTTCTCCGATTCCTCCCAGCACTCCCGAAGCATTGCTGGTCGCCGAAGCCGATAACCTGGACGCGAAATTTCACGAACTTGCCGCCGCCTTGATGATTCCGCCGACACCCGGCGAGGAATTTACGACTCGCGACAACCCGCTGCGCCGCGCGATCTTTCGAGGTCTCGCCGAAAATTCCACTCAGTCTGCCACCACAGAATCCGCGAAATGAAGACCATCGACTGCACCAAAGACAGCGCCGAAAAGCTGTTTGATTCCCTGCGCCAGAAGCTCTCGCCGCGTGGAGATGTGGTCTCCGACGCCGGTCGTCAGCGAACCATCGCGCTCTTCGGCGAGCCGCTCACGCCGCAGCAAGTCGTCGAACGGATCTGCGGCGACGTTCGACAAGGCGGTTTGCCGGTCGTGTTGGAGTACACGAAGAAGCTCGACCGCAAAGAGCTGACTCGTGAAACGCTGCGAGTTACGCCAGCCGAGTTCGATGCCGCTTTCGCGTCGGCAGATCCGGAGTTTCTCAAAACGCTCGGTCGCATCCGCGACAACATTGTCGAATTTCAAACGAAACTGCTGAACCAAACGGTCTCGCTGACGAAGCAAAACGGCGACGCACGCATCCAACTGTGGCAGCGATACCTGCCGCTCAAGCGAGTCGGCATCTGCATCCCCGGCGGTGCAGCGGCGTATCCGTCAACCTTGCTGATGACCGCCGTACCCGCTCAGGTCGCGGGTGTGAACGAGATTGCCGTCGTCGCACCGCCGACCGAATTCGGCAGCTACAACCGCGACCTCCTCGCCGCCTGCAAGTTGCTCGGCATCACCGAGGTCTATCGCATCGGCGGAGCACAAGCCGTTGCGGCGCTGGCATTCGGCGTCGAAGGCTTGCCGCGAGTGGACAAGATCGTCGGTCCCGGCAACTTGTTCGTGGCGCTTGCCAAGAAGTTCGTCTACGGCGAAGTGGACATCGACAGCATCGCCGGCCCCAGCGAGGTCGTCGTGCTCGCCGACTCGTCTGCGCGAGCGGACTTCGTTGCCAGCGATTTGATCTCGCAAGCGGAACATAGTCCCGGATCGGGAGTGCTCATCACTTGGCACGCCCCACTGATCGCTGCCGTGCAAGAAGAGCTGACGAAGCAACTCGCGCGACTGCCGCGAGGCGACCTCGCGCGGCAGAGCCTCGAAAACTATGGCGCGTTGATTCTGGCGAAAGATGCTGACGACGCGTGCCGATTGTCCGACTTGCTGGCGACCGAGCACTTGCACATCTCGACCGCCGATCCCGAAGCGATCCTCGCCAAGGTGCAAAACGCCGGAGCCATCTTCCTCGGCCATCACACGCCGGTCGCTGTCGGCGATTACGTTGCCGGCCCGTCGCATGTCTTGCCCACGGGCGGGACGGCTCGTTTTGCGAACGGCCTCTGCGCAAACGATTTTTTGAAGCGGTCATCGATCATCTCGTACAACGCCGCCGCGCTCGTGAACGCTGCGGACGACATTCGACGCATAGCGGCAGTCGAAGGGCTGACCGCTCACAGCGCGAGCGTCGATACTCGGTTGCGTTAGCCCTCGTGGGGTAGGTTTTCAACTTGCTCGCCAGAATTTGAAGTGACCACCCGGCGAAGCCCCGTCATTTTGTTCCACGGACAGGTTGAAAACCTGCCCCACGAGCAACAGGCTGAGATAGCCGCAGGCCGGGCGGCCGATACAATCCGAGCCGATCTTTCGCCCCAGTCGGAGTCGATCATGTCTCAAGACGCTGCGTGGCTCCCTTCGGAAATCGCGGATCAGTTGACCGAGTTGAAATCGTGGGTCCGCTGGCAATGGCTGCTGCGCGGCGCGGGCCGAGTCGGCCTGATCGCGTCGTTCGGTTTGGCCGGAGCGTTCGTCACGGACTATTGCTACGACTTGGCTCCGACGACACGCATCGCCGTGTTGTCGAGCGTGGCGGTGGCGACGTTGGTGGCCTGTCTGGCTTGGATCGTCGTGCCACTGTGCCGACGCATCGGTTGGGCGGAACTTGCCGCGATGGCCGACAAAGCGAACCCGCGCTGGGAGGGAGCGCTCACCTCGGCGGTGGAATTATTTGATCCGACTCAGCCGGATGGATTCAAAGGCTCGCCGGTGATGCGCGAGATGTTGCTGAAACAAACGCGGCAACGGATTGATGAACTGGAATTTGAAGAAGTTGTCTCGTCGCGGAAGGCGTGGTCGTCGGTGCGATGGGGACTCGCGTCGTGTGTGCTGCTGGCGATTCCGGTGTTCGTCGCGCCGAGCATGTATCGCCAACTCTGGCAGCGGCTCCTGATGCCGTGGGGCAACTGGGGCACGGCTGGAGCGTGGGTCGTCAACGTCGAGAATGGCGATCGGATCATTGCTCGCGGCAGCGATGTCGAATTGCTGGCGACGGCCGAACGGGACGGGCAAGCCGAGCCGCTGAAGTCGCTGTCGCTCGAATGGCGTGACTCGGCCGGCACGACGGATCGCCGCACGATGCCGTTTGATGAAGCTCGCAAGTCGTTCGTCGTGGTCGTGCCGCACGTCATGCGGGATTTCGATTTCCGCATCGCGGTCGAGCGTCAGAAATCACGCGACTACAAAGTCCAAGTCGTCGAGCCGCCCGTCGTCACAAAGATCCGGCTCGATGTCGAGCCGCCTGCCTACGCCGGCTGGCCCGCGCAGTCGCTGGATGGCGCGATCGGTTCGATCAAGGTCTTCGAGAAGAGCCGATTGAAGTTCACGCTGGAATTCAACAAGCCGGTCGAGACCGCGCAGCTTGTCTGGCGGCAGCACGGTGATGCGAACAAGAAGCTGGAACTCGCTGGATCGAAGCAGACGGCGACGCTCGAAGTGTCGGCCGATCCGAATGTCGCGGGGCCATTTTTGTTCTCATTGGAAGACATTCACAAGCTGCCGAACAACGACACCGTGCCGCGCGAGTTGGTGGTTGTTGCCGACGAAGCTCCGAAGCTGACGGTCAAAGGGGACCACAGTTCGGAAGCTCGTCCGGACGACGTCTTGCCGATCGACGTGACCGCATCTGACGACGTCGGCCTGGGCGCGATGGAACTGCACTTCACCATCGAAAACAACCCGCGCGAGCCAATCTCCGTCGAAGCGGTTCGCGGGCAGAAGAGCTTCGAGCAGCGCTTCACGCTCGACCTGAGTCAGCTCAAAGTCGAGCACAATCAGTGGCTGAATTATCGCGTGCGCATCACCGACGAACGTCCCGAACCCGGTCCACACGAAGTCTGGTCCGAACCGCGAGTCCTCCGCATCAGCAAGAAGGCCGCGCCGCCAGGAGCCAATGAACTCGCGAAAACGCACGAGCAACTCAAAGACGAACTCAACGACCTTCGTCGCGACATCGACGCCAAGAAAAACGATCTGGCGGAACTCCGCAAGGAATCGATTCAGACCAAGAAGAAAGACGCTCCGCCGGACGGCGAGCATGTCGCCCAACTGCAACGCGAACTGCACACGCTGACCGAACGAACCGAAAAGCTTGCCGAGCAATTGGCCAATGACCCGCTGTTCCACGAACTCGGCGAGAAGGCTGAGCAGGTCGCTCAGACCGAACTCACGCAGGCCGAGACTGAGGTCGAGCAGGCGCGCAACGATGCCGGCGAGAACCTCACTCAGGAACAACGCAATCACGTCCGCGAGGCCGAGCAGCAACTTGAGGCCGCCTCGAAGAAGCTCGCCCAACTCGAAAAACCGTTCGAGCAGCTTGCCGACTTGCAAAAGGACTTGCTGGAACTCCGCCGCCTCGCCCGCCAAGCCGAACAACTCGCCAACCGCGCGGATGAGTTGGCGAAGAACGACGGGGCAAACCAACCCGAAGCGCCAGCGCGGGACGCCAAGGACGAAAGTGACGAAAAGAAGGTCGCCGCCGAGGCTGCTAAAGCTGAAGCCGAAAAGCAACAACTCGCCGAGCAACAAAAACAACTTGCCGACGCACTCAACGATCTCTTGAAACGCCGCCCCGAACTCCTCGCCGCCGCGCGCCGCGATCAACTCGAACAACTCGGCGAACTCGCCGAAGAGGCTCGTCAACTCGCCGAGCAACAAAAGGAACTGGCCGACGCGCTGCGCCAGCAGCAAGAGGCCGCTGCCGAACGCAACGCCGAACTCGCCGAGAGGCAGCAAGACCTTCAAGTGCGAGCCGAAGCAGCCGCCGAGAAAGCGGCTGCTTCGAAACCAGCCGGCGACGAACCGAAAGCCGACAAGCCTGCCACTTCCGAAGCTTTGCAAGAGGCTGTTGCCGCGCTCAAGCAAGGCGATCTCGCCGAAGCTCAGAAGCAGCAGCAACAAGCCGCCAGCGAACTGGATCGCCTCGCGGGCGAGTTGCAGCAAGCGAAAGCGAATCAATCGCCGCTGTCTCAAGCCGCGCGTGAATTAGCGAACGAACAGAAAAAGCTCGCCGAAAAAGCGGCCGAGGCGGCGAAGTCCGACGACGCCGATGCGCGTCAACAGGCCGCCGAGCAATTGAACCGTGAACAAACCGCGCTCAATGAACGGATCGAGAATCTGCCGGTCAATAAAGACAACAAGCCGGCCGATGGCGTGAAGAGCAATCCCGCTGATCCGAATGCCGAAAAGCCGAACGGAGACGTGAAACCGGCCGATGCCGAAGCGAAGCCAAACCCCGTTCAAGCCGCGCAACAAGAGGCCGAGAAACGCGCCGAGCAAGCCGAGCAAGCGCTCGCCGACGGCAATCTCGAAAAAGCTTCTCAAGAGCAACGTCGTACCGAACAAGCCTTGCGGGAAATCGCCAAGCAAGCCGCCGCTCAGCCGATGCCGGAGGCTCCAGCCAATCGTGACGATCAGGCTCCGATGGAGAACGCCAAGCCCAACGAAGCGAAACGTGATCCCGCTGCACAGCAAGTGGCGCAGCTTGCCGAAGAACAACGTCAACTCGCCAAAGAGGTCGAGCAAGCTCTGAACGAACAGCGTGGAGAACCGTCGCAACCCAAAGCTGCTCAACCTCCCGCCGAGAACGAGCAGGCTAACGCGAACAAACCCAACGAACAGCCGAAAGCCAGCGAACAACCGAAAGGTGGTGAGCAACTGCCGGTGGCTCAGCAGGTCCGTGAGGCACAGCAAGCTCAGAAGGAACTGGCACAGCAAGCTCAGGAACTTCAGAAGCAAGTCGAGCAGGAGTTGGGTAAAGATTCCGCCGAGGCGAAACAGTCGCAGCAGACCGCTCGACTGTGCGAGTCCTGAAGGGGACAAGGCTCCTCTGGCCAGTTTGGTCAGGCTTCACAATCCGGACAACAGGCTGCTCAATCCGCTCAGCAATTGGCCGGGCAATTACAGAACAACCCGCGTGCGAATCCAGAACTCGCGCAGCAAGCCAATGAGCTTGCCCAGAAACAAGAGCAAGTCGCGCAACAGATGCAGCAACTCGGCCAACAACCGGGAGCCGCGAATGCCGCACAGCAACAGCGTCAGCAAGAGTTGAACGCCGCCGCCGGTCAACTCGGCCAGCAATTGGCTGAGTCACAGAGCAAGCTCGGTCAGCAACCGCTCAATCTGCCGCAGCCGGCCGAAGGAGCGAAGCAGGCTGGAGAACAAGCGGCAAACAGTCAGCAAAAAATGGCGGCCGCGAAACAAGCGTCGCAACAAGGCAACGCGAACCAGGCGGCTCAAGCGGCCGAGCAAGCTGCCGAGAATTTGCAGAAGGCGGCGGAGCAAGCTCAGGCCGCCGCTGAGAAAAGCCGGCCTCCACAATCACCGGTCCCGCGCGGCGTCGGCGAAGATGTGGCCGATGCGGCCGACCGTCTGCGGCAGGCGATCCAGGCCAACGAACCCAAGAACGACGGACAACCGATGCCGGATGCTCCACAGGAACAGCCCAACAAACCGGATGAAGCAGCCAAAGGAGAAGGACAGGCTCCAGGTTCGCCGTTCGCGCAGATGGCTCAGCGACTCCGCGAAGCGGCTCGCGCGCTATCTGAGGCGGCGAATCAAGCGGCACCGCAACTGGGACAACCGCAGCCGAAGTCGCCAGCGAACCAGTCGAATGACAAGCCACAGCTGGCTCAAGGTGAAGGGGGTAACGGCCAAGGCAACATGGAACCAGATCGTGGTGAGAATGTTGGCGACTTGCAGGCCCAAATCAAGAAGTTGACCGGCCGCAACTGGGGCCAGTTGTCGAGCAAGCTCAAGACCGAACTCTCGCAGCAAGCCAAGCATCAAGCTCACGGCGACTACAGCAAGCTCATCAAGCTGTACTTCCAAGAAATCGCGAAGACGCAGCCCGGCCCGGAGGTGAAGCGATGAGCGCACCGCAACTTTGTGTGCCAGCCGATCGCCGACCGGCTCACGGCATTCGGTCCGGAATGAAGTGGCGGACGCTGCTGTCTGCCGTCGTTCTTCTCTGTGCAGGATTCGCTCGCGCGGACGATCGCACCGAACGGGACAAGCAGATCGACGCGGCGATCTCGAAGGCGCTCGATCATCTCGCGAAGCAACAGCAAGCTGATGGATCGTGGGGTCTTGACCAAGGGAATCGGCAGAATCCCGCGACGTCGGCGACGTCGCTCGCTGTGATGGCGTTTCTGGCGGCGGGACACGTTCCCGGCGAAGGACCATACGGCGCGAAGATCCAACAAGGCGTGACTTGGGTGCTCAATCAACAGCAGCCGAACGGAATGCTCGTCCGAGAAGGTGGCCACGGGCCGATGTACGCTCACGGGATCAGCACGCTGATGCTGGCCGAAGTTGCCGGCATGACCGACGAGGCTCTCGCCGTGCGATGCCGTGAGGCCCTCAAGCGGGCCGTCCTCGTCATCCTGAAAGCTCAAATGGTTCGCAAGGGTCGAGGCCACGAAGGGGGCTGGCGCTATCATCCCAGCAGCGAAGACAGCGACCTGAGCGTCACCGGCTGGCAATTGCTCGCGCTGCGAGCCGCCAAGAATCTCGGCTGCGATGTCCCCGCGGAAAACATCGACGCGGCGGTCGAGTATGTGAAGCGTCTCTCCGTCCGCAATCGCGGCTTCGGCTACCAGAACGGCAGCGGTTCGTCTCCAACCCGCGCAGGAACCGGCATCCTGTGCCTCGAAATCTGCGGAGTGCATCACTCGCCCGAAACGCTCGGCGCTGCCGATTCGCTGCTGCAAGACCCGCTGCGAGCCGATCAAGAATGGTTCTACTACGGAGCCTACTACTGCACGATCGGCCTGTTCCAAGTCGGCGGCAAGCCTTGGGAACAAGGCAAAGGTCACTTGATTCCGCTGCTCTTGAATCTGCAAGCCAAAGACGGCAGTTGGTCTGGACGTCAAGGCCAGGAACGCAACCTCGGCACCGTGTACGCCACGAGCCTCGCAGTGCTGGCGCTGTCGGTCGAGTACCAGTACCTGCCGATTTATCAGCGATAGTTGGAGCGCATTGACAACGATGAGAAGCCAACAGTGGTTCGCTGGTCGTGAAGAACTGGCGTTTCAAAATCGCTCCGCCTTGAGGTCGATGGGATTGAACCCGGATGACTTCGCCGGCAAGCCGGTGATCGGCATCGCGAACAGTTGGAGCGATCTCAATAACTGCAATGCGAACTTGCGTGACTTGGCCGAGGCGGTCAAGCGGGGTGTGTTGTTGGAAGGGGGACTGCCGCTGGAGTTCCCGACAATCTCGCTGGGCGAAGAGTTCATGAAGCCGTCGGCGATGCTGTATCGCAACCTGATGGCGATGGATGTCGAAGAGACGCTGCGCGCGAACCCGATCGACGGCGTCGTGCTGCTGTGCAACTGCGACAAGACGACACCGGCGCAACTCATGGCGGCGGCGAGCGCGGACTTGCCGGCGATCCAACTCAACGGCGGCCCGCGAGCGATCAGTCATTTTCACGGCGAGCCGATTGGTTCGGGGACCGATCTGTGGCGGTACTCGGATGAACGCAGGGCAGGGCGGTTGTCGGATGCGGATTGGCGAGAGCTTGAAGCGTGTTACGGCTGCGGTGTTGGCGCGTGCAACACGATGGGGACGGCTTCGACGATGACGTCGCTGTCGGAAGCGCTCGGCATGATGCTGCCGGGGACGGCCGCGATTCCGGCGACGGACGCTCGCCGCATGCAAGCCGCGACGGCGACCGGTCAGCGCATTGTGCAAATGGTTCGCGAAGACTTGCGGCCGTCGAAGATTCTCACGCCGGCCGCGTTCGATAACGCGATTCGAGCGTTGTTGGCACTGGGCGGTTCGACGAACGCCGTCGTACATCTGATCGCGATGGCCGGACGCCGCAACATCCGACTGCCGCTGTCGAGGTTCGATGAACTGGCGCGGACGACGCCGTTCCTCGTGAACCTGATGCCGTCGGGGCAGCATTTGATGGATCGCTTCTACGCGGCGGGCGGATTGCCGGCCGTGCTGGCGGAGATTCGCGATCTGCTGAATCTCGACAGCCTGACCGTCACCGGCCGGACGCTGGGTGAGAACATCGCTCGCGCACGCAGCTTTGATCGGGAGGTGATCCGCTCACGCGAACAACCGCTGGCGGACGGCGGCGCGCTGGCGGTGCTGACGGGCAACCTCACGCCGCGCGGGGCGGTTATCAAAGTCTCGGCCGCGTCACCCAAGCTGATGAAACATCGCGGCCGCGCGGTGGTGTTTCACGACTACGAAGACCTGCTCGCGCGCATCAACGATCCGGCGTTGGCGGTCGATGCCGACAGCGTGCTCGTGTTGCAGAACGCCGGGCCGAAGGGTGTGCCCGGATTTCCAGAATGGGGGAGCATCCCGATCCCGACGAAGCTGTTGCAGGCGGGAGTCACCGATGTCGTGCGGATCAGCGACTCGCGCATGAGCGGCACGGCATTTGGAACGGTCGTGCTGCACGTCGCTCCTGAAGCGGCGGCCGAAGGATTGATTGGCCTCGTGCATGACGGTGATCTGATCGAGTTGGATGTTACGGCTCGCAAGCTGCAATTGCTGGTCGATGATGCCGAGTTGTCTCGTCGCCGAGCCGCTTGGCAGCCTCGGCCGATCAAGCATCTGCGCGGGTATCCTCGGCTTTACATCGATCATGTGCTGCAAGCGGACGAAGGCTGCGATTTCGATTTCCTGCGGCCGACGACCGATGCCGAACTGGAATTCGTGCAGCCAGTGGTCGGGCGGTCGTAGCGTTCCGATGTTTCGGGTCTTCATTGAGTCTCGTCCCCATCAATGGGGGCACGACGAACGCGGTCAGCCGCGTTCGTGCAGTGGTACGAACGCTCGTGGCGGTGGGCCGGTGTAGTTGGCTCGTGGCGCGATCAGGCGGTTGTTGCGTTGCTGTTCGAGGATGTGGGCTGACCAGCCGGCGACACGCGCGACGACGAACAGCGGAGTGAAGAGTTCCGCATCGAAGCCGAGCCTCCGATACAGCCGCGCGATCGGCCAATCGACGTTCGGGCGGAGTTGCTTGTGCGACCACATCGCGGCTTCGATGGTCTCAGCGATCTCTTCGAGTCGGTGTTGCTCATCGGTCGTGGCGAGTTCGCGGCAGATGTCTTTGAGTACGACCGCTCGTGGATCGGGACGGTCGCGATAGACACGATGGCCGAACCCGGCGAGGCGGCGTTTCTTGGCAACGGCGTTGCGCACGAACTTGTCCGCGTGTGTGGGCGAGTCGACTGCCAGCAGCACGTCCAGGACATCTTCGTTGGCTCCGCCGTGCAGCGGACCTTTGAGTGCTCCGACAGCGGCGGTTATGGCGGAATGCAAATCCGAACCCGTCGAGGCGACGATTCGGGCGGTGAAGGTGGAGGTGTTGAATTCGAGGTCGGCGTAGCAGATCAGCGATTGATCGAGTGCTCGTTCGTCCTGCGCGGTCGGGACACGGCCCGTCAGTAGCGACAACAAGTTGCCAGCGAAACTCAGTTCTGGGTCGGACTCGATCAGCTCCAGTCCGCGAGTCAGCCGATGGCGAGTGGCCAGCAAGACCGGAACCTGTCCGAGCAGTCGGATCGCTTTGCCGAGACTGGCGGCGTCATCGTTCTCGTCGGGCTGTTCATCGAAGTGGGCGAGCGCGCTGATGGCCGTGCGCAGTGCGTCCATCGGGGCGACGTGCAACGGCAACTCGTGCAAGAGTTGCAGGATCGCCGGAGGGACTTCGGCCGCTTCGGCGAGGATCGCTCGGAAATCGGCGAGCAATTCCTGGGTTGGCAGCTCGCCGTGCAGCAACAGGTAGGCGACTTCGGAGTAGGTCGCTTGCCGCACCAGGTCTTCGATGGAGAATCCGCGAAGATGCAAGCCGTGGTCGAGCGTGCTGATGGCCGTCTCGCCGACGATGAATCCGTCTAATCCAGCGGCTGGTTTCTTCATGGCGTCGGGCTAGTGTGAGGAGGTGCGATCAATAGTGTGGCGGCTTCTCGTCCTGCGGGTCGCGGACTTCCGGGTCGTCAGTGAGTGTCACGATTCGCGTACTGAGTTTTGTGACTTCGGTTTTTAGAGCGTCAATCTCTGCCTGCTGTCGGAAGACGACTTGGCTGAGTTGCTCGAAGTCGTGTTGCAGGTGCGTCAGCAGGAGTTCGACGTTGATGACTCGATCGTCGGTGTTGAGTGCGGGCATGGGGTTTCAAATCTCAAATTTCAAAAGTGAGATAACGGCTTTCGACTTTGGACTTTCGGCCGGGCATGGTAGGCGGCGCGCGTGGAAACTCAAGCGGCGGTTGCGATACGCTCGCGGCCCCGTTTTTCCAGGAGACTTCAAATGCGTGTTTGCCGATCGCTGATTCGTGCGTGCGGTGTGATGTGGCTGGTCGTGAGCGTGAGTCACGCCGACGAAAAACTTCCTCGCTGGCAGTTTCGGCTGAGCTTTCCGAAGGAGGTTCGGGCCGAGCCGTACACCGGCCGAGTCGTGTTGTATCTCAGTCAGACTCGGCCGCAGCCGCGCGAGCGATTGAGTTGGTTCAAACCGGAAATCCTGGTCGGCCGCGATGTGATTGACTGGAAGCCGGGCGAGCCGTTGGTCATCGACAGCCACAAGCCGGACGACGTGACGACGTGTCCGATGCCCGTCGATCAACTCAACCTGGCTGGTTGGAAGGTTCAAGCGGTGGCCAGATTCAATGCGTGGGAACGAAAGGTTGGCGACGGAGCGGGCAATGGTTTCTCGCCCACCGTTGCCGTTCCGCAAAACGCGGCGACGATCGACTTGCCGATTTCAGAACTTATCCCCGACCGCAAGTTCCCGGAGAACGAGTGGTGCAAGTTGCTCCGTGTCCGGTCGAAGTTGCTCAGCGAATTCCACAAGCAAGACGTCTTTCTGCAAGCCGCCGTGTTGCTGCCGGCGAGCTACCACAAACAGCCGGAGCGAAAGTATCCGGTCATCTTCACGATCCCCGGTTTTGGCGGCACACACTTTGACGGCGTGCGGGCCGAGCCGCTCGTTGAGCAAAACGAAGGGGGCGTTGAGTTCATTCGACTGATGCTCGATCCGAGTTGTCCGCTGGGACATCACGTCTTCGCGGACTCGGCCAACAACGGGACGTTCGGCACGGCGCTGGTGCAGGAATTGATTCCGGAACTCGACAAACAGTTTCGGGCGGACGCTCGGCCTGCGGCGCGGTTTCTCACGGGGCACTCGTCTGGCGGTTGGTCGAGTTTGTGGTTGATGGTCTCGCATCCCGACGATTTCGCCGGCACTTGGAGCACTTCGCCAGACCCGGTTGATTTTCGCGATTTCCAGCGGATCAATCTCTACACCGCTGGCGAGAACATGTACTCGGATCGTGCCGGTGAACGCCGCCCGATCGCGCGGCGCGGTCCGCAGGTTGTCTTGTGGTATCGCGACTTCGACGTGATGGAAGAAGCCCTCGGCACCGGAGGTCAGCTTCACAGCTTTGAGGCCGCATTCAGCCCACGCGGTCCTGGCGGCAAACCGATCCGCGTTTGGAATCGCCAGACGGGAGCGGTCAACACGGAAGCTGCGAAGGCTTGGGAGGCTTATGACATTCGGCTGGTGCTCGAACGCAATTGGCCGACGCTCGGCCCGAAGCTGCGAGGCAAGCTGCACGTCGTCATGGGGGACGCCGACACGTTTTATCTCGAAGGCGCAACGCGATTGCTCGGCGAGAGCTTGAAGAAACTCGACAGCGATGCCGTCGTCGAGATGCTTCCCGGCCACGATCACGGCAGCCTGCTCACGCCGCAGTTAATGAGCCGGCTGCGAGCGGAAATGGTTACCAAGTATCTGTCGGCGAAGTGATACCCACTTGCGAAGGAAGCCTGATGTCTGCCGTGCCGCTGATTCCGCCGACAACCGATCCGACTTCGATCTTCGAGCTCTTTCGCGGCAGTTACGGCACCGAGTTGCTGACTGCGGCCGTCGTCGAATTCGATCTCTTTCGCCGGCTTGTCGAGCAACCGAAATCGTTCGACGAGTTGCGTGCCCAGATTGGCTTGCAGCTTCGTCCGGCAGTTGTGCTGTGTACGGCACTGCGGGCGATGGGCTTGCTGGCAACCGATTCGCAAGAGCGTTTGAGTCTGACGCCGCTCAGTCGCGAGCACCTAGTGTCGGGCACCGAGTTTGACGTGAGTGGTTACATTGCATTGGCGGGCAGTAGTCCCGGTGTGCGCGAGATGATTGAACGATTGAAATCCAATCGCCCTGCGGGAGCTTCCGATCCCGACGAGGGAACAGCGTTCATCTACCGCGAGGGAACCGAGTCGGCAATGGAGGCGGAAGCGTCTGCAAGGTTCCTCACGCTGTCGTTGGCCGGTCGAGCCAAGAATGTCGCGCCGGTGTTGGCCGAGCGAGTGCCGCTCGACGGCGCTCGGACGTTGTTGGATGTCGGAGGGGGATCGGGCATTTACAGCATCGCGTGGCTGCGACGGCATCCGGAGTTGCGAGCCATCGTGTGGGATCGACCGGAGGTATTGAAAGTCGCTCGCGAGATGGCCGAGCAGTACGGCGTTGCGGATCGACTGGAGTGCATGTCCGGCGACATGTTCGTTGATCCGGTTCCGGCGGCAGATGTCGTGCTGTTGTCGAACATCCTACATGACTGGGATGAGCCGGAATGTCGAACGCTGGTTGAACGCTGCGCGGCGGCGCTGCCGTCAGACGGACGACTGCTGATTCACGACGTACTGCTCAACGATGATCACAGCGGGCCGTTGCCGATCGCGTTGTACTCGGCCGCATTGTTCACGCTGACCGAAGGCCGAGCGTACTCGGCCCGCGAGTTTCAAACCTGGCTGACCGATGTGGGACTGACCTTGTTGCCACTCCTGTCCACGCTCGTGCATTGCGCGGTCGTCGGCGGACGGAAGTGACAGTACGGCGGATCAATCGTCTCGCGAATTCAAGACACCGCTGAATCGGAACAGGTAATATGCCAGCGTGAGGATGGATTGCAGCGTCGCCGCAACGTAGGTCCAGCCGGCGGCGTTGAGCACGCTGCGCACGGCCAACGCGCCTTCCTCGTCCACGATGTTGAGCTGCCCGAGCAGTCGTTTGGCGCGGTTGCTGGCGTCGAATTCGACTGGCAGATTGACCAGTTGAAAGACGCAGGTCGCTCCGATCGCTGTAAACCCTAGCAAAATCAGAGTCGGGCTGGAGAGGATCAACCCCAGCAAGAACAGCAGGCCAAACGTCATGCCACCGAAGTGTGCTGCCGGCACGGCGGCATTTCGGGCAATCAGCGGGGCGTAATGAGCGGCATGCTGCAGCGCGTGGCCGGCTTCGTGGGCGGCGATGCCGACGGCTGTGGCGGTATGGCTTTCATAAACCTCTGGGCTGAGCCGCAGCACTCGCGAACGGGGATCGTAGTGGTCCGACAGCCAACCGCTGGCGACCTCGACTCCAACCTCGTGGCAACCGGAATGATCCAGAATGTATCGCGCCGCAGCGGCTCCACTCAGCGGCGCAGAAACTTGCATGCCGTGGTGGTACGCGGATTTGACTCGCCACTGTGCCCACAGCATCAGAATCATCGCTGGGGCAAGAAACACCAGATATCGCGGATCGAAAAACATGGCTGGCCCTTGGTCTGTGAGAAGTCACGTCTTGATCGCCTAGTTTCTTTGTTAGGCGGTCTCGACATGCGTCAGAGTTTACGCGAACGGCGGGTGATTCGTTGAGTGCCTCGGCTTCTTGTCCGGCTTGCCACCGGAATCGTCGTCAGATTGATGGCCGCTGACGCTTCTGGATGACAGACAATATCGCGGCAAGGCGACAAGGAACGCATCTCCGAGGCGTTTGGCCGGCTCGTTTCGCGATTTCTGATGGGAAAACGCTGCTCATCACGGAAACTTTCGGTGTCGTTTAAAAAATAAAAAATTGGCACTGCGTCTGCGTATCACCCATGTCAGAGCAAACACGAACGAACGGACTTCCCGGAAATCAAACCACTTCCCTCCGCCGTTCATCCCGCAGGAAAAAGGAGCCTGACCATGAAAAAGTTGATTCTTCTCGCGATGCTGGCAGTGGGTGTGTTGACCCTGAGCGTGACTTCCGAAGCGAAGGCCGACCACTGGAATAGCTGCGGTCCCTGTTATGGAGGCTACTACGGATCGAGTTTCAACTACGGTCCCGCGTATCGCTACAGCTACGCGCCGGTGAATAGCTTTGGCTACTCCTATCCGTCGTCCGGTTTCCACTACAGCCGTCCTAGTTTGAGCGTCTCGTTCGGTTCTGGCTATCGCGGCAATGGCTACAGCACCGGCGGATTCGGTGGCGGCCGCAGCTACCATCATGGTCATCGCCACCATCATCACCACTAACAACTGACGATCGTGCCTAAACCTTGGTGCGGACGAGATTCTCGCAGAACAACGCTGCAAAACAAAAACCCGGTTCAGGATTCTGGACCGGGTTTTTTCGTCAGTTGCTCGAGCGAACGTAGCGGCTTACAGCTTTGGCTTGCCGCGCAGTTTGCGGCGAGTGTGACCGCTACATGGGCGAGCACCGTGGTTCGCTTTCGTGATCTTGCGATTGTTCTTGGCCATGTCATTTCCTCATTTGGAATTCGTGATTGTTGAATGGGTGCGGGAATCTAGCCGGAAACCTGCTCGTTGCAAAGCGAGACGGCGACATCTAGCGGAGTTTGTTCGTCCCGACGTCGTTGAGCCTGCCGGTGAGTGGAATCGAGCCGATCTTGCAGACGCCTCAAGACTTCGGCCTCCGAGTCTTTGGCGGTCGCGTTGACCTGTGCCTGGTGGACAGTGGCGTTGGCGGACGTCTGCTGATTGTTGAGATCAGTCAAATGAGACCGCAAGTCGTCGCGGTGTTGGCGAATCTGCCGCATTCGTTCCGAGTCCAGTCGTCCGGCATGGTTGCTTTGCTGCAGAGCTTGTCCCAGGCTTGAAATCATGGACTCAACGCGAATGGTCGTGTCTCGAATTTTCTTAGCCGTTTGCAAGCTTTGAGCAAGCGATTGCAGCGCGGTGTTACGGCGATGCTCGCGAACGCGCTGCAACGTGGTCAACCAAGGCGTGAGCGATGACATCGCGAGGTTTCCGATGGAAGGAATTTTCAAGAGAGTTGGCCAGTAAGCCGCCGCAGCCAAGCGAGCGTGTCTGGCAAGGTTGTCGGTTGATCGAGCGACTGCTGGAGGAACTCGGTCCAGCGAAGCCGCTCGCGGATCGCGGTATCGACCAGCGAGTGTGAGCCGGGTTGATAGGCTCCGACGGAGATCAAGTCTTCGTGATGGCGGTACGCGGCGAGGACTCGTTTCAACTGGTCAGCAATGGCACGATGCTGTGGCGAAGTGACATCGGGCATGACGCGGCTGATGCTGGCGAGAACGTCGAGGGCCGGCCAATGAGCTTGCTCGGCGAGTCGTCGTGACAAAACCCAGTGGCCGTCAAGCAGACCGCGCACCGCATCGGCGATCGGTTCGTTGAAGTCGTCACCATCGACGAGGACCGTGTACAGGCCGGTGATGCTGCCGGACTCCGAGTGGCCGGTCCGTTCGACGAGTTTCGGCAACACGCTGAAAACGCTGGGGGGAAATCCGCGAGCGGCGGGAGGTTCTCCGGCGGCGAAGCCGACTTCGCGTTGGGCGTGAGCGAAGCGAGTCAGCGAATCGATGAGCAGCAGCACATCACGGCCTTGATCGCGAAAGAACTCGGCGACAGTCGTTCCGAAGTGAGCGGCTCGTAATCGAAGTGTCGGTGCTTCATCGCCGGTCGCGACAATGACCACACTGCGGCTCAGGCCATCGGGACCGAGAGACTTTTCAAGGAACTCACGGACTTCACGGCCGCGTTCGCCGACGAGCACGACGACGTTGACGTCCGCCTGGCTGCCGCGAGCGATCTGGCCGAGCAACGTGCTCTTGCCGACACCGCTTCCGGCGAACAAGCCGACGCGCTGGCCTTTGCCGCAGGTCAGCAGTGCGTCGATCGAGCGGATGCCGGTGGCGAGTGGTTCGGTGATTCGTGGCCGACTCATCGACGCGGGCGGTGCGCCGTACAACGAACGGCGATGTGGCAGTGAGGGCTTCTCGCCGTCATCGAGGATTTCGCCGCGAGCGTTGAAGACTCGGCCGAGCATCTGTTCGCCGACGCAAACTTGCGGAGCGGAGTTTCGCAGCGAAACCGAATCGCCTCGACGCAGGCCGGCAATGTCACCGAGCGGGAGGAGCAAAGTTTCCTGATCGCGAAAGCCGACCACCTCGGCTTCGGCGAGTTGTTGTGGACCTCGATGAACGCGGCACAATGCACCGACCGGCACCGGGAAATCTGCGGCGGCGATGGTCAGGCCGCTCAGCCGAGTGACTCGGCCGGTCAGTCCGACCGGAATGATTTCCGAAATTCGTTCGGCGAAGGCGAGCATTGTTGAGTTCACTCCGCGAGCAGTTCATCGGTGATGCGTTGCAGAATGACTTCGAGCCGCGCGTCCGTTTGACCGCTCGGTGTTTCGACGACGCAATCGCCGCGCGTGAGCGAGTCGTCCGGGAGGAATTCGATTTCGCGGGCCGCTTCGAGAGGTTGTGCCGCAGACTCGACCAGGTCCGCATCGGCAGGGTGCAGGCGGACTCGCAAGCGATCCGCACCGACGGACCAGTCGAGGGCGGAGCGAATCAAATCGAGAACGGCTTCGGGTTGAACGGCGAGCGTGCGGCGCAACAGGCGTTCGGCGATGGCAACCCCGAGTCGGACGGTCTCGTGTTGGCACTGATCGAGCCATTGGTCTCGTTGGGCATGCAATTGGTCGGCGACGGTTTGCACTGCGGCAAGAGCGGACTGCAAACGAGTGTCGGCGTGCGACTCTCGTGTCGGCGAGAGAGCAGCCGGTAGCACCAGCGGTTCGAAAATGGCGGAGTCGAAACGCGAAGAGGTCGTCTCTGACAAGTCAGACAAACAGACTCGTCGTGCGGTGTTGTTGCGGTGATCGGCCTTGGGGATGCGTGCGGCGGTCGTCATGCAATGGCCCTTTGCGTCACGGTTTCTGGCAGCAGATGGGCGATGCGATTGGTCGGTTCGTGGCTGATCGTCGCAGTGGCAGGGGCCATCCGTTGGCAGACGGAGTGAGCGATTTCCGCAACGAGTTCGTCGGGAACTTCGCCGAGTGACTTGAGGCGGCGGATCACGTCGGTCTGCAAGGACGATGTCAATTGCGACAAGCAAGCCGAGGCGAGCCGCGTCGGAAAGCGAGTCAGCAAGACTGCGATGGCTTGTGGACGCTCGTGTCGTATCGCATCAGCAAGCGGTTGCAGATCGAGTTGTTGCAGACGAGCGAGGTCGGTGAGCGGTTCGGTCGAAGTTGGTGGTGTGATGATCGTGTCTTTGTCTTGGCGCGCGGAAGGTGTTAACCCTCCGAGGGATTCGGAATCCAATGACGAACGATCCCGCGGAGGGTTAACACCTTCTGCTCGCCAACGACTTGCGACGACCGTGAGACACAGCACGGCGAAAAATCCGCACGCGACATGTGGCCAGGCGGCGAAAGAGACCGCAGGTGGAGTCACGTTCGTGTTAGCGACGCTCGGAACGATCGACAACTCGGCGAGCGTCGCCTCGGGCGGCAGAAGGTTTCGCACGACGAGTTGCAGGCGAGCGTATTCCGCATCGCAGAGGTCGTCGAGTTGCGTAGTGCGATGCTCAGCGGACAAGGACTGCTGGGCGATGTGGGCGTCAAAATAAATTTGCGGAATCTGAACGGCGATGTGCCACGCGACGGAACAGGCGGAGTCTGTCGCCATCGACAGCGGCGGGGTGCTGCCGTCCGTGAAGGCCAGCGGCGAGAACTCCACAAGATTGTCCGGAACATCCGTCATCCAGACGACCGCCGAGCCGAAGATTGGTTTCGCGGCAATGTGGCGGTTCGTCGAGCGGGGCACTTCCACAAGATTGGCCTGCACGGTCGCATTCGGAATGTGTGCGAAAGCTGCGGCGATCCGCGATTCAAGTTGCCGAGCGAGTCGTTCTTGTTGGCGGCGGCGTTGTTGTTCGACGAACAATGGCTCGGAATCGCCGGTCATCGCGAAGCCGGTTGATTGGTCGAGCACGACGATATCTTCCGCACTGAGGTCGGGAATCATGCCGGCGACAGCGGTTCGAAGTGATTGCGCAAGTTCCGGCGTGAGGTCGTGTCCGTCTCGCGGCAGAACGCTGATGGTGGCAGTCACTTTCGAGCGTCCAGAGAACGCGGAACGGCTCTTGCCGCGAGCCCAGTTTACCTCGGCATCGGCGATGGCGGGGATCGCCTTCAACTGTCGTTCCACTGTGTTTCGCAGCGCGGTGTCCTTGAGTTGCTCAAACTGTTCGTGGCTGGTGAAGAGGTTGGCCGTTGCAATTGACGGACCTCGCTCGTTGCTGGAGTCGCCGTCGTCTCGTTGCGATTTCGGAAGCGCGGCGGTGTAGCGGGCCATCTCTGCCGACGGAACGAGCAATTTGCGAGCGTCGCGCCGAAACGAATTCAGGCCAGCTTGTCGCCAGGCGGATCGAATGGCGGCGAACTCCGATGCAGAGAACTCTCGGCCATCGACGATCGGCTGCCAGCTTTCGGTCGAACGGTTCAGCAGAAAAACAAACCCGACCGCGCTGGCGACGAGCACGGCGACCATCGCGACCTGTTGGCCGCGAGCGGTTCGCTGCCAACGATCAACGAGTGGGGCCGCGTGTCGTCGCAATTCGTCCATGAACGCGCTGCCCTGCGGGATGGTCGGGTGAAGCCGTCGTCCGTGACAGCCATTTGGTAGGACGGGCATTCTTGCCACCTTAGAATCGCGGACGGGCAAGAGTGCCCATCCTACGCGGCTTTGAGATTTGATCCCGGCCCGCCGCGCGGTGGGTAGCCGTATTCGCGGAGCTTGCCGGAGAGAGTGCGGAGGCCGATGTCGAGCGAACTGGCGGTCTTCTCGCGATTGCCGCCGCAGCGAGTGAACGTGGTTTCGATGAGCTGCCGCTCCATGTCGGCCAGTGTCATGCGGGGGACTTCGGTGCCGTCCGGGGTCTCGGTTTTCGCGAGCCACGGTTGCAGCATGTCGGCCGTGATGTCATTGCCGTTGGCGACGATCGCGGTGTTTCTCAGCACGGTGTACAGCTCGCGAAGGTTGCCAGTCCAGAAATGCGACTTCAGACATTCCAGCGCGTTGCGAGTCAGTCGCGGATGGGGTTGATCTTCCTGCAACGCCCAGCGGATGAAGAATTGCTCGGCCAGAGGTGCGATGTCTTCAGGGCGTTCGCGAACCGGCGGAACGAGCAGCCGCTCGGCGTTCAATCCGCGAACGAGGATCTCCAGTCCGAGTGTTTGGCGAGTCGGCAAATCAAGATTCTGATGCGTCGATGCGATGATGCGGGCGATCGAACGATGCCGGCCTTGTGAACCGTCCGACAGTTCTTGTTGGCGAGCAACGAATCGACAGAGCGGCTTCTGCAACGCGACCGGGAATTCGTCGAACTCGTCGAGAAACAACGTGCCGCCCGCGGGGCGCGTCGGCGTGTCGATGGGCAGCGTCGCGACTTCGGAATCGGGAACATCAACGCACAGCAAATCGTTGAGTTGCTCCAACGTCAGCGACCGGCTGTGAACTCGGACGAACGGCTGGGCCGATCGCGAACTGCCATCATGGATCGCGTTGGCCAGCAGGCTGGTGCCGGTGCCGGATTCGCCGCAGATCAAAACTGGCGTGTCGCAAGCGGAAATGGCGTCGATCGCCTCGAATAGTTTTTCCATGCGTGGACTTCCACCGAGAACTTCGCGAAGCGAATGAGTCCGCGACTGCGGACGCGCCGTCTGTCGTTGCGACTGTTGCGAATCGGCGTGTCGGATCGCCATCGCGATGATCGAGTTCAACGCGGTTCCAGAGAGTTCCTCTTCGGTGAGCAAGGTCAGTCGCGCGGCGATCTCGTCGGAACGCAGACCGTTTGGCAGCGTGTACGCGTCGCAGGACGCGGAAACCACAATCAACTGCGTGTAGCCGCTGTTGCCGAGCAGTGCGGCCGCGAAATCTCGAATCGGCCGCGAACCATTGTCTGTGTTGCTGGCGGCAACCAACGTGGCCTCGTCGACGATCACCAACGGCGTTGGCTCGCGAAGCAACAGTGCAGTCGCTTGGTCCAGCGACCGA
Source organism: Candidatus Kuenenia stuttgartensis (assembly GCA_945861865.1). Classification (GTDB taxonomy): domain Bacteria; phylum Planctomycetota; class Planctomycetia; order Planctomycetales; family Planctomycetaceae; genus SXKJ01. Next base: position 8,587 of record CAMAWN010000047.1, on the reverse strand, counting down.
CTTGGTTCGGCCGAGACGCAGGCTCCCGCAGAGTTTTCGAGTGCGGCGCGAATTGTCGCGTGCGAGATGCACGTCAAAACGCGAGCGGTGGCGGACAGTCGGCCGGCGACCGCTGTTATCGAAGAGAAATCAGGACGGAATGGGCTTGAGTGCATGGCGTGATCCATGAAAGTCAGACGGGGGTTCTGACGGACGAATGCCGTCACGAGGGGATGCAAGAAGCTGACTCAAGGAGGGGAAGGGCGGATTCAGACAGGATGCAGTGGGGCGAAGTTCGCGACGCTGCGGAAGGGAGTGGCCCGGAATGGGCGGAGGGGAGGCACGAGAAGGGATGCTTGTTTTGCCGTGCGGCCGAGCAAGCGGACGATTGATAGACCGAATTGCGAAATCGTGTCAATTCGACTTCGGCAAAATTCGCGAGACGCATCGTAGGCCAGGCTTTCCGGTCTGACCCGAATTGGCAAACAGCACCGATCGCCGTTCGTGTCAGACCGAAAAGGCTGACCTACTTTCAACGCACCGTCACGAACTCGTGATGGTTGAGCAACACATGAATCAGATTCTCGCGTGCTCGTTGAGTTGCATCGGCTGATGGGGGGACGTTGCTGGCCGTCGATGTTTTGAACGGCGTGAGCTTACCGGCTTCGGCGTGCGACTGTGATTGCTGTCCGAGGAAAGTCTCGCATTCGATCAGTTCGGCGTCGGTCGGCTGTCGGTTCAGCAGATGCTCGAAGGCAAGCGACACGAAGGCCCGCCGGCCAGGAGACGAGTTCAGCCAGACACGGTCGGAGTTTCGCGATTCGCTCAAAGCACACTCGGCCAGTTTGCCAGCCAGGATACGCGACTGAGCGAGCGTCAGTCCGCTGTTGGCCATCGCGAGTGCTTGTTGCGGAGCGATGCTCTCCGAGCGGCGGTAACACTCGGAAACGTTTGGGCCATCGAACAACGATGTGAACGTCATCCGTTTTTCCTTGCTGTTGCGGAAGTACAAGGTGCGGCGACCGCTCGTCAGGCCGAGGTTCGGATCGAGATCGGGACCGCCCGGCTGATGTTCCAACGAGCCGGCGACGTGCAGCGTCGCGTCCCGCACCGCTTCGGCTTCGAGCCGCCGCGGGTTGAATCGCCACAGCGTCAGATTCTCCGGGTCGATGGCGGAATTCTGTTGGGTTAATTCGCTCGTCTCCGGTGCCGAAGACGCGAGCCGATAAGCGTCGCTCAGGACAATCAGCCGATGCAGGTGTCTTTGATCCCATCCGGATTCCATGAACTCGACGGCGAGCCAATCGAACAGTTCCGGGTGAGTTGGGGATTTGCCGTTGATGCCGAAGTCGAACACGCTGGCGACCTGCGGCGTCCCGAAATGCCGCATCCAAATATGATTGACGGCCACACGAGCCGTCAGCGGGTTGTCGCGCGATGCGATCCACTTTGCGAGCGTCGAACGCCGGCCGGTGCTGGTCGTCGGATAGTTCTCGCTCAGCCCTTTGTACTGATCGCTGACCGTTTCGAGGGCTTTTGCCGCCGCGTCGCGGGCTTGCTGCTTCTTCGTCAACTCGGCCTCCGCATCGGTGACGGCCTTTTGAGTCTTCGCATCGTCCGGTTTCGCGGACAGTTTGGCTTTGGCGAGAGTTTGCTCAGCGCTGCCGAGTTGGACTTCCGACAAAGCGAGTGCCTGTTCGCGTTCAGCACGCGAGGCGGCGTGAGCCAGCTCCTTTTGTTTCGCGTCGTCGGCGGGAGGTGTTCCGAATTTGGCCGAGTCCGCCGCGATCACGGCATCGATAAAACGAACGTTGGCCAGTTCAGAATGTTGCAGCCGTTCGGCTTGGCGGAGCGCCCGCCGTGCTTCGGCGAGCTGCGCCTCCGGTTCGACTTGAGCGGGATCAGACTTGATCGCGGCCTCAGCTTGTTTCTCGGCGTCGGCCAATTTCGTGCGCGCCGCCGCGAGGTTTTGCTCCGCCTGAGCCAACTGTTGCCGAGCTTTTTGCCGCTCTTCATCTTGGACGAACGATTGCAGACCGGGATAGGACGCCTTGATCGGCAGCGCGACCGGTTGGATGTCGGTCGGAATGTTGAACAGGCTCGGCAGGGCAGGGGGGAGCGGTTTGTCTTTGATCGGCTGAGCTTCGTCACCGCGCGCGAACAAGAAGGTCGGTTGCGCGGCGTTCGCATCGAACACTCGGACGAGGCCGAGTTTGTCGCGGTCTGGCTCGCCAGGCAGTCGATCCGTGCGGACGTCATACGGTTCGAAGAAGGCTCGCAACTGGAAATACTCTGGCTGCGACAACGGGTCGTACATGTGATCGTGGCACTTCGCGCAATTGAACGTCAGACCGAGAAACGCCTTGCCGGTGTGTTCGACGGCGTTGTCGAGCCAGACGTTTCGGTTGTGTCGGAACCAATGCCGCACGAGGAACCCGGTGGCTCGCAGCGCATCGGGATCATCCGGCGCGACTTCGTCCGCCGCCAACATTTCGATGAGCATTCGGTCGTATGGCTTGTCGGAGTTCAGCGACTCGACAATCCAATCTCGCCAGCGCCAGATGTGCGGCTTGCTCTCGCGAACTTCGGCGGCATACCCGTCCCAATCGCTGTACCGCCAGACATCCATCCAGTGCCGCCCCCAGCGTTCGCCGTACCTGAAATCGGTCAGCAATCGTTCGACGAGCTTCTCGTAGGCGTCGGGGGATTCATCCGCCAAGAACTCACGCAACTCATTCGCTGTCGGCGGGATGCCAATCAAATCGACAAAGACGCGACGCAGCAGGACCGCCCTTGAGGCCGACGGCAGCGGGACGAGTCCCTTCGTCGTTCTCGTCACCGAGAGAAATTGGTCGATGGGATTCCGTCCCGCTCGCGCGGCCGCGCTCTTCGGAATGGCCGGTCGGCGAGGTGGCTGGAATGCCCAATGAGCTTTCGGATCTTTCTGGGGAATCTCGTCGGCGGGCGCGAGCGCACCGGACTCGATCCAATGTTGCAGGAGTTCAATCTGCTCCGCCGTGAGGCGATCGCCTTCCGGTGGCATGCGTTCCGAGTCGTCTGCGGCTCGAATTCGTTTCAGCAACAAGCTGCCATCGGACTTGCCGGGGACAATCGCGGCTCCGTTCTCACCGCCGGTGCGGATGGCCGCTGCCGTGTCCAATCGCAAGCGGCCTTCCTGTTTTGCGGCTGCGTGACACCGAAAACAACGAGCCGCCAAGATCGGTTTGACTTTTGTCGCATAATCGACGGCGTCGGCGGCGAGCACCTGTCGTGAATGATTCGCTGCCACGAAGGCCGTCGCCGCGATCAACAATAGCCAGGTGGTTCGACTCGCCCTGAGCATGGTCATCTCGCTTCCGATTATTCGGCATCTCGCTTGATGAGGTCCGGTCCCGTGCCGAGCACCTTTTCGTAGGTTCCGGTTTTGGACTTCTGATACTTTGTGAAGCCTTGGCGTTCGAGGCTCTTGTTGCTGATGTCGCCGGTAATCGGGCCGCCGGAGTATTTCTTCTTGACGCTCGGTGCGGCCATGATTTTTTGGACCTTCTGGCCGGTCTGCGGGTGCTTCTTCAGCGGCGGATCGGCGATTCGTTGCAAGACCTCGAAGGTCTCCCCGTGGGAGCCATCGTCGTTCAAGATCACGTATTCGTACAACGGCATGGCAGACACCTCTCGCGAACCAAATTGACCGAGAAACTTAGCGAGTGAACTCGACAGCCCCTCATGATTTCCTCAGAATCCCGCTCGAATCAAGCTTGGGGTTTCACCCGACGGGCCAGTTGCCACGCATTCTATCACTGCCGCTTTCGGAGCCAATTCGATGTCCGATTCTCACGCTCATGAGTCCGCCGCCGCCACTGAAGAACTTTTCGACAAGAGCGAGTTGGCCGGGTTTGTCGCCGACGATCAATTGGCTGGCCGACAAATCTGCAAGATGCTTTCGGTGTTGTTCGTTTACACGCTGATCGCGATGTCGACCGCCGCGACCTGGACCTATCTGGAGATTCTGCGCGGTCATTAGTTCGTGTTGGCTCGTGCGACCTGCCCCGGTTTGCGGACGGTCAATCGCACCGGCTTGGACGCTTGATTCCCTTCTTGCTGTGAGATGCCGTAGATCAGGCGAGTCGACTCCGGCACCCAGCTTGAGGCCGTAAGGAAGATTTGGCGTTCCGTCTCACCCTGCCGAATCATCACGCCGCTGAGGCCGATGTTGTCCACGATGACGCCGTGCGGCAAGTTGTCGATATCGAAGCGTAGTTCGTTGTTGAACTTGTCGGCTCGCTCAATTCGCAGCATCGCCGTGATGGTCGTACCCGGAGCGATGACCAGTTCTGGAATGTCATCCGATTTCGCCGGCGAGTCGGCGGGTGGAGTGGATTTGTTTTCCTCGGCCTTGAGCGGCTGTTGGTCGGGCTTGAGGAAGACGGCGAACTTCGGCTTGTCCGCGAGCTTGATCTCGCCGAGCGTACCGGCCTCTTTCGTGACGGCTTGTCCGTGGATGGTCGCCGTCGCAGTGATCTTCACGTTCGCCCAAGCTTCCTTCGGTGGAGTTTTTTCTTTGGCGTCCAGCGAGGTGCTCAAGACCGCGCGAGCTTGTTGGTGTCCGGCTTCAATAACGGTCGGAGTCGATATCGAAAAACCTTCGGGCAGCCCCGCAACATCGAAGCGGACGTCGCCATCGAAGCCGTCAGAGCGTTCGATCTGGAAAGTGACTCGCGTGCCGCTGCTGGCGGCGACGGTCGCGTCTTTGCCTCCGGCGAGCGACGGAGTGAAGTCGGGCTTTGGAGATCGCACGATCAGTGAGTAGTCGTGCTTGTCGCCGCCGAAGTCGCGTGTGTCGGTGACTTTGACGAGGTACGTTCCGTCGGCCGGAACCGTGAATCGCAGCCGGCTGTCGTTGCCGAGCTTTCGTTCGCCGTCGTCGTCGTTTTCGTAGTTCAGCGGGAAGACCGGCAGGCCGTTGTCGATCAACTTCGTGCCGACGGGATACGGCTCGACGATGTAGCAAATTTCGTCGAGCGCGTGGACGGTGGCGCTCGTGTCGAAGTAGTCGATCCGCTTGCCGCCGTTGGCGTACATTTGCATTCCGGAGTCCGGGCCTTGCGGCATTCGGAAAGTCTTCAGCACTTCGCCGCCGATGTACAAAAATTGGTTGAGGTCCATCTCTTCCCAGTTCTTCAGACGCATATCGGGCCCATTGGAATCAATCGGTCGGAACTCGTTGTACGTCTCGCGAACCGCTTGCAGCACGAGTCGTTGAACTGGCCGGCCGTCGGGAGACAGCACTTCCAGTTTCGTGTCGGCGAGCGATTTGTTGCGAGCCGCATTCGTTTCGAGTATCCAGACTTGTCCCGCTTTGGCCTCGAAACGGAAGAGGTCACGATCGCCCGCCGCCACAAACTTGCCGTTGACGGTCGTCGGCAGCGAGATCGCTTGAGCCTGAGCGAACGCATCGTTTGGCTCGGCCTCGTCGACGGTCTGCATCGGAGCCGATTCGCTGGCGAGTGGTGGAATCGGATCGCCCGTCAGCGGCGTCGAGGCGACGAGTCCCGCGCCGGCGTTCGCGATCGGGTACGACTGCAATGATCCATCCAGGCGACCGACCAGCAGCAGGCCACTGTCCGGCGAGATCGCCAGCGCCTGCGGCCAGTCGGGCTGAGTCGCCAAAACTTTGAGTTGCGTGAACGACTGCGTCTCCCACAACTTGATGCGGCGATCCTCGGCCGAAGAGACCAGCATCTTTCCGTCCGGCGAGAAGACGAGTTTGAGAATGCTTCCTTCGTGCGCGTACCGCGCGAAAGCGATCGGGTTTGTCCCCTCCTTGCCGCCGGCCGTGATGTCCCAGACGCGAATCCGTTTGTCGGCACCGCCCGCGACAATCCGCTTGCCGTCGAGGCTGAACGCGACTGCGTACTGTTCTTTCTCCGGCTGATTGAGCGTGTCGAGCCGTTCGCCGGTCGCGACGTTCCACAGCTTCACGGTGCGGTCGCCCGATGCACTCGCCAGGATGTGGCCGCTGGGATGAAACGCGACGTCGTACACCGCGTCGTTGTGGCCGTGCAGAGTTCGCACTTCCGCGCCGGTCTCGACATTCCAGAGCTTCACTTTTTGATCGTAGCTGCCCGTCGCGAGCAGTTTGCCATCGGGACTCAACTCGGCCGCGTAGATCGCATCGCGATGTCCTTGAATCGTCCGAATCAGCGAACCGTCGAACGTCTTAAAGAATCGCACTTCACCAAAGACACCCGGTTCACCCGCCGCGACGAAAATCATGCTCGCGTCCGCCGAGAAGCCGACATCGTTCATCACGCCACGCAAACCAGACAACTGCCGAAAGGATTTGTCCGGTCCCCTCTCTTTTGGGGAGAGGGCGAGGGTGAGGGCTGCATTTCCCAAAAATGCTTCCACGCCACCTTGCCGAGCAACTGCCACCTGCTGTCCATCGCGCGACCACGCGAGCGTCTGAATCGGCTGCCGCACCTGCCCTTTGGTCGCAATCTTCGGAGTGACGAGCAACGTCGGATCGGGAGCCTTTCCGCTCGGCCCTTTCGCCCCGGTGTCGATCCACGCTTTAAGAATCGCGATCTCGTCGGCCTTCGGCCCCTCATTCCCTTCCGGCGGCATCACCGGTTTGACCTTCTTCTCGACACTCAGCACCAACCGGCTGAGATCGCTCTTGCCGGGAACGATGACCGCTCCACGCTTGCCACCTTTCAGCGCCGAGTCAAACGACTCCAGGATCAGTCCGCCTTCCTTCTCGTCGGCATTGTGGCAGCCGTTGCAGTATTTCTTGAAGATCGGTGTCACCTGCGTGTTGAAGTCGGGAGATTGCGGCTTCGCATCGTCGGCGACAGCAAGTGGGCTTGCAGCAAGTACCATCGAAATCAACAGGGCCGGCAAATTTGTGCGCATGATTGTCTCGTCGATTGAGTGTCCATGAGTTTGCAGCTTCGGTGGCCGTCCGCCCGGCGGATGATATCGCGCCGACAGCGTGTGTCGCGACCTCAACGGCGAGCGTCTCAGTGCCGAACCATGCCGATGCGATGGTGCATGTAGGCCAGCAGCACGGCGTCGATGTGCTCGCTGGTGCGGATGGTGCGGTAGTCGATCGTCTGCTGTGCACAGAAGTGACGCAGTTCATCCAGGTACGAGTGCATCGCGGCCAGGTAACCGTCTCGGAGAGCACGCGGATCACACAGCACGTCGCCGAGTTCCTCCAGGCCTTCAAACTTCGTCGTGCCCGTGAAGTTGAAGTCCAGCTCTTCGTCGTCGAGCACATGAAACACGAGCACGTCGTGACCACGATGCCGCAGCAGCTTCAAGCCCTGGAACAATCCCGGTCGGGGTACGAGCAGATCGGAAATCAATACGATCATCCCCCGGCGGCCTTGTGCCTCGGCGACGTGGCGGAGCACGTCGAAGATGTCGGTCTTCTGCTTCGGCTCCTCGGCTTCCAGGGCCAGCAAGATGTCGTTGAGATGCGTCCGCTTGCTGCGCGGCGGAACCTGCGCACGGATCGCCTCATCGAACGCAACCAGCCCGACCGAGTCCTGTTGTCGCAACATCAAATGCGCCAGCGTCGCCGCCGTCGTGCAGGCATAGTCGTACTTCGTGGCCAGCCCGTGCGGCGAGTGCGCCGCTCCGCTGCCGAACCGCATCGACTCGCTGAGGTCCACGATCAGCGTCGTCCGCAGGTTCGTGTCTTCCTCATAGAGCTTCACATAAACCTTGTCCGTCTTCGACCAGACCTTCCAGTCGATGCGCCGCACGTCGTCACCGGGGACGTACTCGCGATGCTGCACGAACTCGACCGACTGTCCGAAGTACGGACTGCGATGCCCGCCGGACAGAAAGCCTTCGACAATCTGGCGTGCCTGAATCTCCAGGCGTGCCACTCGCGAGATGACTTCGGGACGCAGATGCTTGTGTGTGGTCTTCACGAGTCGAGTGGTCCTTCACGCTCAATCAATTGGTGGCATTGGCATTCGTTGAATCAACCTCGGAGGCGAACTCTGCGAGGACTCGTTCTGGTGACCAGTGCATGATCTGTCCGTTTTCGGAGCCGACGGCGGGGAAGCCGAGCTTCGCGAATGCCTCGCCGAAAGGCTGCTTTGACTTCGGCGGGAGCGACTTCTGAAAAAGCCGCTGGCCGCAGTGCCACTGGTTGAATCATGAACTTGGATCTTTCGCGAAGATGCCCCAAATCGGAGCGTCAAAAATCTGCCTCACTGTGTCACATTCCCCACACGCAAGCAACCGATGTCTGGCTGGGTCGGAATTGTCGAACACCAACCATTCGTCGGCGAGCGGTCGGTGCATCCGTAAGAAATTGTCCCAACTGCGAACATGTCTGGTATGCTGGCCAGCACGGAGAGGGCAAGCTTCATGGCATGGTCGATAGCGGCGTGATCGTTACTTGCCCTTCTTGTGACACCACGGAGCATGTAAAGAATCGCATGTTAGTTCGACTTTTGCACTTTAGGTGGCCAAGGCCACCGCGTTTTCTAGGAGTTGTTGGATTTTTCGAGACCCTGGTCCTGCGAGGGCCAAGGTCAAAACCTGTTGTCGGACGCTGAGCCGACGGAGCGTGCCGAGCATGTCAGCGAAC
>CAMAWN010000046.1 GCA_945861865.1 Candidatus Kuenenia stuttgartensis | reverse complement strand
GGATCTGCTCACGAAGCCGCCGTTCGATTGGGTCTTCCTCAAGAACGATGACGTCTTGACGGTGAAGCCGTTGCAGCCTCGGCCGAAAACGCTCGATCAGATCAATGAGAAGCGGAAACAGATGGCTCAGCCGCCGAAGATCACGCGGATGGCGGGCGAGGCGCAGGACGCTTTCGCCGCGCGGCTGCGGCAGTCGGGCGACGAGCATCGCAAGCTGCGGGAGAAAGTCGACAACATCGAAGTCGAACTCCCCGACAGCACGGAGGTCGCCGAGGATGAGGACGACTCGTCCTACAAACTGAACGTCGACAAATTCGTCGGCGACATCATCAACTTTGAAGATGTGATTCTCCGACGCGTTGATTTGTTGCTCGACAAGGCGGAACTGGATGACGCCTACGAGTTGCTGTTGTTCGTGGACCGCCGGCATTTGGGGTGGCCCGGTTCGGACGAACGGTTGAATCGATTCTTGTTGCTGGATGCTCAGGGAAAGCTGGCTCTGGGCGAGGCCGAGGCGGCGTTCGCGTTGCTCGAACAAATGCACGAGCGAGTCAAGGCGGCGATCAACTCGAAAGACCCGTTGGTGCGGTACGCGACGATGGGACAAGACCTCGCGAAATGTTCGGCCGAACTCGGCAAAGCAATCGACATTCTGGTTGACCCGGCCGTGAAAGTCCGCGACTTCCGGCAGGCTCGGTTTCATCTATCCCGACTGATCAAGTTACAAGCGGACCACCCCAATGCTGCGAATTGGCGTGACAAGCTGATCGCCGAGACGAATCGATTATTGGCTGAAGCCACGCCCGCAAGTGCTGCGGGGAAATTCGATCAAGCTGCGGCGCTGGCGGACGAAGCCGCGCTCGTTTGGCCCACGACACCGAGTTTGAAGAACCCGCATCGGCAAGCCGCTCAGCGCTGGCAGATCCTCAAGGTCGGCAGCGTCGATCCCGTGATTCCGGTCACCAGCTTTCCGTTTGCGACCGAGGCGACTCGTCGTCGCGATGGTCTGACTCGGTTGCCGTTTTTCGAGCCGACACGCATCGACGGCGGAGCGCGATATCGGTCGCGATTCCTGGAAAGTTGGGAGCCGACCGACCTTGGCCGGCAAGCGGTGTTCACACTCCGGTCGAATCGATCGTCATGGGAATCGTCGCCGATCATCACGGCATCGGGTGTGGTGACGGCGCTGTTGGAGCGGCTGGAACCAAGTTCTCGGCATTTCGATGAACGGCTGGCGAGCTTCATCGACGGGATTGCCGTGCGCGGACCGTTCGAGTTCTCTGTCAAGTTTTCGCGCATTCCGGTGCGGACCGAAGCTCTTTTTGCGATGCCGTTGGGCACCAACGAACAAACCAGCGCGGAACTCGATCAACGCTACCACGTACAAGCGGTGGGCGAGAATGCCATTTCGTTGCGACGGACTGTCAACGAACCAGAGCGTGTCTTGCAACGACACGTCGCCGAAATTCTTGAGTACCGCTACCCGTCGCACGAGAAGGCGGTGCAAGGCTTGCTGCGCGGGGAGATTTCGATGATCCCGTGCGTCCCAGCTTGGCAACTCGACAAGCTGGCGGCGGACGGACGGTTTTTCGTCCGCAAATACGCCGTGCCGCAAACGCACTTCGTGCAGTTCAATCCGCAAAGCAAACCGCTCCGCAGCCCGGAACTGCGACGGGCACTGCTGTATAGCCTCGATCGCTCGCAGGTGCTGCGCGATGTCATGCTGCACGATCTGACGGTTCGCACGCTGCGGGAGTCTCTGCCGAAGGAGAACGTCCCGGCCAAGCTGCCGCCTGACAGCGGCTTGACCTACGACGAAGCGAAGTCGGAATTGGTGTGGACCGGGATGGCGATCACCGATCAGCAATCGCGACAGTTCGCCGCGATCAGTTTTAATGCCGAGTACCGGAAATCTCTGCAAACGCTGGTCAAGAAAAGTCAGCCGGATCGTGGCCGAGTCGTGACCGCTCCGTGGGCGACAAACTTGTCGGCGTATCACAGCCTGGTGACTTCGCGCGAGGCCGACATGTCGCTCGCGTTCGCGCTGGCGACGGCCGCCAAGAAGAATCTCGGTGCTGAGATGCAGACGCTGCGAATGATCTGTGAACCGGAACCGCTGGCTGAAGCCGCCGTCAAACGTCTGATCGAAGACTGGAAACGCATCAACATCAACGTTGAGCTTGTGAGCGCGGTCGCACCGTCGCAGGCCGCGCGCCCGCCAGGGGCCGACCGCCTGCCCATCGCGTCGGGCCAAGATGCCGTCACCGCACCGGCCGCTGCGTCCGAGCCGGCTGCCTGGGATTTGGTCTACCGCACGACTCGCATGACCGAGCCGATGATGGAACTCTGGCCGCTGCTATCGCTCGACACCGTCGCACGAGTCGATTCGATTCGGTATCTGCCCGACTGGTTGCGGCAAGGCTTGATTGACCTCGACCGAGTGGCCGATTGGGCCACAACCGTTGCGTCGCTGCAAGAACTGCATCGCGAGTTGGCTGGAACCGTGCAGTTCATTCCGCTGTGGGAAATCGACGACGCGCTCGTCTTTCGCAAAACGGTGCGTGGAATTCCGGAAGCTCCGCTGCATCCGTATCACGACGTGGAACAGTGGATTTCGGAGCCGTGGTACCCGACCGAATGAAGGAGAGTGCAAAGTGCAGAGTGACCGACTGAGTTGCCGCGCCGTCGCGTTTGGTGTGAGAAGTTTTGTGCGACGCCGTCCGCCATTTTTCGCTCTGCACTCTTCTGTACTCTGCACTTGGCACTGGCTGTTGCTCATCGCAGTTCTCGTCACGCCAGCTGTCGCACAGGACAATCCCACGGCTCCGGCTGATGCTCCGGCAGCGAAAATCAAAATCGTCGAGAAACCGGCCGAAGTGCCGCCCACTCCGATGGAGTTGCAGCCGTATCGTGTGCGAATCAGCGTGGCCTTCGACGAGCATCCATCCTTGACGGCTCGCACGCGACACGAAGTTCTGACGGAGCTGACGACTTGGATCGACCGCACGTTTGGCGAGATGTGGATCGCGGCGGTCGAAGAAAATCGCTGGCTCGCGCCGGAGAACGAAGATGGGCTGTCGCGTCTGACGTGGGGGGCGCTGGAAGCTCAACTTGCCGACAAGGAACTCGACAAAGCGTTCGTGGTGTGTGTCTCGGGTCACGGCAGCGTGTTGCGAGTTTGTGGACGGGAATGGGATCGGATGACTCAGCAACTGAGCGTGCGCCAAGAGCGAATTGTCGGCGACCGTCGCGCGTTGACCAACGAACTGGGCGATGTCATCCGGAATTTGTTTCGTCCGCTGGTCCTGATCGAAAGCGTCGAAGGGGGTGTGGGCAAAGTCCGCGTCCGAGCAGGTGAGTTCCCCTCTGGCGATCCGTCGGTTGAGCAACTGGCGAAGGGCAATTATTTCCAACCGCTACTGCGATACTTCAACAAGGATCGTGAAGTGACTCAGGTGCAGATGATCCCCTGGTCGTACCTGCTGATGGAATCGAGCGATCGTGCCCGTGGTGAGTGCTCGATTCATACCGGCCTGCGCCTGCCGTTGGGAAAAAACAGCAAACGCGTCGAAAGTTGGGCGATCGGTGTGCGGCCGGCGTTCAACGAGACACGCATACGGCTCACGCCGCATAACAACCCGACGAAGCCGTTGATTGGCTATCAGGTCAATGTCTACGAGCGGCAGATGGTGCCAGCTCCACAGGCTCCGCCCGAAGTGGCAAAGGCGGCTGAAGCCAAGAAGTCAGACGAGGCCGAAGAGGCAGTGCCAAAACCTGCTGGCCCCCAGTTTATCACGCAGTTCAACAAGGTGCTGGAACTGGTCACCGATCGTCGCGGGCGAGTGACCGTGCCGCTGAATCCGGAGAAGCCGCTGATCTGGTTGTACGTTTCCAGTGGCGGAAATTTGTTGGGGCGTTTCCCGTTCATCCCCGGAGTCGTTCCAACGACGACCGCTGAATTGCCGGACGATTCGCTGCGGCTGCAAATCGAAAGCCAACTGGAACTGCTGCGGGCCGAGTTGATCGACTCGGTGGCTCGGCGAGCGTTGCTGATCGCTCGCGCGAAAGGGGCGGCGAAGACCAGTGATTGGACCCGGTTCAACGAGACGCTGGCCGATCTTGACCGACAGCCGAAAGCCAACCATTTTCAAACGCTGCTCGATGCCATCAAAGCCGCGATGCTCAAAAAGGCTCAGGCGAAGAAGGACAAGGGCCTCGAAAAGAAGATCGACAAGCTCTGCGGCGATTCGGCTCAACTGATCAGCCGGTATCTCAGCGACGAGCGGATCAAAGAGCAGCGCGACGAATTGGCGGAACTCAAGAAGGCCGACGATGAGGCCAACGCCAACGAAGGTCGCCAAGAAGTCGGCGGCGGCAAAAAAGCGACACCGGCTCCCGCGAAACCGCTCGCGAAGTGAGAGCGGGCAAGAGTGCCCATCCTACGTCACAGCAAATCGTCCAGCGGCTTTTGCGGCGGAGGCGGTTGTTGACCAGCGGCGAGTTTGCGTTGGAACTGGTCGAAGGAATGCGTCAGCGAATCGAGCAGTCGCGGCACGTTGGGAGCCGACATGTAGACCCGCGACGACACGACCGATCGCGGAAAGAACGTGGTGATGAAGTCGAACAGAAACTCGGTCGCCGTGTGGCCGATCATCACGGCGTTGGCGTACGCACCACCCAGTTCCGTGTCTTTGATTTTGAGCTGCTCGTAGAGTTCCTGAGCCGAGCCTTGCGGTTGCGGCTGTTGCTGTTGTTGCTGATACGCCTCGGCCGTCTCCGGCGGACAGAGGGGATGTGCTGGAGTTCCGGGCATCGCCGGGTTGCCGAACCGGTCTGTGTAGTTCTTGACGTTCTCACGCAAGGCCGCGATGAATCGGGGCACAACCGCCGGAGGCAAGACGACGCGAGCCGCCACTTGCTGGGGCTTTGACATGCGCAGCAAGAAGTCGATGATGAACTCGTGCGGGCCGTTGAGCACGACGGCTCCGGTGGTGAAGACCCCGGCTGCGATGGATTCCGGCACGAGCGCGCCGATGTGCGTGTTTTGAACTTCCTGACTGACGACCTCGCGGTTGGGGTTCTGTTCCGGGTTGTCGTCATTCGATTCGGGCGGTAGGTCGTTCATAGAGCCACTCCCAGTGGACATTCAATGCAGCGAGTTTGAACACATCAGGCAGCAAAACGCCGGTGGCGGTAGTTCCGCACACCGACGTTCTTGTGGATATTGGCTGCCATCGCGGGGCGAATTAGGTTGCCGAACGCAGACGTCGCATGACGTCGGTTTCGAGCGTGCCGAACGCCTGCTCGTGGCGTTGCAGCGTGACGGCCAGCGCTTGCAGCAGTCGTTTCGCCGTAAAATGATTCATGATGATCCGCTGCCCCACATGGATCGTGACGCTCCCCTGAGCGAACGGATTGGGGTTCAGTCCCAGATCGAGAATCAGCTCTTCCGGCGTGCTCGACACGCGGCAGAAGTTGGCGTAACTGGCGGTCGAATGAGTGTCATCGACGGTCAGCGTCTGTTGGGCGGCGGCGGCAGGCACCGCAGCCGGAACCTCGGGGGTGGTTTCTGGATCGATCTTGGGGGTATCACTGTTCTTGTCTTTGGCCACGACGTGTGCTCCTGTTAGGGCTGGGGTGAGAGAATTTCCTTCACCGGCAATGAGTTTGCCGATCCGCCTGCTCAAGATAATGGCCGGCGAAGGGAGTGAAGTTAGTGGGGAAAGGTTTTTGAAGCAACGGCGATTCGTCGCCGGAATGAGTTGCCACTCGGCTGGAGTTGCCGGGCACGACGCCTTTATACTCGCTTGCCGTTCGGTCGCGTTTGTGGCCGATTCAAACTGCAATTCTCCCTCGTCCGTGTCACGCGAGTTGTCGATGTCGAAGCAGATCAAACGTCTGTTGATTGGGTCCATGGTCGCTTCCGGGCTGGTTGCCGTGTCGGCCATCGTGGACCTCATTATTGACATTCCGTATTCGGGGATGAAAGTCTTCGACATCCTGTTTTTGATTACGGCGGCGATCGTGATCTACATGGGTTACGAGACCTTCAAAGAGTCCACATAGCCGCAGCGTCGATTCCGACCGGGCGATCTTTCTTCAGCGAGGAATCCTCGATGCGACGGACCATTGGAGCGGCGATCCTTTCGGCTTTGTTGGCGGTGACGACGGTGAGTTTGATCAACAGTGTCCCGATCTCGGCTCAGCCCAAAGAAGCTCCGAAAAAAGTGCTGCGACATGTCGTGCTCTTCAAGTTCAAAGAGGGCACGACCAAAGAGCAGGTCAAAGCCATCGAGGCCGGTTTCGCTGGCTTGTCGAGCAAGATCGACACGATCCGCGATTTCGAATGGGGCACGGATGTCAGCCCCGAAGGCAAGTCGAAGGGATTCACACATTGCTTCTTCGTGACGTTCGCCGACGAGAAAGGCCGTGACGTCTATCTGCCGCACGCCGCCCACCAAAACTTTGTGAAGCTCGTTGGCCCGCAGGTCGGTGACGTCTGCGTCGTGGACTATTGGACGCAGAAGTAACTCGTGGAGCAGGTTTGCAATCTGCTCTTGTCCGACAGGTTGAAAACCTGTCCCCACGTTACAGATCGATCGCCCGCCGCGATTCGAGCGAGCGCTGCGCTGCGTCCAACAATGCGACGACGGTGCGAACACGAACCTCTTCGACGTGATCCCGCACTCCAGAACGAATCTGCTGGGCGAGCCATTCAGACTGGTCGGCGTCCTCGTTGTCGTCCAACGCGGCGGTGACCGGTGAATCAAAGACCTCGCCGTCGTCGGTCAGCGTGAATCGCTGGCCTTTGGCGTAACCGCCTCGCTCGGTGGTCAACAACCAGCCGCTCTGAAATTTCGTGGGGCTATCCAGACGAATGTCGATTTCGGCTTGGCAGCCTTGCTCGAATGTCAATTGGAGCGAGAGTGAATATCCGGCGAAGAGTTTTGGGAATCCCGGAAAATTTTGATCGCCGGTCGCAAACACGCGGATGGGTCGGTCGCTCACCAAGGGCAACAGTTGGTCAAGTGCATGAGCGACGAATCGCACCTTTGTGATCTGCGCATCGTCGCTAGCATCGGGGGGCAGCGGCCTGTGACCACGTGTCGCTCCGCGTGGAGGAAGTCCGTAACTCCAGGACACGAACTTCACGGCTCGGAGGGCACTCGGAGCCAAGTCCTCGGTGACTGCCAAAGCTTGCCGGAAATCTGGATCGGAGCGACGTGGGTGATGGACGAGCAATAATCGGTTGCTGCAGGCGGCTTCACAGAAGGCTCGATCGGCGATGGTGGAAGACAGTGTCAGCGGAGTCTGCACGATTGCGTGCTTCTCGCAGAGGGTGTCTGCCGCCGTGAAGTCGTTTCGGAAAGCGTCAAATTCTGAAAACCAAACCACATCGACATCCGCCGCTGCCAGGAGTTCTCGGGGATGATTGACCAATCGCACACCGAATGGCGAGACGACCTCTGCGACGATCGGATCAGCCCACACTGCCACGACGCGAAACGGGCCGCCAGATGCGAACCGCTCCATCAAATGTAGGCCGGGACGGCCCAGGCCGATCAGGCCGACTCGCAGCGGTGACGCGGCGCAGTCGGTCATCACCGCAGCTCCTTCGGCAACATCATGAGGTGCCCGGAGACATGTACTCGCAGCTTGCCAGTGCTTTTGTGGCCGGCCGGCAGGTTGACGTTGAGCAGCAGAATGCCGTCTTCCTTCGGCGTGAATTCCTTGCTGGCTCCGATTTCGAAAGGCTCGCCGACCTTGTCGTTGTTGCGGCCGGTTGTTTTTCCGGCACCGGCTCCAGTGGTGGCTCCGGCACCCGAATCTTGGGTTGCAACGACGATGCCCATTAAGGCTCCGCAGCGCACTCCCGCAGCCATGTCGGTGCGGGGATCTTTGGTCGGCAAACCGTTGGCGTCCGTTGGTCCGGCCAGCGTTATTTTGTAACTGCCGGAGGCTTCGACGCGAACCGGTTTGCCTTTGGAGACCAGAACCATCTTTTTCCAACTGTCTGAAACATCCAGGTCCAAATCGAAATCGTTGGTCTCAAACACCGCCTCGCCGAGCTTATCAATCTTTTCCTTGAGACCCGGCAAGTCCGGCTTCAGCTTGCCGACATTGCGAAGCTGATCTTGAGCCTCCTCGAACTTGCCGGCCTTTTCGTACTCTTCGGCCAGTTTGACGGTATCGGCCACAAACGCTTCGAGGTTCTTCTCCGCGCGAGTGTCGAGTTCTTTCGAGTCCGACACTTTGGATTTGCTCGTCCCGATTTTCGTCTTCGTTTTGCTCGCCCCCGTTTGAGCGACGGCCCGTGAGGCATCCGACCAGATGATCGCTCCACCGGCAACGACAACCAATAGCGACGCCGACATCACCAACCAGAGACTGTGCTTCATGATTTTGCTCCACGGGAACTGAACGTCGGCGGCTATTAGAGCGCGACGCGCGGGCGGAGGCAATCATCAACCACCGTTTCGCGGTCGGGACATCTTGCGGGCCGATTCGGGGCCTCTACGATCCGGTCCAAAATACAATCGTCTTCGCATTTCGAGAGGGCATGGAATGACACTTCGCACCTTGGGCCGAGCGACTTTGAAGGTTTCGCCGCTGGGAATGGGCTGCTGGCCGATCTCCGGGATTACCAGCATCGACGTCAATGAGGACGACAGCTTGGCCACGATTCGCGAGGCGTTCGATGCGGGCATCAATTTCTTTGACACGGCGTATTGCTACGGATTCGACGGCGAAAGCGAGCGGATGATTGCCCGTGTGTTGCGGCACGATCGCGAAAAGATCGTGTTGGCGACCAAGGGAGGCATCCACTGGATCGAAGGCAAACAAGCCCGGTGTGGCCGGCCGGAGACACTTCAACGCGAATGCGACGAGAGCCTGCGGCGGCTGCAAACGGATCGCATTGACCTCTATTACTTGCATGCTCCCGATCCAGAAGTCCCGATTGAAGAGTCGGCCGGCGCGATTGGCGAGTTGATCCGGCACGGCAAGGTGCTCAGCGCGGGACTCTCAAACGCGAGCACCGAACTGCTCGCAAGATTTCACGACGTCTGTCCGCTGACGGCGTATCAGCCGCATTTCAACATGCTGCAACGGGAGATCGAAGATTCGCAGTTGCCTTGGTGTGTCGAACACGGAGTTGCCGCCATCGTCTACTGGCCACTGATGAAAGGTTTGCTGGCGGGTCATTTGCCGCGCGAGCATGTTTTCGACGCGAAGGATGGCCGCCGCAAATACCCGATGTTCTCCGGCGACGAATGGCAGAGGAACCAAGATTTCCTGGACGAATTGCGAGCGATGTCGATTGAACTCGGTCGCCCGGTTTCGCAGATCGTGCTCAACTGGACGATCCAGCGAGCCGGCATCACGGTCGCGCTCTGCGGAGCCAAACGTCCGCATCAAATCCGCGAGAACGCTGAGGCAATGAATTGGTCGCTCACTGCGGACCAAATTGCTCGCATCAACGTGGCCATCGCCGCACGCGGACCAATCGTCTCGAAAGCGGCGGTGTCGTAGTGGCGGGCTATACGCCGAACCGCTTCCACTCGGTCGGATGCGGAGCGGTTACGGTGATCGATTCGCGTTGCGTCGGATGCTCGAACGTCAGCGAGGCTGCGTGCAGAGCCAACCAACTGTCGAGCTTCGTCTTCGAACCGTATTTCGCATCACCGCAGATGGGCCATCCGCGAGACGACAACTGCACACGAATCTGATGACTGCGGCCGGTGAGCAATTCAATTTCCAACAAGCTCAGCAATCCGACCGATTTCAAACAGCGATACGACAGCCGTGACAGTTTGCCTTCTTCTGACTTCTGGACTGTCCGACTCAGATTTCGTGCCTCATCCTTGGCCAGCCAATCGACCAACTCGCCGGCCGGTTTCGTCGGACGGCCCTCGACAACGCAGTGATAGACCTTGCGAACCGAGTGTTTCCGAAACTGCTCCGACAGCCGTGCCGCCGCTTTGCTCGTCCGAGCGAACAGCAGCACTCCTGACACCGGCCGGTCCAGGCGATGCACGACTCCGACGAACACGTTACCCGGCTTGTCGTATTTCTGCCGCAAATACTTGCGAGCCAGATCGACCAGCGACACATCGCCAGTGCGGTCCCCCATCGTCAAGATGCGCGTCGGCTTGAGCACCGCGAGGCAATGGTTGTCCTCAAACAAGACTTTGAGTTGTGGGCCTGATCGCGGCGTGTTCGCTGGATCGTCATTCACGAGCAGACTCGCTGGCTGGTTCTGAGGTGATTTCTGAGATGTCGCAGCGTACTCCAAACGGAACCATGTTGTCGTGGAACCGGAAGTGAGTCTCGTCGGTGTTGGGCTTGGCGATCCACGCGAGTGGCGACAGACTGCGAAACGTGGAACTCAAGGAGGTACGAATGAGTGGCTCAGCGAAGCGATTTCGGTGCATCGCGCTGGATGCCGTGGGGACGTTGATCTATGCCGAGCCATCGGTCGCTGCGGCGTACGCGCTGCATGGCCAGCGGTTTGGTTCGCGACTGTCCGCCGAAGAAGTTCGGTTGCGATTTGCAGAAGCCTTCCGTCGAGCGGATGAGTCGGCCACCGCGAGATTCGGCGAGCCGGGCCGGACCAACGAAGAGCATGAGCGCGAGTTCTGGCGACAGATCGTGCGAGAAGTTCTGCCGGATGTCACCGATCCGTCAGCGTGCTTCGAGGAATTGTTCGAGCACTTCGGAAGGCCGGAATCGTGGCGTTGCTTCGACGACGTCGCCACGACGTTGCACGAACTCAAGCAACGCGGTTATCGAGTGCTGATCGCTTCGAATTTCGATGCGCGGCTGAATCGCGTCTGCGATGGACTGGCCGAATTGCGAGACGTCCGCTGCCGAGTCATTTCGTCTCTGGTCGGGTACCGGAAGACGCATCGTGGTTTTTACTCCGCCGTCGTTGCGGCTGCGGAATGCGATCCGGCCGAAGTGCTGATGATCGGCGACGATTTGGTGAACGATGTCGAATCGGCACGTGCGGCCGGAATCGCGGCCTTGCACTTGCGTCGCGAAGTGGATCACTCGGAGTTGCGGCAACTCAGCGACTTGCTGGAGGTGCTGCCATGAAGTGTCCGTGGGTGGCGATTCAACGGAATCCGACATCGGGGACAGGTGCTCGTCGCGGCGTCTTGTTGGAGTTGATTCGCGAGTTGAAACGGCGAGGAATTCGGCCGCGACTCTTTGCGAGTCGTGAACGACTGCAGGCGAAACTGGCCGATCCTGCGGCACGCGAGCAACTCGTGTGCGTGCTTGCGGCTGGTGGCGACGGGACGATTGGCGACGTGGTCAATCGTTATCCGGGATTGCCGCTCGCGACGTTGCCGCTGGGAACGGAAAATTTGCTGGCGAAGTATCTGAAAATTCAGCCGTCGGGAACGCAAGTCGCCGAGTTGATTGCGAGCGGATCGCGGCGAAGACTGGACCTGGGACAACTCAACGGGCGACGCTTCACGTTGATGGCGAGTTGCGGCTTCGATGCGGCGGTTTTGCATCGGGCGCACGCGAGCCGACGCGGCAACATTCACAAATGGCACTACCTGCCGCCGATGTGGCACTCGATCCGTCAGTACGATCATCCGCCGATGCGGGTGTTCGTGAATGACGATCCGCAGCCGCGAATCGCTCGGCTGCTCATCGCGGTCAACTTGCCGAAGTACGCCTTCGGGATTCCGTTCGCTCCGCAGGCGACTGCCGATGACGGGCAGTTGGACTTGTGCCTTTTCGAGCGAGGCTCGACATTTCAAATGGTGCGGTACTTTGGGCATGTGATCGCTGGCCAGCATCAATCACTGCCCGACGTGACCAGCCTGAAGGCGTCGCGAGTGCGAATCGAAGCGGATGTCGCCGTCCCATGGCAAATGGACGGCGATCCGGCGGGGTTCACGCCGGTGACGCTGGAAGTGTTGCCGGGGGCGATGGAGGTTTTCGCGCCGAGCATTTGAGATTTCCAATTTGAGATTTCAAATTTCCGAGGCAGGAAGGAATCATGCCAAGCAATCCGATCAGAATTGGCGAATTGACGTGCGGTACAGGACATCCGCTGTTGTTCATTGCCGGGCCGTGCGTCATTGAAAGCGAGCAACTGGTGCTCGACGTGGCCAAGCAGTTGGCCGAATGGGCCGACGCGAATGACTGGCAACTGGTCTTCAAGTCGAGTTTCGACAAAGCCAATCGCACGAGCTATCACAGTTTTCGCGGTCCTGGATTGGAACGCGGCCTCGACATTCTCGCGAAGGTGCGTGAGGTCACTGGATTGCCGGTGACGACCGACATTCACGAACCGCAGCAAGCTGAGCCAGCCGCGAAGGTGTGTCAGATCCTGCAAGTGCCAGCGTTTCTCGCGCGGCAGACCGACTTGGTTCACGCGATTGCCGAGGCTTGTGCCGCGAGCGGCGGGGTGGTCAACGTCAAGAAGCCTCAATTCGTGGCGGCCGAGGACACGACGCACATCGTCAAGAAATGCGAAGAGGCCGGGTGCCCGCGCGTGCTGCTGACGGAGCGTGGCACGACGTTTGGTTACGGCCGGCTCGTCAACGATTTTCGGTGCATCCCGATCATGCAGCGCAGTGGCGTTCCGGTCTGTTACGACGCAACGCACAGTGTCCAGATGCCGGGTGGCAGTACGACCGGCGGCCAGCGGGAGATGGTGCCGACGTTGTCGCGAGCGGCCGTCGCGGCGGGTTGCGACGCGGTGTTTCTAGAAACGCATCCGGATCCCGATCGGGCACTCAGCGACGGTCCCAACATGCTGCGACTTTCCGGCGTAACACGGATGTTCAATCAACTGGCTCGGCTGCGGTCACTGTTCCTGGAAATGACCGAGGTTGGCGAGTAAGCGTCAGCGATTCTTCTTTCTGTTCCTTGGCCGAAGGTTGTATTCATGCGAGATGCCGTTCGAGTTTGTTCCCGCAGTCCGTTCCGAGGGGATTCGCGGAGTGTGTTGTTGAGTCTCGTCTTACTTTGGTCCGGCTGCGCGCCGCAAGCGGCGACCGACAAGCTCGAAAAGTCACTGCGCGAGCAAGCAGATCAACAGGCGGAGTCGCGCATTCTCCGGAATTTGCAAAACGCAATGGAGGGCCTGCGTCCGGAGAAACTCGGCATCGCGTCTGGTCCCGAGCAGGCGATCGCGGTGCTCAACGAGTGGGCCAAGGGAGCGAAAGCCGAAGCGGAAAAACGCGGAGAGGGTTGGGAGCCACATCGTCCGCACGACCTCTTGAAATCATTACCGAAGGAATGGATTGAACAGGTCTCGCTGGAGCATTTCGTCGGACGCGATGCGATGTACCTGCGAGATTGTTTGTGGGCCAGCAAGGCGACGAAGTTCGCTGCGGGCGACGCGGAGAAAGACCTCGATGTCGTCGTGAATCTGTTTGATTATGTCATTCGCAATGTCGTGCTGACTCCGCCGCGCAGCCGTCGAGCTCCGATGGGACCGTTTGACGTGATGGTCCTCGGCCGGGGGACGGCCGTCGATCGGGCCTGGGTGTTCGCGGAGTTACTGCGACAACGCAATGTGGACTCAGTGATTCTCTCGCCGCGCCGCCCGGCTGGTGAGGCTGAGGCTGCGAGCGATGAGAACTTTTTGGTCGGCGTGCTGTTCGAGAAAGACATTCTGCTGTTCGACCCGACGTTGGGGTTGCCGTTGACCGCCGATGCCGCCGATCCGAAATCCGCGCTGCCCCGTTTGCCGATGTCGTTGCGGCAAGCGCAGCGCGATCCGAATTTGTTGGCGGCGATCGCCCATGACAGCGGTGAGAAGTTCACCCTGACGGCGGCGATGCTGGAGGCTCCGCAGGTCGAACTGATTTGTCATTCGGAGCAACTGTCGATTCGCATGAAACGGCTGCAACAAGAACTGTCTGGCGAGAATTCGCTGATTGTGTCGGACTTGTTGGAGGACTCGGAGGACCAACCCGGCTTGTGGTCGCGCGTGGCCAAGCATCCGGCGGCGGCTTGGTCGGCGGACGATGTCGCCATCTGGCCGTACCCGGAAATCGTGCGTGAATCGGCAATGCGGATGACTCCCGAACAGCAAAAGGAAATTCTCAAGCTGTCACAGTCGCTGGCCGCTCCGGTTCGACTGCAACGGTTTCTGACCAAACCGGACGGCCGCAGCTTCGACTTAGAGTTTGCGAAGCCGGAGCGGATCATGATGAAACGACGAATGGAGCAGGTGATGGGACGCTGGTCCGACGTCGTCCCCGGTTATTTGGCGGCGCAGCTGTACGACGTGGACCCGCCCACGGCGAAAGGACTGCAAATCGTGAGTCCCGACGGCAAGCAAAAGGACGACCTCTCAATCGTCAGCGCGACGGAGTCACGCTCGTTGCGATTGATGTTGATGCAGCCGGAGTACGAGAACGTTCGCAAGTTGCACCTGCTGGCGGGCGACGATGCGTGCTTCTGGCTGGCGCTCTGCCAGTTCGAACAGAATCGATTGCAAGCGGCTGTCGATCAATGCGTCGTCTACGCCAATCAACATTCGAGCGGTGGTTGGGTGACCGCCAATCAATCTCTGATGGCGATGGCTTTGGTGAAGCTGAAAAAACTGAAACCGGCGATCCGCGCGCTGAAAGAAATCGACGAAGACGATCCCGCGTCCGGCGGACACCGCGTGCTGATGGCTCGTTGGCAGCGGCTGTTGGAAGCGGCGGAATAACGTCGCCGTCGTCACACGTCGCAGAGTTTGACGGCTTCGGTCAGACCGACGAACGGGTCGCGGGTCGGGATGAATTCCTGGCCGACGTAGCCCTTGTAGCCGATCTCCAGCAGCTTGCGCATGATCGGCGGGTAGTTGATCTCTTGCTTGTCATCGAGCTCTGCACGGCCGGGGTTGCCGGCCGTGTGGACGTGTCCGATGACGTCTTTGCACTGCTCGATGCGGCGGATGACGTCGCCGTTCATGATCTGGACGTGGTAAATGTCAAACAGGATTTTGGCCCGGGGCGAGCCGACTCGGCGAGCGATGTTCGCGACGTAGTCGATGTCGTCTCCCTGATAGCCGGGATGACCTTTCATCGGATGCGAGCCGTCGCGCGTGTTGAGGTGCTCGACGCAAATGTTGACGTTCTTCTTGTCGGCGTAGGCACACAGCTCTTTGAGGGCCTTGACGCAGTTGTCGGCTCCCTCGGCCAGCGAGATCTCTCCGCTCTTCTCATCTTCGGCCTTCTTCCATTTGTAGCCAGTGAAGGCAATCACGTTGCCGTAGCCGTATTCGGCACAGCCGTCGATGGCCTCTTTCGTCCGAGCGATAACTTCGGGGTGATAGTCCGGATTGTTCAGCCCACGCATGAAGGGTGCTCCCGGCATACGGTTGCCGGCGATCGCGCAGGTCAGGCCGTGTTTTTTGATGACCGGGAAATCTTTGTGATCACCTAGTTCGATCGAAACACAGCCGAGTTGTTTGGCGACTTGGCATTGCTTCTCGATGTCCCACTTGTCGCCGGAGACGTTGAAGCACCAGAAGACGATCGACTGCTTGATGTTACCTTTGGTCACGATAGTTTTCGCTTTCTCTGCGCCGATGGCGGGATGAGTCATGGGAAGCAGGGCCGAAGCGGCTCCGGCCACCAGGGCGGTGTGCAAGACATTGCGGCGGCTGTAATGCGCTCCAAACGTGGGATGGGTGGACATGGCAAAGGCTCCTGCCGGGTGTTGTCCGGCGGCCGATCCCGGTTGCGACCGAAGCCGCCCCATTCAGGTCGCAACGAGCAGCAGCATGACTTCGGGTGGCCGCGCCGGCAAGCGGAGAGAATCCTCAAAACTGCCTTTGAACTGGTCATTGGGAGCTGAGCGGGCTTGCATCCTCTCGACCGGATCGGACCATCGTCAAAGATTTCTGAACGTGAGAAATTGAGGAATTCTCGCTGAAAACCACGTGCCCGCCGCCAACAGGGGACGGGGCACGGTTGTCGCTGGAAACTTCGGCACGGTGCTTGCAAAACCAACGGACGGCGTGCTGCGCAATAGCGCGGTGGCTGTTGGTTTGACGTGGCCAACCCGGCTCGATGGATCGAAGGCGGTTGGTGCAGATCTCGGCGAGATGAGTGGAAACCGAGGTCACGTTCGGCGGCGCAGGTCGCGGATCGCCACGTTCGAGTTGACTCCCGGAGTGGGTTCTGGCTCGGCCAAGTCGCTGCCTTGCGGCGATGAGGGTTCGGACGGCGCGTTGCTGGTTCGCGAGCCTCTGTTATGCCTCGTTGACGAGAGGAGCGAACGAAAATGTTGCGAAGGTTGTTGCCGTTGATGGCTCTGGGACTGCTGCTGTCCGTCGGGACCGCACGTGGGTTTTCCCAGGATGAGAAAGCTGCTGCCGAGAAAATAGCGCCAGCTGAGGCAGCGGCTCCCACCGCTGCGCCGGAAGCCGCTGCGGCACCTGCACCAGAGTTGCCCCCCTATTTCACGGGAGCCAATCCGAAAGACCCAAAGACCGGTGAGGAAGTCAAAACCTGGCCGGATCCAGGTGGTGGTGCTGCGGGTTATTGGACGACGCCTTCGGCTGGTCCAGTCGGTGACGGCGATCCCAAGGCGATGACGCCGGACAAACTTTATGACCGGATCGCTCACAACACGTTTTCGATCAACATGGTCTGGGTGCTGATTGCCGGCTTCCTGGTCATGTTCATGCAAGCGGGTTTCATGTTGGTTGAAGTCGGTCTGTGTCGCTCCAAAAACGGTGCCCATACCGCTGCGATGAATCTGATGATCTATCCGCTGGGCTGTCTTGCGTTCTGGGTGTATGGCTTCGCGATTGGTTGGGGCAATTGGTTCAACGGGCCAGTGGCACCGGGTTGGTATTCGTCGTTGGGGCCGGGAACGTCAATCCTCAACAGTGGTATCGGCCTCGGTGCGGCCGTCGACGCGGCCGGAACTCCGACCGGAGCGTTCGACTACGGCCTGTTGGGGACGAAGGGGTTCTTCTTGAATGGCATGGATGACGTCAGTGTCATGGCGTTGTTCTTCTTTATGATGGTGTTCATGGACACGACCGCCACGATCCCCACGGGGGCGATGGCCGAGCGTTGGAGTTGGAAAAACTTCTGCTTGTATGGTCTGTGGGTCGCTCTGCCGTATTGCATCTACGCGAACTGGGTGTGGGGCGGAGGCTGGTTGGCAAATGTTGGGAAGACGATGGGGTTCGGGCACGGAGCGGTGGACTTCGCCGGATCGGGGGTCGTCCACGCGATGGGTGGTGCAATCGCACTGGCCGGGGCGATGATCATTGGGCCGCGAGTCGGAAAGTTCGTCGATGGCAAACCGGTCCCGATTCCAGCACACCACATTCCGATGGTTATTGCCGGCACATTCATCCTGGCGTTTGGTTGGTTCGGATTTAATCCTGGCTCGACGCTGTCCGGTACGGATCTACGTATCAGCGTGGTCGTGGTCAACACGATGTTGGCAGGCGTGGCGGGTTCGATCGCCACAATGGCCTGGATGATGATCAAGGGAATGAAGCCCGATCCGTCCATGATGTGCAACGGCATGTTGGCCGGTTTGGTCGCGATTACCGCTCCTTGTGCGTTCGTGGATTCTTGGGCGGCGGTCGTGATTGGTCTGATCGCCGGTGTGCTCGTCGTGGAAAGCGTTTTCTTCTGGGAACGGTGTGGGATCGACGATCCGGTCGGTGCGATTTCCGTGCATGGCGTGAACGGCACTTGGGGCGTGATTTCGCTCGGGATCTTTGCCAACGGCAAGTACGGCATGGGCTGGAACGGAGTGGTCCGCAAGGCATACGACGAGAATCTGGACACGGACGGTGTTCTGACCGATGGCGTCCGCGGCATTCTGTTTGGCGATGAAACGCAACTGTGGGCTCAGTTGTTGGATGCGGGGGTCGTGTGGGTCTTCGGATTCACGATGGCTTACGTCTGGTTTAAGTTCAGCGACAAGATCACCCCATTGCGTGTCAGTCGTGAGGTCGAGATTGAAGGTCTGGATGGCCCGGAGATGGGTGCTCACGCCTACCCGGACTTTGTCGCTAATCGTTAACGCATTCGGTTCGACGTTTGAGACGACGCCCACGGCCGTTCGGGTGGTGGGCGTCGTTTTCCCAATCACGCACATTCTCAGGAACCTAGTCATGAAAAAGATCGAAGCCATCATTCGGCATTTCAAATTGGAAGACGTCAAAGAAGCGCTGACCAAGATCAATGTGCTCGGCATGACCGTGACCGAGTGCAAAGGGTTCGGCCGTCAGAAGGGTCACAAGGAGCAGTATCGCGGTGCGGAATACACCGTGGACTTCCTCCCCAAGACCAAGCTGGAAGTCGTCGTCACCGACAGCCAAGTTCAAGCCGCGATCGACGCGATTGTGGCGGGAGCACGCACCGGCAAGATCGGTGACGGCAAGATCTTCGTCTCCAACCTGGAGAACGTCGTCCGCATCCGTACCGGCGAGTCCGGCGAGGGCGCGGTCTAAGTCCTCGGCGTTCACGGTTTGCGAATTCAGAGACTTCCGCAGTCGTCCGCGACTTCGGAAGTCTTTTTCGTTTCTGGAATCCGGCGTAAGTCTTTTCTGGCAATGTTCTTGTTGCTGTTTAAGGCAAGTTTGGTAACGTCCAAACTTGCCGGCTGAATGGGCCGACTTGCCGGCTGAATGGGCCGACTTGCCGGCTGGCTGGGCCGACTCGGCGGCTGGATGGGCCGACTCGGCGGCTGGCGGGGCCGACTCGGCGGCTGGATGGCCCGACTTGGCGGCTTTCTCCCCAGACTTGTCGGCGGCCTGACCAGACTTGCCGGCTGTCTGAGCCTCCTGGGCGGCTGAGCGGTGGAACTGGGCGGCTGGCTGGCCGGACTGGGCGGCGGGCTGAGCGTTCTGGGCGGCTCGAGCGGTCCCCTGGTCGGTGGCCTCGCCGCACAGGGGCGGAGACGTTCGTGTGCGGGAGGACTGCGGAAGTCTCTGGAGCCTTCGGAGCGCAGGCGGGCGGGTTGCTTGAAGAGTCCGGGCGAATTGGACATGCTGATTCGCCGGCGGTCGTAGCTCAGAGCGTGCGGGAACACGTTCGACGACTGCCGGGACGCTTCCACCCCGAGGCTGGCCATGCAGGAATATTGGGAGATCACTCACGGACGCGCGGTGGATACGCAAGCGGTGTGGGCCATGCAGCCCACCTTCGCATTGAATGGCCTCGATCGCACCCAGCATGGTGCGCTGACCGACAGCCTGCCGGTCTTGGCTCAAACACGCGTCAACAAAGAGAACGATCTCACGGACGCCCTGTCGGCCAAGCACGACATTTTTGACAAACTGCGGAACCTGGCGATCCGCGTTCCAGGACTCATCGATGGCTTGCTCGATGACGACGATCCGCTCAAAGAGCAGTTGGATGCCATCTATGGCGTCGACCCGGCGGTGTCCGAGAACAGCAGCTTGCGCCGCGCGCGGTTGATCCTGCCGCTGTGGACCGACGTGAATACGGCGCGTGCGGCGGCCGTGCCCCCCCAGGCGGCCTTGACGCTCGACTATCAAGGGACGCCGGTGGCCGTCGCGGGCTTGTCCACGACGCTGGACGCGGGACTCGCGGCGCAAAAGACCGAAGCCGAACGACAACGCGACGTCACGAATGCCAAGAGCACGCTCCGCACCGCCGACCGCACACTCGATCGCGGCAACAAGCGCTGGTACAAGGCCTGGCTGCTCGCCTATCCCGCCGGCACGCTGGAAGGCGAGGCGGCGCTCGCGCAGATCGGGACCGAGCAAGGGGTCGCGCAGGCTCAGGTGTTGCCCATCCTGTCGGCCACGCCGCTGCCCGATCAGCAGGTGACCGTGCAACTCGATCCCGCCGGCGGCGCACACGCCACGACGAACGAACTGCAATACCAACTCCCCGGCGAACCCGAGTTCGGTCACTCCACGCCGATCGTCGGCACCGCGATCACCGTCGGCCCCTTCACTCCGGGCATCACCGTGGCCTTCCGCACCCGCGTCTCGAATTCCCATCCCGGGTTCGTGACCAGCGACGTCGTGACGGTGGTCATCACCTAGCCCCCTGCGGTCTCCCGCCGATTGGTTCGGCGTGTCTTTCCAGAACTCCTGTTTTGCCTCGTGAACGAAAGTGGAAACGATGATGACGCGAAGATGGTTGTTAGGCCTGTCGGTCGGACTGGTGTGTGCCCTGCTCGCCGGCGCGAGCTGGGCCCAAGAGGAGAAAGCCGCCCAGCCGGTGGAAACCCCGGCAGCGGTGGTCGCGGAACCCACGACTCTGCCCGTTGCGCCGGCCACGCCCGCAGCGGCCACGCCCCCGGCGGCCCATCTCGCAGGGGCATATGACACCGGATCGACCGCCTGGTTGATGGTCAGTGCGGCGCTGGTCTTCTTCATGATGCCCGGACTCGCACTCTTCTACGGCGGGATGTGTCGCGCCAAGAACGTGCTCAACATGTTCATGTGCGTGATGGTCTGCGTGCCCATCGTGTGCGTGGAATGGGTCGCCTATGGCTACAGCATGGCGTTCGCCGTCCCCTCGGCGATTACCTCGGACGCCGGCCAGGACGATCAAGGAGTCGCGAAGCCCCCGCTCAGCTATCTCGGCTGGGATCCGGGACTGGTCCTCTTCAAGTCGTTCAGCCAAGTCACGCCGGTCGATGGTCCCAGCAGCTTCGGCAAGACGGTGACCAGCGGTGACACGACGGCCGCGATTTCCACCGGTGTGCCGGAACTCTTGTTCGCCATGTTCCAGATGATGTTCGCGATCATCACGCCGGCCCTGATCGTGGGCGCGATCGCCGAACGCGTGAAATTCAATGCCTGGTGCTTGTTCGTCTTGCTGTGGGCGACCGTCGTTTACAACCCCGTCTGTCACTGGGTCTGGAACGTCAACGGCTGGCTCTTCCAGAAAGGCGTGCTGGACTTCGCCGGCGGCACCGTGGTGCATGTGCTGGCCGGCGTGTCGGCCTTGGCATTGATCCTGATCCTGCCCAAGCGGCGCGGTTATCCCGGCGGACAATTCTTGCCGCACAGCATTGGCTGGACTCTGCTGGGGGCGGGCATGCTGATGGTCGGCTGGTTCGGCTTCAACGCAGGTTCGGCCGTCGCCATCGGAAAAGATTATCTGCCGGTGGCCGGAGCGACCGCCGTGATGGCCTTCGCCGCGACCGCCATTGCCGGCAGCGCGGCGGCGGGATCGTGGATGGTTGCCGAATGGCTGCACTCTGGAAAACCGACGTCCTTGGGAGTGGGCTCCGGGATGGTCGCGGGACTCGTGGTGATCACCCCGTGCGCGGGGCATGTGAGTCCGGGATCGGCGCTGTTCATCGGCCTGATTGGTGGCATCGTGTGCTTCTTCGCGGTCCTGGCGAAGCAGAAAATCAAGTACGACGATTCGCTCGATGTGGTGGGTGTCCACGGAGTCGGTGGAGCGCTGGGAGCGTTGCTCGTCGGCATCTTCGCTGTGCGTCCGGTGATGGGCGGCTTCGACCAGTTTTCGCTGCAAGTGCAGGGCCTGCTGGCCACGGGAGTCTACGCCTTCGTCTGCACTATCATCATCGGAACGCTGATTCACAAGACGATCGGCTTCACGGTGGATGAACAGACCGAAGACGAAGGACTCGACTTGGCGGAACACGGCGAAGCGGCCTACCGCCTGACGTAATCATTCGCAGACTTCACATTTCTCGTCGCCGAGGGACTCGCTGTCGGCGACATTTTTTAGGAATCACCCATGAAAAAAATCGAAGCCATCATCCGGCATTTCAAATTGGAAGAAGTGAAAGAAGCGCTGACCAAGATCAACGTGGTCGGCATGACCGTGACCGAGTGCAAAGGGTTCGGCCGCCAGAAAGGTCACAAGGAGCAGTATCGCGGTGCGGAATACACCGTGGACTTCCTGCCGAAAACCAAACTCGAAGTCGTCGTCACCGACGGTCAAGTTCAAGCCGCGATCGACGCGATCGTGGCGGGAGCTCGCACCGGCAAGATCGGAGACGGCAAGATCTTTGTCTCGAATCTGGAAAACGTCGTCCGCATCCGAACCGGAGAATCCGGCGAAAGCGCGGTCTAAAGTTCGAGGTTCAATTCAACGCAACAGCCCGGCGGCTTTCGAGCATCCGGGCTGTTGATGTTTGGAGGACGGGTTGCTCACGATCGCGGCTCCTGCGTCCGAGCGGGAAGCACCATTCGTACCGCTCGCCAAGCCACGTCGTCACGCAGCAACACGAGCACGATCAGCAGCGTGACACTGCCAGCCGCCGCTCCCCACAGCGATGGACCTGGCAACGAGGTTCGCAACAGAAGCGAACCGACACCCGCTGCCGCCGCCGAGGCAATCGCCACTCGGACCAGCGTGCCGAGCACTCCGTGAAAAATTCCCAATCCCAGACGCAGGGCGATCAATCCCAGCAGCACGACCACATTGAGCAGATAATACGCTGACGTCGCCGCCGCCAAGCCCAGGATGCCGTGCGGCTGAACCCAATGAAACTTCAACG
Source organism: Candidatus Kuenenia stuttgartensis (assembly GCA_945861865.1). Taxonomy (GTDB): domain Bacteria; phylum Planctomycetota; class Planctomycetia; order Planctomycetales; family Planctomycetaceae; genus SXKJ01. The sequence goes on along the minus strand of CAMAWN010000046.1, from coordinate 11,492 downwards.
CCGCGCCGATACTGAAACCAATCAACCCGACGATCACCGGCGTCCGAGTATTCTGCCACGCATAAAACACTTTCGCGGCGATCTCACCCAAGCTGCCGCCGACAATCAAACCACACAGCATCACCAACGTGGACGACACTACGTGCGTGTCCTCTGCCGAGAACCGGCCACGCTGCAACAAGTCTCGAATCAACGGACTGGCGAACCACACCAGAGAAACAACCACCGGCACCAGCAACAGCGTCAGGAATCGCAACGCGGCAGCGATCTCGGCACGCAGCTTTTCGTCGTCGCGTTCAGCCGCATGTTTCGCGAGAGCCGGGAACGCCACGACAGCGAGGCCGCCCGTGCTCAGAGTCAGTACCGCAGCGGCTAGACGCGATGCGTAACCAAGCTGCGAGACGCTCCCCGGCGACGGCGACGTGAGATACCGATCCAGAAGTGGATCGAGTTGATTGCACGCCAGGCCAATGGCCAGCGGCAACATCAACACGAAGCAGCGTCTGACTCCGGCCTGTGATTCTTTCGTCACTGGCCAGCCGCGTGAGAAGATGCCGACCCACGGCATCTGGATCGCCAACGTGATGACCGCTCCGATGCTGACCGCTTGTGCGATCTTGTCCATGCCGCCGCTCGGTCCGCCGCGCCAGGCCAGTGCGACCGTGACGGCGTTTCCGAGCAACGCCGCGAACCCGGTCACGGCGAAACGTCCATGACAGTGATTCCACGCGCGAGCCAACCCGCTCAGGCTGTTCCAGACCATGAGGCTCGATAACGTTTGAAACAGTTCGGCCGTGCGCCAGATTTGTTCGTCGTCGAAGCCTGGATGTAGCGTTCGCATCCACGGCTCAGCGAAATGTTTCGCGACTTGCCACAACAAAAGCGTGAACAGAGACAGCCAACAGACAAGCTGCACCGCCATCGACCACGCGGCAGACTCGCCGGATTGTTCGCGAGTCTGCACATACACCGGCACGAACGCCGAGGCCAATGCTCCGGCCAGCAGCCCGCTGACCACCAGCGGCAACGTGGATGCCGCGACGAAGGCATCCATCTCCGAAGCGGTGCCGAACCACTTCGCCAGCAGCAGTTGCAGAGCGAATTGCAGCCCCATTTGTCCCAGCGTCAGCAACGTCAGGACGGCGACAGATCGCAGCGAAGTGGCGGCTTGAGGCATGAAATCGATCGCGAAGAAGCGGCGGCCGGGTGTTGAGCAGGCGTAGTTTAATGGTTGTCCGACAAGACCGTCAGGCCGGTTCACGAGTTCGCCACCAGCGGCTGTCCCGGCCGGAAATCGCCGGGTAAACTGCCTGCATCGTCTCGATACGCCCCGCGTTCCTCCCCGCCCTCGTTGAAAGCTCGATGTCCGCCAAGCCCACCAAACAATTGATTCCGATGACATGCGCTGCATGTGGTGCGATTTTTAAAGTCGATGCTCGGCACTCCGGCAAGCAGGGACGTTGCCCCGTTGAAAAATGCCAAGCGGCTTACACGGTGCCGGCTGCGACCGCTTTTGAACGAGCGGTCGAACGCAATTACGCCGCCGTGATGAAGCGGCCAGCCGTCACGTCGCAGTCGGCTTTCCCGACGCGAGCTCAGAAGGCGCGACATCCCACGCAATCCGTCGCTCAGCGGTTGTGGCCGTTGTGGAGCGCCTGCGGTGTCGGTGTGATCGTGCTCGTCGGTGTCGTGATGTGGGGCACAGGTGCTGTCGAACCGCAGCGAGTCGAAGCCGCGAAGCCGGACACGTTTCAAACGCAAGTCGCGCCGTTCATTAAAAAGCATTGTGTGGAATGCCACGGAGAGAAAGATCCCGAAGGAGGCATCGCACTGCACAACTTCGACAGCGAGAAGTCGGTGAAAAAGGGACGCAAAGTTTGGGAGAAGGTGCTCCCGATGTTGCAGATCGAAGCCATGCCCCCCGTCGAAGAGGGCCGTGAGCGGCCGACTCATGACGATTATCTTGCGGTCGCATCGTGGTTAGAGGACAAGCTTTTCAACATCGACTGCAAGCTCGAACGCGATCCTGGCCGAGTCACCGTGCGGCGATTGAATCGCTCCGAGTACAACAACACCGTCCGCGATCTGTTCGGCGTGGACTTCGAGCCGGCGAAGGATTTTCCCTCGGACGATGTCGGCTATGGCTTCGACAACATCGGCGACGTGCTGTCGGTCTCGCCGCTGCTGATGGAGAAGTATCTCGATGCGGCCGAGAAGATCAGCGAGCAGGTCATCAGTGCTGCCGATCCCGCGAAGTCCCGCAAGACGCGTTTCGCGGGCAAGCAATTGCAACCCGGCGGCGCGGCCGAAGATCAGGGAGAATCTTATGGAATCAATTCGGTGGGCAACGTTGTTGCCGAGCACAAATTCCCCCGTGACGGCGAGTACCTTTTGCGAGCCAAAGCGGCGGCCGATCAGGCGGGCAGCGAACTGGCGAAGATGGAATTCGCCCTCGACGGCCAGCCGTTCCACACGTTTGAAGTCAAAGGCCGCCGCGAATCGGACGAGTACGAATTCAAACTCCGGGTTTCCAAAGGGGACCACAAATTCCGAGCCGCGTTTACGAATGACTTCTACGATCCGAAGGCCACACGCGGAGGCAAAGACCGCAATCTCTACATCGGATGGCTGGAAGTTGCCGGCCCGCTCGACGTGCGTGAGGAGGACTTGCCGGAGCCGCATCGCAAGCTGCTCGCCGCGATACCGACCGCAACACGCCCACTGGCGGAGGCCGTTCGCGAGAACCTGCGTCCGCTGATGCGGCGAGCCTTCCGTCGGCCCGTCACCGACGAGGAGATCAATCGCTTTGTGCCGCTCGTCGAGACGGCCGTCTCGCAAGGCGAGCCTTTTGAACGCGGGATGCAGTTCGCACTGCAAGGGGTGCTCTGTTCTCCGAACTTTTTGTTCCGCGTCGAAGCGGATGCGAACCCGAACGATCCGCAGGCTCGGCACGACATCAGTCCGTTCGAGCTGGCCACGCGGCTGTCGTACTTCCTGTGGAGTTCAACGCCCGACGAAGAACTGCTTTCTCTGGCCGAGAAGAATGAACTTCGCAAACCGGACGTGATCCAGCAGCAAGTCCAACGGATGTTGCAAGACAAACGCTCGGAAGCGCTCGTCGAGAACTTCGCGCTGCAGTGGCTCAACCTGCGGGGCCTCGAGGAACTGACTCCCGACACCACGAAGTTTCCGGATTACTCGCCAGAGCTTCGCGACGACATGCTCCGCGAGACAACGCGGTTCTTTGAGCACGTCTTGCATGAAGACCTCAGCACCTTGGAATTGCTCGGCGGCAATTTCACGTTCGTCAACGAGCGGCTCGCGAAGCATTACCGCATGGACGGAGTGCGGGGCGATGAGTTCCGCAAGGTGTCGCTCGACGGCGTCAGCGGCCGCGCCGGCTTGCTGACTCAGGCCAGCATCCTGACCGTGACCTCGAACCCCGGCCGCACATCGCCCGTGAAGCGTGGCAAGTGGATCATGGAAAACATCCTGGGCACCGCACCGCCACCTCCGCCTCCGAACGTGCCGAGTCTGGAAGAGACACAGAAAGCTCAGCCGGGCGCGTCGCTGCGCGAGCAATTGAAGCTGCACCGCGAGAACGCGATCTGTCATTCGTGTCACCGCCAGATGGACGACCTGGGCTTCGGCTTCGAGCACTTCGACGCGATCGGCCGCTGGCGTGAACGTGACGGTCAGCACGCGATTGACGCTTCCGGCATTCTGCCCAGCGGCGACAAATTCAACGGCTCGACAGAATTGATTGCGATTCTGAAAGGCCGCAGCAAACAATTCAGCCGTTGCCTCGCCGAGAAGCTGCTGACCTACGCGATCGGTCGTGGCCTCGATTTCTACGATCGTTGCGCGATCGACAAGATTCTCGACACGCACGCCACCGACGGTTATCGGTTCTCAACGCTCATCGTCCAGATCGTGCTCAGCGAGCCCTTCCAAATGCGGCGCGGCGATGGCCAGGTCGAATGATTGAGAGGAGTGCCCTTGGCCCGCAGGATTGATGGACCTGGGAGCGGCCTTTTTCTGTCCGGCTGCGGTCTTTTTCAGCCGCCGAGCGGCATTTTTCAGCCGGGGAGGCGTCTTGATGGGTCGTGGAGCTCTCTTGATGAGTCCGGGAGGTGTCTTGATAGGTCGGGGAGGACCATTGATGGGTCGGGGAGGAGGATTTTTGTGTCGGGGAGGCGTCTTGATGGGTCGGGGAGGTCGCTTGATGAGCCGTCGAGGGCCATTGACGGGTCGGGGAGGACTATTGATCTGTAGCTGAGGGCCATTTTCCTCATCAAGAGACCTCGCCTGCTGAAAAATGGAGCACGACGGGCCATCAAGAGGCCTCCCCGACCCATCAAGACACCTCCCCGACCCATCAAGACACCTCCTGGAGCCATCAAGACACCTCCCGGACCCGTCAAGACACCTCCCGGAGCCATCAAGACACCTCCCGGAGCCATCAACTGGCCTCGCCGACCCATCAAGAGACCTCCCGGAGCCATCAATGGGGCTCCCGAGGCCATCAAGAGGGGGTGACGGCTGGTCAACGGGCGTTGGCGGCTCGATCGTCATGGGGGGCGGGGAAATTAGCTCGACGCGCCAGCGAGAGGCAGCGGAAGGAACCCCTCGCTGGCGCGTCGGGCTAGCGGTGGCAGCCTCGCCGGGGCAATTTGCGTCGTGAGTCCGGCCGCCAGTCCTCCAGTTTTGGGAATACTCTTGCCGCAGCGCGGTCGATAGCATTTCTCGGTGGTTGACCACTTGAACTAGGGCCATTTCCAGGACTCGATGCATGCACTCCCGCACCTCGGCTCAACGAGCCACTCAGCGCGCATTTTCCGGTTCAGGGTTGTTGTCACGCCGGATGCTGTTGCAAGGCTTGGGAGCGGCGGTTGCTCTTCCGGTGCTCGATTCGATGTTGGCGACGCATGCGTTGTCAGCGCCGGCTGAGAAAGCGGCGGCAGCCGGGAAGAGCATTCCGACACGCATGGCGTTTGTGTCGCAGCCGAACGGTGTGATTCAGTCGGCGTGGTTCCCGAAGACTCCGGGCGAAGGCTTTGAGTTGGTCGAATCGCTCGAAGCGCTGGCTCCCCTCAAGAGCGATCTGCTGGTCATCAGCGGGTTGGCTCAGGACAACGGTCGCGCCAAAGGGGATGGGCCGGGAGATCACGCTCGGTCGGCGGCCAGCTTGCTGACCGGGGCGCATCCCGTGAAGACGGCGGGGGCGAACATCAAGGTCGGCATGTCGGCGGATCAGTGGATCGCGTCGAAGATCGGACACCTGACGCGGATGCCGTCACTGGAAGTCGGCATCGAACCGGGACGCACGTCGGGCAATTGCGATTCAGGATATAGCTGTGCGTACTCGAACACGATTTCGTGGAAGTCGGAATCAACGCCGATGGCCAAAGAGATCAACCCGCGTCTGGTCTTCGAGCGGCTGTTCGGCGGCGAGGAAAACGATCCCGCAGTGCGGGCCAAACGGGCGGCGTATCGCAAGAGCGTGCTGGATGTCGTGGCCGGCGATGCGGCCAAGCTGAAAGACAAACTCGGCCAGACGGATCGGCAGAAGATCGACGAGTACTTCACCAGCGTCCGCGAGATCGAGACACGCATCGAACAGGCCGAAGTTCAGGCGAAGAACTCGCGACCGGACTACGAGATTCCGAAAGGCATCCCCAAAGACAGCCGCGAACACCTGCGGTTGATGTACGACCTGATGATGCTCGCGTTTCGCACCGACACCACGCGGGTCATCACCTGCATGGTCGCGAATGAGGGGAGCAACAAAACGTACCCGTCGGTCGGCGTCAACGAGGGACATCACGAACTGTCGCACCACCGCAACGAGGCGGACAAAGTCGAGAAGCTCAAGAAGATCGACAAGTATCAGATGGAACAGTTCGCCTACTTCCTGCAACAACTCAAGGCGGTCAAAGAGGGGGAAGGAACGCTGCTCGATCACTGCCTGGTGTTCTTCGGAAATGGACTGGGTGACGGCAACGCGCACTCGCACCACGACCTGCCGATCATTCTCGCGGGACAAGGCGGTGGCTCGGTGAAGCCGGGGCGGTTCATCAAGATCGAACAGGAAACGCCGCTCAATAACCTGTTCCTGTCGCTGTTCGACCGGATGAATGCGCCCAGCGACGCTTTCGGCGACAGCAATGGCCGCATGGACGGCTTGGAAGGTTGAGCAACTTTCGCCTCCGAGATCGCGACGCCCGTCCGGTCGAGTTCAATCGTGACGCTGATCGCCAACGGAACATCATCGAACGCTTGAGGGAGGGCTCAAAGAACGTCGTCGCATTTTCTCGCGATTTGAGAAGACCGCTAAAACTTGAGTGGCATGCTCAAGCTGGCGTTCATCCAGCCGTACTGCGTACTTCAACAGGATAAAGGTTTTCTGACCAAGCCTAGTCTTCCTTCAATTTCACTTTGTAGTTGCCGCGAGCCTCGTCGTATTCGAGGCGGAGCAGGCCCCGATTCTCGGCGTCCTTGATGAGGTCCGTGAAGCTTTTGTAACCGTAATACGCCTCATTGAAGCCGGGGTGAACGCGGCGGATCGTCTGCTTGACCTGCGAACCCCAGAGCGACTCGTAGTCGGCTTGTTGAGAGCGGACGATCTCGCACAGCCACTCGATCGCTTCCTGCTTCTTGTCGGTGTCTTCCTTCTCCTTTGGAGTTTCCTTCTCTTTGTGAGGATCCCTGAGTTTCGGTGGGCGAGCGGCGGCCTTCGCCCTTTGCACCATGCGAACCAGGTCGTCGTAGTAAATGAACTCGTCGCAGTTGGCGATCAACATGTCGGACGTCGAATTCTTCACGCCGCATCCGATGACGCGCTTGTTGTTCTCCTTGAGCTTGCTGACCAACGGCGAGAAGTCGCTGTCACCGGACAGCAGCGCGAACGTGTCGATGTGGTTCTTCGAGTAACACAGGTCGAGCGCATCGACCACCATGCGAATGTCCGCGCTATTCTTGCCGCTCTGCCGCGTGTGCGGGACGTCGATCAATTCGATGCCATTCCCGTGAAACTCGCGCACCGCGTGGCCGTAGCCGCTCCAATCGCAATAGGCGCGTTTGAAAACCAGCCGCCCCTTTTCGAGCAACCGCTTGAGCACCAACTGAATCTTGAACTCCCCCTGGTGCATGTCCTTCACACCGAGCGCGAGGTTTTCAAAATCGACAAAGACGGCGATCAGACTTTCGTCAGCGACAGACATCGCGGACTCCTTTCAGGTTGGTCGAAGCATGTCGAGCACCACCGGATCAATCAAGCTGCTGGCCACATGCCGGACGTGCGTGAAGTTCTGATTCCGGCTGTGCTGATGCGGAACCGAGATGCTGTAGGCACCGGCCGCGGCGGCGGCTTTGCTGCCGTTGTGACTGTCTTCGAGGACGAGCATCTCGTGCGGATCAACTCCCAGCCGAGCGGCCGCCTTGAGGTAAATCTCCGGATGTGGCTTGCCATTCGTGACATCTTCGGCTGTCAACGTCATGTGAAAGCGGTCGAAAATCTCAAACCGTGTGAGAATGCGCCGCAGGTACTTGCTGTCCGAAGAGGTCGCGACTCCTTTGGGCAATCCGCTCCGTTCGATGTGATCCAGCAGTTCAAACAACCCCGGCATCGGAGCGATCTGCTCGTCGAGCATCGCCAAGAACAAGTCATGTGACTCCCGCCAAAGCTGCATCGGATCGACATTGAGTCCGGCGGCCTCGACCAGCAACGGATAACCCTCTTCGGCTCGGCGACCCATGATGAGCGTGAAGAACTCATCGGTCATCTCGCAGCCATGCCGACGCATCAACTCGACACCCGCTTCGTGGAAAATCTCCTCGGTGTTGAACATCAGACCGTCAAGGTCGAAGGCGACTGCTTTAATCATGAGCGAGTGAATTCAGAGAGCGGAATGCGGAGCAAGCTATCGCAGGCACGCGGGTTGTTGTTGGCGGTAACTCAAGTCGAGCACGTCCATCGGGTGAGCGACCCAAATGTCGTGGCCGGATTGGCGGAGTTGCATTTGCAGTTGCAGTGAGCAGCCAGCGTTACCGGTGATGACCGCTTGAGCGTTCGTCTTCAGGATGTTTTCCAACTTGCGACGTCCGAGCTGCGCGGCCATCTCTGGCTGAGTCAGGTTGTAGCTGCCGGCCGCTCCGCAGCAAATCTCACTCTCGGCCAGCGGGACGAGTTCGAGACCGGGCACCAGCGACAGCAGGTCGCGAGGTTGCTCGCGAATTTTCTGCGCGTGGCAGAGATGGCAAGCATCGTGGTAAGTCGCTCGCAGTTTGATTTCACCGGTCGGCTTGATCGGTCCCAGCGACATCAAGAACTCGGACACGTCTTTGACCTTGTGAGCGAACTTGTCGAGCCGTTGCCGCGTCGCGTCATCGGCCGGAGCGAGTTCATGAGCGACATGGCCGTAGTCCTTCAGCATCGAACCGCAACCGGCGACGTTGATGATGACGGCATCGACGTCGTCCATATTGAAGGCGGCGGCATTCTGCTGAGCCAATTGCAACGCGGGATCGCCGGCTCCGCTGTGATAGTGGATCGCTCCGCAGCAGACTTGATTGCGAGGCACGACCACCTCGCAGCCGTTGTATTGCAACACGCGAGCCGTCGCCCAATTCGTCGGCCCGAACATCGCGTCCGCGACGCAACCCGTGAAGAGCGCGACTCGCGCACGTCGCTTGCCGACCGGCGACAGCACTTCCGGCAATCGCGGAGTCGGCGAGGGCAATTTCGGCAGCAATGCCTGCATCCGCTGAAGCTGCTTGGGCAGCAACTTCGTCAGCCCGAGACCATCGGCAAGACGATCCAATCCCAATCGCTGTGCCCATCGCGCAGGCGTGAGTGCCCAGCGCAGACGGCTCGCGTACGGGAACAGGCCGTAAAGAATAAACTTCTGAAACCAACCGTTGGCTGTCGAGTCACCGGCAGCGAGTTCGCGTTGCTGCATCTCCACGCGAAACGGTTCGATCAGCCGGCCGTATTGCACGCCGGAAGGACACGCCGTCTCGCAGGCTCGGCAGTCGAGGCACAGTTCCAAGTGATGCTTGACGGTGTCCGTCAGCGCGATGCGACCATCGACCACGCCTCGCATCAGATAGATGCGACCGCGCGGGCTGTCGTTCTCGTTGCCGGTTTCGAGATACGTCGGGCAGGCCGAAGTACACAGCCCGCAATGCACGCAGTTCATGAAATAGCGATAGTCAATCTGCGAACCGACCGGTGGATCGGCATGATCTGTCGCTGCGACATGCTCGTGAGTCTGCATCGCGTTTGACCGCCGTTAATTTCCAGAGCCGCGCAGTGTTGCGAGGGTTTGAGCCGCTTCGAATCGAATCCGCGCTTCGGGGTATCCGGACGCAATGACTTCCACATCGTGAACGATTTTGACTCGCGTTGCCTCGTCAATGAGCAACGCCAAGTCACGGATGGCCTTGAGAGAGTTCGTCGTCGCAATCGGTCCAACATCGCCAGCGGGCACGGCCTGCTTCTGCTCTGCGGCGGACTTGAGAACGTCGACGAGCACCGGCAAGCCGTCGAGCGAGTTGTGTCGCGTGAACGCGATCGCCGCGTTCGCACGCGTGATGGAATCCGCATCGGAAAGCAGCACAGTCAGCGGCTGACGCACCAAATCGATCGGAAACAATCCGAGCGTGTACGCCGCCAGTGATCGCGTCAGCGAATCGGCGTCACGGGAGACGACGGACAACTCTTCAATGATGCCCGGATCCGTCAGCGGATCGCCGCGTTGCTTCGCTCGATCAGCGATCAACGCGACCGATCGCACGGCGTTTTTGCGAACTTCGCGATCCCGAGTGTCTTGCATCGCCTCACGCAACACCGGGAGCACAAATTCCGTCACATCCATGAAACCGAGCGCCTGCGTCAACAGGTCTTGCTGTGCAATAATGGCCTTCTCTTGCGAAGTGCTCTTCAATGATTCCGCTAGAAAATTCGACAACTCCTGAGCGACCTGCGGGTTCGTAGCGAGCCTCGGACCATCGGTCTTGCGATTCCGATCGGCGGCCAACGCTTGAGCCAATCCCATCGCGCCTCGGCCACGGCGATGTTCGTTGCTGCTTTTCATGTCGGCGACCAACGCCTGCCAATCCTGCTCGGCCGACGCGAGTTTGCCGAACAACAGCCAGACACCCACGATCGCCACCACGATCAAGCCCGGGACGACAAACAGTTGCACGATGAACTTCGCCGACGGCGGTTCGACCGGAGGCAAGGATTCATCAGAGGTCGGCAACTCAGCGTTGTCAGCATTTTCGATGGGTTCGGAAGTCATTTGATCTCGTAGCGACAGGGGACTTATTGGCGAACTGGAAAACTATCGGCTCACTTCCCGCTGGGCCAGTTCCAGGTCAGCCTCGACCATCATTTGTGCCAATTCTCGGAACGAGGCTTTTGGCTCCCAGCCCAGGACTCGACGAGCCTTGCTGGCGTCACCGCACAAAACATCGACTTCCGCCGGGCGAAGAAACCGTGGGTCTTGTTCGACGTACTGGCTCCAATCAAGGCCGAGGTGCTGGAAGGTCGCATCCAGGAATTCGCGGATCGTGTGCGTCTCGCCGGTGGCGACCACGAAGTCATCGGGTTGAGCTTGTTGCATCATCCGCCACATCGCCTCGACGTAGTCCCCTGCGAACCCCCAATCCCGCTTCGAGTCCAAATTGCCGAGCGAGAGTTTGTCTTGCAGGCTGAGCTTGATGCGGGCGGCGGCTCGCGTGATTTTGCGAGTGACGAAACCCTCGCCGCGCTTCGGCGATTCGTGATTGAACAGGATGCCGTTGCAGGCGAACAGGCCGTAGGACTCACGATAGTTGATCGTCTGCCAGTAGCCGAAGACCTTCGCACAACCATACGGACTGCGCGGGTGAAACGGTGTCTCTTCGTTCTGCGGCGAGGCTTTCACTTTGCCGAACATCTCACTGGATGAGGCTTGATAGAACTTCACCGTGCGGCCGGTGCGGAGCTGATGTTTCCGAATCGCTTCGAGCCAACGGAGCACGCCGACGCCTGTGACGTCGGCCGTGTAAATCGGCAGATCGAACGACAGTCGCACATGGCTCTGCGCCGCGAGATTGTAGAACTCGTCGGGCTTGATCGTGTCGAGCAACGCATCAAAGTTGCTGCCGTCCGCGAGATCACCGTAATGCAGATTGAGCCCCGGAGGCTCACCGATATCGGGAGCATTGCATGGGATCAGGCCATGCACGTCGTAGCCTTTTCCGATCAGCAACTGCGATAAGTAATAGCCGTCTTGCCCGGAGATGCCGGTGATGAAAGCGACTCGCTGCGTGGTTTCAGCCATGATTGGCCGAGTATGATCCGCCACCGAAACGTCCGCAAGCCGCCCCTTTCCCACCGAGATCTGCGAAAGACTGCCGCCGTGCTACAGCTTTCCCGCCGCATCGTGATCGCTCAGACGACGGCGCTGTTGACCGTGCTGGCGGTCGTGTTGCCAACCGAATTC
>CAMAWN010000045.1 GCA_945861865.1 Candidatus Kuenenia stuttgartensis | reverse complement strand
GGCCGAGACTCTGGCTCGTGCGAAGAATATCCACGTCACGGCGGTGGCTCGTGTGAAAGAGCGTGAAGAGAATTCCGGCAAGTCGGCGGTCGCTTCGGCCAAGAACAGCCGTGCCACCTCCGCGACGGTGAAACGCGACTAATTCGTGGGGCAGGTTTACTACCTGCCCGGACGAAGGACAGTTCCAGACAGGCAGGTTGCAAACCTCCCCCACGGCACTCGGCAAGGGACTCACATTCGTGAGTCCCTTTGCATTTCACGAGCAGACTTTCGCCAGCCACCGCCTCTCGGCAGAATGTTGTTCGTTCCTGCCCTGCCCCTCAGACGATCTCACCCCGACTGCCTCCCGGAGACCTGTCCATGACTCCGCGATTTCTATTTCTTGCGGCAATCGTTGTCGTCGCGACATCGTTCACGCTGGCCGCTGACAAACTGCCTCCGCCGGCTGACCGCAAGATCGACTTCGCGAAGGATGTCCGCCCACTCTTGGAAAAACATTGCTGGGGCTGCCACGGAGCGAAGAAGCAAGAGTCCGGATTGCGTCTGGATAGCCGCGACGCGCTGTTGCGTGGAGGCGACATCGGTCAGGTGATCGCGGCTGGTGACAGTGAACGTAGCCGACTGATCGTGCTCGTTGCGGGCGTTGATCCGCAAGCGGTGATGCCGCCCGATGGCCCACAACTCAAACCGCAAGAGGTCGGCATCCTGCGCGCGTGGATCGACCAAGGCTCCGTGTGGCCGAATGACGAGTCGCCAAAGAAGGCAGCCAAGAACACGCATTGGTCATATCAACCGATTCGTCACGTCGCGGCACCTGCCGTCAAGAAGAGCGACTGGGTTCGCAATCCCATTGATCAATTCGTGCTGGCCGAGTTGGAGAAACGCGGCATCGCGCCGTCGCCCGAAGCGGATCGCCACACGCTGATCCGGCGATTGAATTTGGATCTGCTCGGCCTGTTGCCGACGATCGAAGAAGTTGATGAGTTTGTGAAAGACTCGCGGCCGAATGCCGACGAGATGTTGGTCGATCGGCTGCTCAAGTCACCGCACTTTGGTGAACGCTGGGGCCGGCATTGGCTGGACATGGCTCGGTACGCCGACAGCGACGGCTACGAAAAAGACAACCCGCGTCCCGATGCCTATCGCTGGCGCGACTGGGTCATCGACGCGATCAACAATGACCTGCCGTTCGATCAATTCACCGTCGAGCAGATTGGCGGCGACTTGCTGCCGAACGCAACGGCGATGCAAAAATTGGCGACGGCGTTTCATCGGCAGACACTGACGAACACCGAAGGGGGCACGGACAAAGAGCAATGGCGAGTCGAAGCCTGCTTCGACCGCACGGAAACGACCGGCGCGGTCTGGTTGGGACTGACTGTCGGCTGTGCCCGCTGCCACTCGCACAAGTACGACGCGATCAGCCAGCGCGAGTACTACCAGCTCTTTGCCGCGTTCAACAACGGCGACGAGGAAACGAGCATCGTTCCGAAGTCGCCAGAAGAGGTCGCGGCGTACGAGAAAGCCAAGGCCGCGCACGATGCCGAGGTCGCTGACGTCACCGTCAAACTGCGGGCTGAACAAGCGAAGCTCGGCGATGCTTTCGCGACCTGGGAATCCAAGGTGCAAGCGGCGCTCGCGGAATCGACGGCTCAGCCATTGAAGCTGCACGCACTGGACGAACTGAAAGTCGCGAGCGACGGCAACGTGACGTTCGCGGCTCAAAAGGACGGCTCATTCTTGGCGAATGGTGAGAACCCGAACTCTGCCACGTACACGATCACCGGCAAGACGACGGTTGCGGGAGTCACCGCGCTGCGGTTGGATGTGCTGCCGGACAACTCGCTGCCAGCGAAAGGTCCGGGCCGAGTCGCTCACGGCAACTTCGTGCTCAGTGAGATGATCGTCGAAGTCTCGCCGACCGCCGATTTCGCGAACGCCCGCAAGTTGGAATTCGTTGGAGCAAAAGCGGACTTCGAGCAAGCCGACAAGCCGTGGCGAGCCGTCGATGTCATCGACGGCAAAGAGGACACCGGCTGGGCCATCGCGCCACAGTACGGCAAAGAGCATTGGACGATCTTCGGCCTGAAAGAGCCGCTGGCGGTCGATGGCTCAGTGTTTGTCCGCGTGCAACTCCGCCAGTTGTACGGTCAGCAACACACGATCGGCCGGTTCAAGCTGTCGCTGCAAACGGGTATCGAGCCGTCGATCACGTTGCCGGAGAACGTCCAGAAATTGCTCGCCGTCAAACCTGATCAGCGGTCGGCCGAGCAAACGCAACAACTGCTCGACTACTACTCCAGCCTCGACGCGGCCACCAAGAAATTGGTCAAGCAACTCGACGATCTCAAAAAGAAGGAGCCGCCGAAGCCGGAACTGACCGTTCGCGTCATCACTCAGCGAGTCAAGGATCCACGCCAGACGTTCGTGTTCAAGCGAGGTGAGTTCCTGGACCCGATCAAAGAGCTGGAGGTCGTCCCGGCTGCGTTCTCCACCCTCCCGACGATGAAATCTCGCGACGAAAAATCGAAGGCTGACCGGCTCGATCTCGCCCGCTGGCTCGTCTCGCCCGACAACCCGCTGACGCCGCGAGTCACGGTCAATCACATTTGGCGACAACTCTTCGGCCGCGGAATTGTCGCCTCGGTCAACGACTTCGGCGTCCAAGGTGAAAAGCCATCGCATCCGGAATTGCTCGACTGGTTGGCGAGTACGTTTCGAGGGGGGGAGAAAACTCCCTGGTCACGCAAAGCACTCATTAAATTGATTGTCACGTCCGCGACGTATCGCCAAGCCTCGCGACATCGCTCGGAGTTATTTGAAGTCGATCCGCAGAACACACTGCTCGCCAGACAGAATCGTTTGCGGGTCGAAGCCGAGATCGTCCGCGACCTCAGCCTCGATGTTGCCGGATTGCTGTCCAAGAAGATTGGCGGACCAAGCGTCTTCCCCGCGATGCCGGCCGGCATCACGGACCTCAGCTACGCCGGCAACTTCAAATGGGCGAACAGCACCGGCGAAGACCGCAACCGCCGCGGCATGTACACGTTCTTCAAGCGAACCGCCCCGCATCCGAATCTGACGACGTTCGACTGTCCCGACGCCAACCTGACCTGCGTCGAACGCCGAGCCTCCAACACGCCGTTGCAAGCGCTCATCACGCTCAACAATGAAACATTTTTGGAAGCCTCGCAAGCATTCGCGAAGCGGCTACTGGCTCAACCTGCGTCCGATGACAACGTACGGCTGACTCAAGCCGTCCGGCTCTGCCTCGCCCGATCGCCGAGCGACCGCGAACTCCACCAACTGACCCAACTGCTCACCGCGAACCGCGAGTTTTATCAAGCTCACCAGGACGACGCCAAAAAACTCAACGGTTCGGTCACGATCAGCGGTGCATCACCCGACGAGACTGCGGCCTGGATCGCGACCGCTCGAATCCTTTTGAACCTCGATGAATTTATCACACGGGAGTAATTGGCATGACTCCGTTTCTGAATCACATCGAACGCACTCGACGCGATTTTCTGACCTCTTCCGCTTGTGGCTTGGGAGGCGCTGCGCTGAGTGCGATGCTGTCAAACGACGGATTGCTGGCGGCCAATGTTGACTCGGCGCAGGCGACGAATCCACTGGCGATCAAGCCGCCGGCGTTTGCTCCGAAAGCAAAGAACTGCATTTTTCTGTTTCAGGCAGCCGCGCCTTCGCATCTGGATTTGTACGACCCGAAGCCGAAGCTCAACGAATTGGATGGCAAGCCGTTGCCGACGTCGATGCTGGAGAAAGTTCGATTCGCGTTCATCAAGAAAGAGGGTGCAGTGCTGATGGGCTCGCCGCGCAAATGGACCAAACACGGCGAGTGCGGCACGGAGTTCTCGGAATTCGTGCCGAACATCGCGACGTGCGCCGACGACATTCTGATGATCCGCTCGATGTATTCCGAGCAGTTCAATCATCACCCCGGCCAACTGCTGCTGAGCTGCGGCCGGGCAACGTTCGGCTTGCCGAGCATCGGCTCGTGGCTGACCTACGGCTTGGGCAGCGAGTCGCAAAACCTGCCTGGCTATGTCGTGCTGACCAGCGGCCGTGGCTCCAGCGGCGGAGCGTCGCTGTGGAATAACGGCTTCTTGCCGTCGCATTATGCGGGCGTACTGTTCCGCAATCAGGGCGAGGCGGTCTTGAACTTGTCGAATCCCAGCGGTTTGCCTGCCGAGTTGCAACGACGCGGACTCGACACGCTCAAGTCGCTCAACGAGAACCGTCTCTCGGAGATTCACGATCCGGAAATCGCGTCGCGCATCGCCAGCTACGAACTCGCGTTTCGGATGCAGTCCGCCGCGCCGGAATTGATTGACCTCAACAGCGAGTCCAAGACGACACTCGACTCCTACGGCATCGACCGAGCGCAGCATCCGCAAGCGACCGGGCGCGGCAACGTGCTCGACGCGCATCTCTCGTTCCCGCGCAACTGTCTCCTCGCGCGGCGGCTGGTTGAGCGCGGAGTCCGCTTCGTGAACATCATCTACGAGGCTTGGGACCAGCACAGCAACCTCGAAGGCGACCTGCGGTACAACTCCTGGGTCGTCGATCAACCGATCGCCGCGCTCATCAAAGACCTCAAACAGCGCGGCTTGTTCGACAGCACGTTGATCGTCTGGGGAGCCGAGTTCGGCCGCACGCCGCTCGGCGAGAACCGCACGCCAGGAACTCCCCCTTCTGGCCGTGACCATCATCCGTTCTCGTTCACGCTGTGGATGACTGGCGGCGGCATCAAGGGTGGCCAAATCTACGGTGAGTCCGACGAGATCGGCTGGGGCGTCGCCAAAGACCCTGTCCACGTCAACGACTTCCATGCCACGCTGCTGCACCTGTTCGGCCTCGACCACTTGAAACTGACGCACCGTTCCCAAGGCCGCGATTTCCGCCTGACCGACGTCGGCGGCAAGGTCATCGACCGTTGGCTCGTGTAATCGTACCGAGGAGAATGTGATGGTCGATGACAGCCTGTTCCGCCTGATGCTAGTCATCATCGTCGCCGTCTTTGGGCCGATCGCGATGTCTTATCGCCTGCCGATTCTTTCCGCGAATCAAACGCCGAGCGAACGTCACCGCAAAGTAGTCCGGCCACTCCGTGACCGGAACGATTCGAGTCACGAAGTGACTCGTCGACTTTGTTCGTGTCAGTCTCGCAGCAAAAACTCCTGCACCCGCTCCAGCGGAAGATTCAGCCACAAAGCGATCTCCTCTGGCGCAAAGCCGGTTCTCAGCAGTCGCTGGATCATGCCTCGTTCGTCTGCCGAAACGCGCCGCGTGCGATGCAGCGGTGTGATCGTTTCGCGCGCCGGAAGCGAATCCGCAGCCGTCGTCTCGTGAGCCGTTTCCACCATTGGCTCGTGCATCTGATCGTCGGCCGCGCGGAGTTCTTCCACTCCGATGACTTGTGGGAAGTCTTGCAGCATCACCTCCCATTCGGCGATGTCCTCCTCGAGGTCGTCTCTCAAGGCATTGAGAATCTCTCGATAGGCCGCCGCGTGAGAATCCGGAGATGGCGTGGTCGCAGGTGGAACGGGGCTGCTGCGACGTGATTCACTCAGGCCGACGACGTTGGCCGGGTGTTGCTCGTCACGAGCGGCCTCACGACGCCGACGCAATTTGACTCGGATTTGTTCCGACATGGAGACCAGTAAGCCGGCGATCAAACTTGCACTGGCGATGGCTCCCGCGATGAGTAGCGACATTTCGTTGTTCCCCATCCTTGGGTTTGTCTTTGGAAGACTCTTGCCCGTCCTGCGTTTCGCGAATGAGGACGGGCAAGAGTGCCCCGCCTACGGCGCGATCAATGTTTCTTCTTCTTTTTGTTCTTCCCGTGGTCATGATCATGACTGTGATCGTGGTCATGTCCGCCGTCGTGATCGTGTGAATGATCATGGTCGTGCTGATGACCAACATCATGGTCGTGGCTGTGGTCATGATCGTGCGAATGACCGGCATCGTGGTCATGGCTTTGATCGAGACCACAATCATGGTCATGTTCTCCCTCATGATCGTGATCGCCATCATGATCGTGATCGCCATCATGGTCATGGTCATGCTGCTCAAACACGGCTTCGAGGTGCTCGGCAAAGGCCTGCTCGGCAGTGCGATAAACCTCGCGAATCGGGATTCGGCGTTCGGAAGCGATCTTTGCGCACGATTCGAATTCGGGCGTGAACAGCGGACGCTCGCCGTGTCGCCAGCCGAGCTTGCCGTGCAGTTGACCGATCGGAGTTTCGATGACGCACGACTGCCGAGCACGCTTCGATCGCTGCATCAGCGAACGGCGGATGCCGAATGTCGCGGTCTCGGTGAAAATGATGTCTTCCATCTGATCCATGTCGGACGGTCGGCAGAGGACGCTCAGCAGCACGCCAGGGCGGTTCTTTTTCATCTGGATCGGCGTTGTAAAAACTTCGACCGCGCCGGCCTCGAACAGTTTTTGTTTCGTGTAGCCGATGACCTCGGGCGAGACGTCGTCCAAATTGGTTTCGAGCTGGATGACCTCGTCGGATTCCGGCAGCGTCGTGCTTTCGCCGACGAACAGTCGCAGGAGGTTGGCCCGGTCGGGAAAGTCGCGGCCACCGGCTCCGTAGCCGATGGCTTCGACGGTCATCTCCGGCAATGCCGAATATCGCGTCACGAGAGCTTTCAGAATTGCCGCGCCGGTCGGCGTCGTCAGTTCGGCCTCGACCGGCAGATCGACCAGCGGAATGCCTTTGAGTAGCTCGGCTGTGCCGGGAGCGGGGACTGGGCAGATGCCGTGAGCGATCTCGATTCGTCCGCGACCGGTCGGAACGGGACTGGAGATGACTTCGTCGACTCCGAGCAAATCAAATCCGATCGCGACACCGACGATGTCCACAATCGAATCGATCGCGCCGACTTCGTGAAAATGAATTTTGTCGAGCGTCGTGCCATGCACGCGGGCCTCGGCCTCGGCGATGTGCTGGAAGATTTTCAGAGCGAGCTTCTTTTGGGACTTGGTCAGCTCTTCGGCACTCTCGATCAACTTGGTAATGTCGGCGAGATGCCGATGCGTGTGTTGTTCCGGGTGCTCGACTTCGACCTGCAACGCTCGGAAGCCCCCTTTGACGACCGTCTCGACATGCAGTTTGACGTCCGGCAGGCCCAGCGAATCAATGCCGCGCACGATTTGTTCGAGGTCCGCTCCGGAGTCGATCAACGCCGCCAAAGTCATGTCGCCACTGATGCCGCAAACACAGTCGAGGTACGCGATCCGCACGGTGAAGTCCTTGAGTTTCGAGGGCCGATCAATGAGGCGGCGGATTCTAGTGGTGGTCGGAATGCCGACCAATGGCAATCGGCTGCGATCTTGACGACACAAAACGGTAACATGGCTGTCGGCGATCGGCTCACGGCGTTCGGCCGGACGCTGAATGCTGACAGCCGATTGCCGTTGTACCGTTTTTGAATTCGGCGTGCGCGTGGATCGCCGCCTAGGTCGCTTCTACAATACGATCGTCCTTTAGCGCCGCCGGAACGGAAGTCCGATCCGACGGTGTTTTGCTTTAACGAAAGCGAGATCGTGAGCGACTCCTCAGCGAATCCGACACCGGTGGACTTGCCTCGCATTGAGCGAGCGGTTCGTGAAATTCTGGCGGCGGTCGGCGAAGACCCGAACCGCGAAGGACTGCTCGACACGCCCAGCCGAGTTGCGCGGATGTATGCCGAGTTGTTCTCCGGTCTGCATTCCGAGCCGGCTCGGCATCTGCAAAAAGTCTTCACGGAAGATTACGACGAGTTGGTGCTTGTGCGCGACATCACTTTCAACAGCATGTGCGAGCACCACCTGCTGCCGTTCATCGGCAAGGCACACGTCGGCTATTTGCCGAATGGCAAGATCGCCGGGCTGAGCAAACTGGCCCGTGTCGTCGAAGAGGTCTCGCGCCGCCCGCAGGTGCAAGAGCGAATGACGCACACGATCGCCGACCTGCTGCACAAGGAGCTTGATGCCAAAGGGGTCGTTGTCGTGCTGGAGGCCGAGCATTCCTGCATGTCGATTCGCGGCGTGAAGAAGCCAGGGAGCATCACGATCACCAGCGCGGTCCGCGGCTTGTTCCTGACGAATCAATCCAGCCGTGCCGAAGTCATGTCGCTGATTAACCAGAGGTAGCAGGCGACATGATTGCTCAGTTTGCATTGCGTCTAATCTGTGGCATGAGCCTGATGTGGGCACTGATGCCACGCCGCCAGGTGACGTCCGGATTCTTCCGGATTCAGATGCTGGTGGCCATGGGTTTGGGAACGCTCGCGGCACTGTCGGCTGCGATGGAGGTGCGATCCATCACAGGTGCCGCACATTCGTCTGAGCTCGGATGGCTTCCGATCTTGATGAGTTTGTCGGTCGGACTCATCGCTTTGCTCGGACTTCTCGGCTTTGTCGGTTCTGTGTTGTGGACACTGGAACGCCGAACGGGGGCGGAACGAGTTGGATTCGGCGTTTTGTTTCTCTCAACGGCGTTTATCGTTGTGCCACATTTCACGCCCAACGTCGTCATTTACATCGCCGACACAATGGTCGTTGGCATGGGGCGTTCTGTGGCGACATCACGACTCACCGAAGCACTGATCGCCGCTTCCGAGTTCGCCGGCGCGGGTCTTTTGGGCAGCACCGTCGTCGGCATGTTGCTGGGACACTGGTATTTGACGACACCGACGATGTCGATTGAACCGCTGAAACGGCTCAATCTGTTTTTGGGAGTCGCGTGTCTGCTGCGTCTCATTGTTTCCGCTGCGGTCGTGCTCATGCTGTGGGGCGAAGCCTTCAACTCGTCCGAGACAAGCTTACGATTGGCGGCAGTGCCGAAAGCATGGCTCGGCCTGCGGTGGCTGGCGGGAATCATCGGGCCGCTTGTCGTCAGCCTGATGGTTTGGCGAATCTTGAAGTACCGCAACACGCAAGCGGCGACCGGCGTGCTGTTTGTCGGTGTGATCTTGGCATTCATTGGAGACATGACGGCAGCGTTGTTGCTCAATGAGACGAAGTTGCCGTTGTGAAATCTGAGATTTGAAATTTGAGACTGCCTCATGTGGATCGTCTTTGAATGTCCGTCGTGTCATGGCCAGAACGTCGCCGAGATTACAGGCGAGACGATCGCGCTGCGCTGCTCCGCGTGTGCTTGGCAGCGGCCGGTGTCGGAAGAGAATCGTGCGGCGACTGAGCCGGCGAATTGTGTCGTTTGCGGCTGCGGAGACCTGTGGCGGCAGAAGGATTTTCCGCAGCGGCTAGGCATCCTGATGGTCGGCACCGGAGCATTGGTGAGCACGATTTTTTGGTGGTACATGATGCCGGCCTGGGCGATCGGCGTGTTGCTGCTGTTCGCGTTGCTGGATGGGGTACTCTACACTTTGATGCGTGACGTGTTGGTGTGTTATCGGTGTCACGCTCGGCACCGCCACACGCCGCTCGTCGGCCGGCACGAACGGTTCAACCTCGAACTGCACGAGCGCTACCGGCAAGAGGCGATTCGGCTGGAAGAGATGGGACAGAAGCCCAAAACTCAAAACTCGAAACCCGAAGGTTGAACAAGTTCCTCTTCGGATTTCGAGTTTTGGAATTCCTGGAGGGATCACTTTTGGACGACCAGCGGCAGCGCATCGTCGAAGACTTGTCGGGCGTGTTTGCGGGCGAAGTCGCCTGCGATGCGCTGACGGTCGCGATGTTTGCCAGTGATGCCAGTTGGTATCAGATCCAGCCGCTCGGAGTCGCTTTTCCGACCAGTCGCGAGGACGTCATCACACTCGCCAAGTACGCGGCTGAGAAAAAGATTCCACTGATCCCACGCGGGGCTGGTTCCAGCGTGACAGGCGGTGCTCTCGGACGCGGATTGATCGTCGATTGTTCGCGGCACCTCACGAAGATCAAACAAATCGGACCCGACACCGTGCGCGTCGAAGCAGGTGTCGTGCTCGACGATCTGAACCGCGTGTTGCGTGAGCAGGGCCGCTACTTTCCGCCAGACCCGTCGAACCCCTCCATCACGACGATTGGCAGCATGTTGGCGACGGATGCGGCGGGATCGCGCTCGATGCGAGTCGGTTCGACACGCGACCACGTTCGTTCGATTGAAGTTGTTCTGCCCGGAGGCCAGTGCGTCGAACTCGGCAACGAACCGCTCGAAGCAGCGGTTCCATTCAAAGAGGCTGGCAAGCCGGCGGTCGAGTCATTGCTGAGCGATCCGTTGGGAGCTGTGACGGATAGCGTCACGGCACTGGCGGCCTCGTTGCTGGGAGGCAGTGACGCCGGCCTGAAGCCAACCGAGGTGGAAGTTCGGCAGGGACTCGTCAGCCGCTTGGCTCGCATCTTGTCCGAAGGCGAGAACCTCATTCGCGAGAAGCAACCGCCGATTCCGCGAAACTGTTCGGGATATTTTTTGCGCGGCGTGTTGTCGCGCACGCATCTGCATGCCGCGCGACTGTTAGTCGGCTCCGAAGGAACACTGGGACTGTTCACGGCCGCGACGTTGCACACGGCTCCGCTGCCAACCGGTCGCGGAGTCGCGCTGCTGGTGTTCACCAGCTTGGATGCGGCCGTCGATGCGGTTCACGCCTTGAGCGATCAACTTCCCAGTGCGTGCGACTTGCTCGACCGCCGATTGCTGACGCTGGCCCGCGAGGCCGACGCTTTCTTCTCGCACATCATCCCGCCGACCGCCGAGGCGGCATTGATCGTCGAACAAACGGGCTTCAGCGAGACTCAAGCTCGCGACCGCATTCGCTTCGCGGTCGAGACGGCGAAACGCTTCGACGGCCACTTGGCGGCGGACGCCTATGACTACGACTCTGCCGAACTGCTGTGGTCGCTGCCGCGCAAAGTCGTGCCGCATCTCAATCGCGTGAAGGGAGCGATCCGTCCGCAGCCGTTCGTCGAAGCGCTCGCGATCCCGCCGGACAAGCTGCGCGAGTTTCTCGGCCGGATGCAGCGAGTCCTGCAAAAGCACGAAGTCATTGCGTCGCTGTATTCGCATGCGGCGGCTGGGCAAATTCACTTGCGGCCGTTTCTTCCCAATCCAACTCCGGCCGACGGCCCGCGCATTGAAGCGCTCGCTCGCGATTTGTATCAAGCAGTGTTCGAAGTCGGCGGCACGATCAGTGGCGAGCACGGAGACGGGTTGTCACGCACCAGTTTTCTCCGTTCGCAATACGGTTCGCTGTATCGAGTCTTTCAGCAGGTCAAGGATATCTTCGATCCGCTTCACATCATGAACCCGGGCAAGATCGTCAGCGACGATCCGCATTTGACGGTTAAAAACCTTCGGCCGTCCGCGCTCGCGAGTGCCCCGGCCACGCCACTTGTCGAGTTGCACTTGAAGTGGAAACCGGACGAACTGCTGGCTCAGGTGGCGACTTGCAACGGCTGCGGCATGTGCCGCACACGGTCCCCTGACCTGCGGATGTGTCCGTTCTTTCATGTCGATCCGACTGAGGAAGCCTCTCCGCGAGCGAAAGCGAACATCGTCCGCAACTTCTTGGTCGGCCATCTTTCGCCGCAGGAATTTGCTTCTTCGCAAATGAAGCGGATCGCCGACCTGTGTTTCAACTGCAAACAGTGCGAACTGGAATGCCCCGCCAACGTCAACATCCCGCAGATGATGATCGAGGCGAAAGCGGCCAACGTCACGGAACATGGCCTCGATCGCTCTCACTGGATTCTGTCGCGAGCACATTCGTTCGGCACGATTGGTTGCCTGCTGAGTTGGTTCGTGAATTGGAGTTTGAACAACCCGGCCTTTCGCTGGCTGCTAGAACGGGCGGTCGGCATTCATCGGCAACGCAAGCTGCCGTCGTTCGCTCGCAAGCCGCTGCTGGACTCGATCCCGCGCAAGCTGACCGAAGTCTCCCACGATTTTGGCAAGGATCGGCCCGTCGTCTATTTCGTCGATCACTTCGCAAACTACCACGACCCGGAACTCGGCCGAGCGTTCCTGGCGATCCTCAATCACAATGGCGTGCGCGTGCATGTTCCGGAAGATCAAACGGTCTCCGGCATGGCGATGATCTCGGCCGGCGACCTCGGTGCCGCTCGCAAAGTGGCCGAGCAAAACGTGCGTGAACTTTCGGAACTCGCGCGCGAGGGAGTCCCGATCATCTGCACCGAACCTGCCGCTGCACTCTGTTTGAAGTATGAATATCCGCGACTGCTCGATCATCCCGACGTGCAGGTCGTCGCCGATCAAGTGGTCGAGGCGACCGACTTCCTCGCGGGTTTGCTCGCGAAGGACCAACTCAGAACGGACTTCGGCCCGTTGAAGTTGACCGCAACCTATCACACTCCCTGCCACCTGAAAGCCTTGCACCACGGCAGCCCGGTGCTCAAGCTGCTGGAGCAGATTCCCGAATTGGAAGTTTTCGCCATCGAGAAAGGTTGTTCCGGCATGGCCGGCGTGTTCGGTCTGACCCGTGAGAACTTCGATATCTCGCTGCGGATCGGCCACGATTTGATCCAGCACATGCGTGAAACTGACGTCAACATCGGCCTGACCGAGTGCAGCAGTTGCAAGCTGCAGATGGAACAAGGCACGACCATCCCGACTCTGCATCCGTTGAAGTTGCTCGCGTTGTCTTACGGGTTGATGCCAGAGATTCGCCAACGCCTCCAGCGAGCCAACAGGAAACTCGTCGTCACATGAAAACGGCTGTGAAACTTTTCGCTCGTGCCCGTGATCTCGCGGGAACGGCGATGCTCGAACTCGACCTCTCGGAATCCGCAACCGCCGCCGACCTGCGAGCAGTTTTGGGTGAGCAAGTCCCCGCGCTGCAACTGATCCTGCCGAGCCTGCTCATCGCGGTTGGCAACGATTACGCTGGTCCCACCACACGAGTTGCCGGCCGCACGGACCTCGCCGTATTCCCCCCCGTCAGCGGCGGCTGATGAAATTCTCACCAATGATT
Source organism: Candidatus Kuenenia stuttgartensis (assembly GCA_945861865.1). GTDB lineage: Bacteria > Planctomycetota > Planctomycetia > Planctomycetales > Planctomycetaceae > SXKJ01. The sequence continues at coordinate 21,144 of CAMAWN010000045.1, read as the reverse complement.
CAACTCACCCACGAACCCATCGACTTTGCCGCGCTGACCGAGTCCGTCCGATCGACTCAGGCCGGTGCCGTCGTGCTGTTTCTCGGCACGGTTCGCGAGCTGACTCACGGTCGCCAAACCGTTGCGCTCGATTACGATGGCTATCCGGAAATGGCCGAAGCAAAACTCCGAGAACTCGAAGCCGAAGCCCGCTCGCGCTGGCCGGTCATTGAGGCCGGAATTGTGCATCGTTTGGGGCATCTGGAACTCGGCGATGTCAGTGTGGCCGTCGCCGTGAGTTGTCCCCATCGACATCAGGCGTTCGACGCGGGAAGATTCCTGATCGATCGGCTAAAGGAAGTCGTCCCGATCTGGAAGAAAGAAAACTGGAGCGACGGCAGCACCGAATGGGTGCATCCCGGTACCGGCGATGTCGCTGACTTGTCCGACCGAACGCCGTAGGCCGGACAGCAGGAAAATCATTGAAACCATGACACCACAACTGGTCGATTCATTCGGCCGCGAACATACGAACCTCCGCATCAGCGTCACCGACCGCTGCAACATCCGTTGTTTTTACTGCATGCCCGCCGAGAACGTGCAGTTCATGGATCGCAAGGACCTGCTGACATTCGAGGAAATGGAACGCTTCACGCGGATCTGTGTGGGACTCGGCGTCAACAAGGTGCGACTGACCGGCGGTGAGCCGCTCGTGCGCCGCGACCTGCACAAGCTGGTGGCGATGATCGCGGCCATCGATGGCGTTCACGACATCGGCATCACAACCAACGGCATCCTGCTGGCCGAGCAAGCTCAACAGTTGTGGGACGCCGGCCTGCGGCGGATCAACGTCTCGCTCGATGCGCTTGATCCGGTGAAGTTCAAAGAAATCACGCGCCGCGAGGGCTACGAACAAGTCATCGAAGGCATTCAAGCCGCTCAGCGAGTCGGCTTCGATCCAGTCAAAATCAACGCGGTCTCGGTGCGCGGAATGACTGAAGACGAGATCGTGCCGTTCGGTAAGTTTGCTCGCGAGACGGGAGTTGAACTGCGGTTCATCGAGTTTATGCCGCTCGACGCCGACAACGCATGGGAGCGTGACAAAGTCCTGTTCGCTCACGAAATCATCGAGCGACTCTCGGCCGAGATCATGCCGTTAATCCCGATCCCCGATCAAAATCCACACGCGCCGGCCACCGAGTTCGTTTTCGAGGACGGCATCGGCCGCGTCGGTTTCATCGCGAGCGTCAGCCAGCCATTCTGCATGAACTGCGACCGTTTTCGCATCACCGCCGATGGCAAGATTCGCAACTGTCTGTTCAGCCTCGAAGAGACCGACATCCGCGGCCTGTTGCGCGACGGCGGAACCGACGACGACATCGCCGCCGCCGTCAAAGCCTGCGTCACGGCCAAATGGGAAGGCCACCAAATCAACACCGCCCGGTTCATCCAACCGAAACGCCCGATGTATTCCATCGGCGGATGATCTCAGCACGAAGCGCCAACGAGTGGTCGAGACGTCAACCGCCGTTCACTCGACGAAACCACTCGCTGGCGCGTCGTGCTGGTTTTCATGACTTCGGTCGATATCAGGAGTCCAAGATGCCTCGCCGACCATTCGCATGTCTTGCCCTGCTCGCCATCGTGACTTGCGGGGGCATCGTTTCTGAACGACTACCAGCGGACGACGACGGCCGACCGAAAGTCACGTCGCCACGAGCCACGTCCGGCGACTTGGCCGTCGAACCGAAATGGGATGAGCGTGTGACAATCACCGTCGGCAACAACGAGGGTGACTTGATTGGCTCGACCGAACGAGTTCTGCAAGCGGCCGTTGATTCGGTCGCGCGGCTCGGCGGCGGGACGGTCAAAGTGCTGCCGGGGATGTACCGACTGCGGAACTCGGTTTATCTGGCCTCGAAGGTACGCATCGTCGGCTGCGGGGCCGAGTCGGTGCTCATCAAGGAACCGAGCACGAAAACGAAACTGGCCGTCGATTCGGACTGGTACGACCAGGAAGTGACGCTCGACGACGCGAGCGGTTTCCGCGTCGGTGACGGTGTGGTGATCCGAACCAAGAATCCGCACAACGGCGGATCGACCGTGCTGAAGCGGACGCTCGTAGCCCGCACCGGCAATCGCTTCAAGCTCGACAAGGCGTTGCGAGAAAACGTCTGGCAAGGGGGCGATCCGACGATCGCAACGTCGTTCCCGCTGATCAGCGGCGAGTTCATCAGCGACTGCGCGATTGAAAACATCACGCTCGACGGCAACCGCGAGAAGAACGATCACTTCGACGGAAATTACTCCGGCTGCATCTTTTTGCAGGACTGCAACCGCATGACGATGCGCGGCGTCGAGGCTCGCAACAACAACGGCGACGGGATCAGTTGGCAGATTTGCCACGACGTCGTCGTCGAGAATTGTCACAGCCACGACAATGCCGACTTGGGCCTGCATCCAGGCAGCGGCTCGCAGCGTCCGCTGATCCGCGGTAATCGGATTGAGCGTTGCAACATCGGCATCTTCTTCTGCTGGGGCGTGAAATACGGTCTCGCCGAGAAGAACACGATCGAAGGCATCCGCACCGCGAGCGTCTCGATCGGCCACCGCGACACGGACAACATCGTCCGCGACAACGTCATCAAGAACAGCGGCGTGGCTGGTGTTCTCTTCCGCCCCGAACGTGGCCCGTCGTTCGCCGGTCATCGCAACCGCATCGAGCGGAACGAAATCGTCAACAGTGGCGGCGACGAAGGCGTCGGCATCGACATTCAAGGCGGCACCGAATCCATCGAACTGATCGAAAACCGCATTGTCGAACAACGCGGTGCCGCCAAGCGTGTCGGCATCCGTCTGGGAGCCGAAACAAAAAACATCAACCTGAGCAGCAACCGCGTCGAAGGCTGCTCGCAACCGATCTCCGACCTGCGAAAGCCGCAAGTCGCGAAGTGAAGAGGCTCAAACAAAAAGCGGTCATCGGTTGGCCACATTTCGATTTCGGCTTCTTCGTCCCCAACTGCTCTTCGCGGCATCTGCGACAAAACGTCTGCGGAGTAACGAAGGTGATCAGCACTGCGGTTGCTCGCCCCAGAGTTTTGGCCCTACGCGGCAGCACGGGGTTTGTCCAACTTCTGCATGGTTTGCCAGCAGTCCAGAGGCATGTTCATGGCCAGCTTCAGGGCCCCAACAGCTCCGGCGAAGACGGAGTCATAGACGCGGGTCACTTTGCCACCGCCGAGGTCTTTCAAGCCTTCTTCGATCAGACGGTCGAGTCCTCGGAGCTGGCTGCCTCCGCCGCCTAACAGAATGTTGTTCAGCATGCGGTTTTGAATTTCCGGATCGAGCTTCCCGATGAGGTCCAGCAGTCCGTTCACAATTGGTTGGACGATGCTCTTGCAGGCGTCTTTGAGCGGTTGCGTGACGTCGTATTGTTTGGGCCGAGCGTTCTCCGTCAGCGTGACGACCGCCTTCTCATTGACCTCGTGGACGAAGCCGTACTTTTCCTTGATCTCACGAGCCATGTTGATCGTGATTTGAATTTCCGGACGCGCGACTTTCAGAAGGCGGAGAAATTCCGCATCGACCATGTCACCGCCCATCGGGAGCGTAATCTGGTCCTCCTCGGCGGGGTAGGTGCCAAACATCGGGCAGATGTCGATGGTGCCAGCACCAATATCCACGACCAGCGTGTCGCTGAGCTTTTTCATGCCGTAGGCGATCGTGAATGGTTCGGAGACAATGACGACGGCGTCGAACGCATCCTTCGCCGCTTCGAGCAGCACTTGTTTGTTCTTGATCGTGGCTCGCGACGGCGCGCCAATGACGCCATACACCGGCATTCCAGGTGTCGGACGCATGAGCGACACCGCGTGTTCCAGCACGAGTTTGGCGGCACTTTTTTGCTTTTTGTCGAGGGCATCGGTGGCTCCGCGTTCATTCTGATCGACGTATTTCAAAGCACCCTTCTCGAAGGGGCGGACGACGTCCAGTGCCGAGCGATACTCTTGAATGTCCTTGCCGAACACGACATCGCGCCCCAGCATCGTCCGGGCGATGTGATCCTTCGGCCAGCCCACTGCGGTCGGCAGCACATCCCGTTGGCCATTGGAACTGGCGACGGAGGTTTTAAACGTACCGAAATCCACGCCCACGTAACAAATGCCGTTCTGGTCCATGAAAAAGGCTCCTTAAAAAAGAAAGTGTCTGTCTGTTGTGGTGACGCGACTCTGCCAGTCGCCGGACTCTACGAGTATCGAGTAAGCTGCGAAGCGATACGGTTTGTTTCTGGTTGTGAAGCAAACGCCCCAATTCAGAATGTTAGGTTTGGTTAGGCGGCGGCCTGTTGTGCCGTTGCGAGTTGTTCACGGAGTTCGAGGTTGTCTTCAAAGACCTTCTGCATCATCGCCTCTTCCTGCTGTTGTTCTCGCTCGGCTTCCTCTTGCATTTTCATGGCATAGATCGGAGCGATTCGCAGCGCTGGCGGAGCGGAGCGTTCGGCGGCGGGTTCGGCTTCGCGGCCGGTGTTGGTCATTTCGACTTTGATGACAAACGTCGGATGTGGCCCAAACTTCTTGAGAAGAAACAGCAACAAGCCGACCAGCACCAGCACCGCTCCGAATAAGGCTGACAGAATGACTGTGCTGAAAGTGGCGAGAGTCTGCTCGGAGTTGGCGGTGGAAGCTGACGCCGTCGTCGTGCTGTCGCGGCCATGCCCGTTGGGCACGGGAGGGACAGTTGAAGCGGCGTGCAGGATAATGTATTCGCGGCCTCCATTGGCGTTGACCTGTTCCACGTCGGTTCGCTTATCGGCGAAAGCCGAAGGATTCGGTTCCTCGTGAGTCGAACCCGGGTGCGACAAACGGGCAGCCGATCGAGGCTTCTGCCGTGAGCTCCAATCATCGTCCGCGGTGTGACCGCTTGGGTTCTGCCGCTGGCTTGTTCGCTGGTGTGGCGCGTGGGCTGGCCCGGTCGGGTCTTCGTCTTCGAGTGCAGGCTCGGCAAGCTCCGAAATCGTGGGGATTTCCGCGGGCGGGAGTTTGTGACGACGGGCATCTTCGTTGCCGGTCAGAACGTCGTTCAGGGGGAGTTCGGCCGCTCGTTTGATCAGTCCGCGAGTCTTTTGAGCTGGGCCTTGAGGCACCGCGTTCCGAGCGTCTTGCAGCAACTGTTTCGCTTCCGCCTTTTGCCGATTCTTCTCCGAAAAATCGAGGACTTGCGGTTGCACCGTGCGGCGACCGTTCGCCGTTCGCTCGGTGGCGGATTGGGCCAAGGCGAACGACGCGGTCATCGCGATCATGGCCCCGATCACCGTCGCACTCACGATGAAGATCGGCGGCCCTGAGGAGGCATTTCGCAGCACGTTTTGTAATTTGGAAGCACCCATGACGTCCGTCGCCAAATTAAGAGAAGGTGGAAGTGCTTCGCGAGAAGCGGGATTGTTGACTGTCATTTCGATGGAACCGCGGCGGTCATTTCACGTCGTCTGCCCAGGTAGATTGATTTGCCGACATCTTGGACGACTTGACCGAAGACGCTCCGGTTTCGGCGAGAGCGACCTTCTCGGCCGACTTCACTGGCGTCGTATGAGCGACCCCCGGTGACTGCGGCTTTGTGGGATCCAGATCTGCGGCAATGCTGCGAGAACTCTCCAGGTCTTGGTGAATCGTCCCGAGTTGAGCGAGCGCTTCCGCGGCGGATTTCATGTCGGGATCCTGCGACAACGCACGGCTGTAAGCTTTGATGGCGAGATCCGTTTTTCCACTCTGTGTCGCGAGATATCCCAAGTTGGCCAACGCTTCCGATTCCGTCATGGTTTGTTGAAAGATCTTAAAGCTCTCACGCAGTTCGCCTTGATATCCCAGAGCCAGAGCCAAGTTGTTGTTGGTACGTTTATTTTGAGGGTCGATTTTCCTCGCTTTGGTGAGTGTCTCGATCGCTTTTGGCGTGTCACCACTTCGCAAGTATCCATAACCGACGTCGTTGAGGATGCTGAGATCCGTTGGTTCAAGTTGGCTGGCATGATTGAGTTCTTGGAGACCCTCCACAGGCTGTCCTAATCGGAGGAGCACCACACCGAGACGATGGTGGTATTTCGCGTCTTTCGGCTCGGCTTCGCACAGACTGCGATAAACCCGTTCGGCTTTCACGAGATGTCCGTCGGCTTCGCTGGCGCGAGCCAAGTCGAATTGGAGTGTGTGGTCGGTTGGCTGCAACGGGTTGACGCGCTGAGCAAACTGCTTCATGGACGAGCAGCCGACCAACAGGCACAGGGCAATGCCGCAATGTAAACTCAGGTGACGCATTTCGATGTCCTCTGGAATCCCATTCCGTTATGGCAGATTCTTCCGTGTGCCGCGAAGTGATCTCGTCTGGCTAGAAGATGCCGCCACCGCCGAACCCACCACCACCGCCACCACCACCGCCACCCCCGAACCCACCGCGACCGAGGCTGCTTCCATCGCTCGAGCCACCGAAGCCACGGTTGTAGGCCTCTTCGCCTTCGAACGACTCGAAGCCAGGAGCTGTCGCTGGTCCCACGAGAACTCGAGTCGCGCTGTCCACGACGTTTCGCCGTGTCAACGCATCGACGATCACATCACGACGACGGAGATCCAGTTCCGAATCGTTGTGAATCGGGAATTGATGCAGGGTGGTTTCTTGACGAACGCTTTGACTGCTGGGTTCGATCACAATCGGATACGGTACTCCGGCAATTCTCGCGGTGATCCGCATGAGGTGATTGATGCCTTGATCGTTGAGTGATTCGGAGTTGGCAATCCACTCATGTTCGTGAATCACAAAATCGGAGGCCTCCGCATTAGATTCTTGGCTTCTCCAGACAGAATCACTCAGTGTTCCCAGCGGATGGGGGGTAATGTCTCCCATGTCGGTACAGTGGTGGCAGCCTGCAATGCAGACTGCCGTCGTCAGCGGCATCAACCAGTGTGAAGTAGACTGTTTCATGACGGGTTCCTGAAGACGCCTTATGTTGCGGAGGCTATTTGTTGGTCATGGCACGTCGGGCATGGCCGTGTGGTGAGGGAGACTGCGAGTTATGGATTACTGAAACCGTGATCGCCTTGAAGATAGAAGCGTTCCGATCGCTCCATCGTTTCGCATTCGGTGTAACCCGCGCGTTTCATCCGATTGTGATACAGCGGCCAGACTGTGCTGCGATGGTGACTGTTGGGTAAGCCTTCGATATTGCCGTTACGGAAAAACTCGCGGTCGGTCGGCTCGGTGACTTCCATGCCGGGCAGGAGCGTTGGGGATTGATACGGCTCCAAGGGATGCACGAGTTCGGGCGACACCAGGATGATCAGTTCGGATTCGTCGCGGCTGATGTTTCGGCCGTTCGTCAAGAGGTTCAGTCCTGGGATGTCGCCGATCCACGGGATACGCCGCGAATCACCACGCTGTTGCTCTTGCAACAGGCCGGCGATAGCGAGCACTTGTCCCTCTCGCATATCCACCACAGTCGTGACGGATCGCGTGTCGAGACCGAACACTCCACCGACCGAATTCTCTTTGTTGAGCGTGCTAAACGTGGGTTGCACGTCCAAGCGAATGCGGTCCTTGTCTAAGACCGTCGGCAGGAAGGAGATCGCGGTGCCGAATCCCTTAAAAGAAGTGGTTGCGGCCTGAGCACCGCCAACCCCGACGACCGTGGGGACAGCGAACTGACCACCGGAAAGAAACGTCGCTGAATGGCCACTGAGCGTCACGAGATTTGGCTCAGCCAGAATCTTTGCCGATCCGTTGCGGACCAGTGCCTTCAATGCAAGATTGAAACTGCCGTCATTGAACGTGCCTGACGCAACCACGTTCGCCCCAGATGTCAGGGCAGACTTCAGTAGGAATTCCTTAATGTTGAGGTCGAGGTTCACACCCAGGTCACGTTCGGAAGAACGCTTCAATTCAGCGATGCGAACTTTCAGCATCACCTGCTTCTCACCGGGAATCTTGAGCATATTGATCAGGGTTCGCCCGGTTGTGCTCGATCCGGAGTCCGGGAACGGGTCCACCGCCGTGCCGCCTGCCGCAACACTGCCAGAAGCTCCGCCGACTCCACTCGGCAACAGGTCGGCGTTCTTTCGAATCAACGACATAATCTGCACGGACTCTTGCTCATCGCGAGCCTGTCCGCGGACGAGGACTTTGTCCGCGACAGGAATCAGTAGCACTCGGCTGTTGGGGAACATCTCGTTGACCAGCGAACTTAAGTCGGCGAAATCCTTCCGCCCTTGATCCTCGATGGCGTCATCCCGCGTAACCCTGACCAGCACGCTGAGCAGTTGCGCCTTGTCCTCATTACCCAACCACAAGGTCATGGTCGTCGTGCCGATATCTTTGCCGATGATCTCGGCCTCTTTTGTTCCGAAGCCGACAAACTCGATAATTGTCGGATCAGCAATCGCCACCCGGAAAACGTCCTGCTTCATTCGCAGAATCTTGGAGCGGCGTTTGATGACGCTCAATTCCAAATCGGCGGTCACGACTTCTTCAACCAGTCGGGTGACTTTTTCCTTCTGAGGGGTGATGTCGGCTTCCTGAGCCGAAGCACTCTGCCCCGGAAGCAGCATGGCCACTGCGAGCCCGAAAGCTCCACAAGCGAAGCGGCGCAGTGATAGGAACAGTAGCTTTTTCATTTCGCACCAACTGGGTTGAAGGACGCCCATGTCGCCACAAAAGGCCTGTGATCCAGGCTCCGCCCGTAGCTCCCTGTTCAAATGGAGCCTTCGGCCGAAAGGCCATTCACCCCATACAATCGACATGCCCCGAATGACCGCTAAAGTCGAATTGGGAAACTGAGCGGATCAGAAACTCTCGGCGTTCCAGTTTGGAAAGCTGGGAAGGATTTTCTGGCAGATTGGAGCCACTCCCTCGAACCCCTCGCGCAGGATTCGCCGGTTCAGATCGCTCGATCACGCCCAAATTGCCGCTACGACTTATCTCGCTGCGGCAGCCGGAGCCTCGGCTGACAACAGCCGCTTCAGAATCTCAGGTTGATCTGCCGCCAAATCGTGTTGTTCGGCGGGGTCCGTGTTGAGGCTAAACAACTCATGGCTGGAGTCTGTCAGCCGCAGAACTTTCCAGTGGCCGTTGCGTACGGCCAGTCCGTTGCCGGCAAACACCGAACGCCAGGCGAATCGCCGTTCGGCCATCGGCAACTTCTGACGCCACAGGCTGGTCAGCGTGACTCCGTCAATGCGTGCGACTGGCCGAGTGACCCAGGCCAACGCGGAAAACGTCGGCAAGACGTCCCACACTCCGACGATCGCGTCCGACACGAAGCCGGTTGGCATTTCACGCGGCCAACGCACGAGGCAGGGCACACGCAAGTTCCCTTCGCACAGCCCGTGGTCGGAGAAGCGAAACTCCCCCACGCTACGCGTTTCTTTCACCACGGCCGACAGCGCTGGGTGCGGCCCGGCATCGGCGGTGAAGCACACACAGGTGTGACTCGTGAGGTTGAGTTCTTGAAGAATGTCGAGCACTCCGCCGACCAGTTCATCGGCGCGACGGACTCTGTGTTCGTAGTCGGCTCGCGACACCGCACGCAAATCGGGATCCGCGAACAGATTCAAAGCCACATGCAAAAAGAATTGATTTCCCCGGTGACGACGATCTCGCACAAACGACCGAACCTCGCTGAGCAGGAACTCGGCCTTCCGTACCTTGTGTCCGCCGTTCAAGTTGTCTTCGAGTGTGATCCGTCGGCCATTGAGTTCCGCCCAATCGGGATATTCGTTTGTTGACGAGTTCCAGCCGCTCCAATCTTCGTAGCCTTGCGAACTCAAAGAACTGTCGACCGACCAGTCCCCCATCAATCCCGTGTTGTAACCCGCGCTCCACAACACGCGCGGCAACGAAGTCGCCTTTTGGCTGGAGTGATTGGACACCGCCATGCGTCCGGTCAAAAGACATTGTCGACCCGCAGACGAGTCGCCACTACCCGCGTAAAAATTCGTGAACCTCGCGCCTGACGCAGCGAGTTCGTCAAGTCGCGGTGTTTGCCAATGAGTCTGCCCGTAGCATCCCAAGTCTCCAACACCCAACCGGTCCACGGTGATCAACACGAGGTTGGGCGATTGCTTGGCCGCGCCGATTCGGACTTGCCGATTCGCCTGCTGAACGGCCAAACGATTTCGCTGCTTCGCCTCGGAATACAGCACATCCGCTTCGGACAATTGCTCGGACAGTTGACGAACGACACCATCGGTTTCCTCAGCATCCGGAGTCTGCTGGATTTGCTGCTTCAACCCTTCCAACAGCGGTGTGTTCAACGGCTCGTCAGTGCGTCTGATCGGACCATTTCCTGGAATAATCAGTTCGTCCGCGTCATCAGGCTGAACGGCGTCCACGGGCAGAGGTGGTTCTGGAGGGAAAGCCTGTTCGCATCCCACGCCGACCACGAGCGCAAGGCACAGGCTCCCCCAAACCATCTTCACCACCTGCCGCCAGAGCATTTGGATTCCTTTTTAACGATTTTGTCTCGGATGGCGTGCGGCCCCAAACGAGAACAGTTTCAGGACGAATCTTCGGAAAAACTCGTCACAACTCGTATTCCGCTACCAGTTCATCACACCCTCGCGCCGCCCGACATTCCGCATTGTCGGAGCGTTCAAAACCACAATCCGAATTTTTCTTCCCGTCATCACAGCCGTGAATCTCGAAGAGTCAGACGGACGATCGTGTCGCTTTTTCTGTTAACCACCGTTAGCGCCAGCTCGCAACGATGACAACAATTACTTGCGGCATACTGGCCAATCGATCGTTGTTGAAGGCGACTTTCGCTCGCTGTCGATGCCAAGGAATGGTCACCGTAGGAACCGTGTGCCGTGGAATTGATTTCGCGGTTTACATGTTGGCCACCATTCCCAGGAGTTCGATCATGTCTGTGTGGAATTCATTGGTTCTGACGTTGTGTCTTGCGGGGGGACTGGCGAATCATGCAAATGCCGGCCACATTCCCCAATTGTGCTGCGCAAACCAGACGAGTAGCGATCAGACTGGCTTCGGATACGAGGCGAGTTGTGAGCAGGTGTGCTACGGGTGCCAGCCAGGTTGCGATGATTCGTGCGATCGGTGTTGCAAGGACTGCTGGCTCCGTCGGCATTTGCGTCTGCATTTTCTCGACAGCACATGTGACCTGTACCCGCACTACGCGTATTACCCGGAGAACCACGGTTTTTACTATTACCGGCCGTACAATCGGGAGCATTACGCTCAAGACACGCCGCGAATGCTCGGTTTGGGTTACGCCGCGCCCTATTCGGAGGACGGTTTCCGTCAACTGAAGCCAACAGCGGTCATCGAGCAACCCTCTGTGCCACCACGCAGGGACAAAAAGTCGTTGCCCGATTTGGAAGAACTGCTGCGGAAGTAGAAGTCGCTGAATTGGTTCGGTTTGTGTGGCGAGTCCGCTCGCAAACCCACCGTGAGCAAGACTGCAGATGACTCGACTTCCTGACCAGCGAGACGCCTCTCCAACGCGACTAGAGCTGACTTTGGCCGCCGGCCTCTTGGCTCTCGTCGCGTTGTTGTGCTTTCACGAGTTGACCCGGCATCCGACGCAAGTGCTGGTCGGTGCTCATCGCGGTGGTGAGAATGACCTGACCACCTATTTTCTGCGAGCGCTGGCATGGCCGCGCATCGTCTGGCAGCGAGACGGCCAATTTCCCGGCTGGAATCCGCATCTCTCGCTGGGTGCTCCAACGATTGGCAACCCCCAGTCGCTCTTGTCGTATCCGCCGAACTGGTTGTGTTGGTGGTTCGGGGCGGTACCGATGGCGAGTTGGTTGCTGGTGGCGCATCACTGGTGGGCCGGGTTGGGATGCTATGTGTTGGCGGGCGAGTTGGGTGTGCGACGAGCCAGCGCGCTGCTGGCGGGTGTCGTCGGTGTGGCTGCTCCGTACGCGATCGCGCACACGGCCGAAGGACATTACGCTCAAACCTGTATGATGGCTTGGCTGCCCTGGACGCTGTGGGCCTTCGAGCGTTTTCTGAGTACTCGCGGTGATCGCTGGTTGCCCGTCGCCGTTTGCCTGGCGCTGAGTTTTTTGGGAGGCCACGTCCAAGAAACCTACTACCTCGCATTGTTGCTGAGCGGCACAGTCGCCATGACCACCGCGGCAGCAGTCTGGTCGCGAAGCCCCCCTGATCAGCCTGACAGCGGTGGAACCGACAGTCCGCTGCGGCCGTTTTTTCGCTGGTGCCTGGTGGGCATTGCGACTGTGGGGCTGGTCGCGATTGACTTGTTTCCCACGTTCATCAATTCTCGCCTGACGATCCGCGCGGGTGGGTTGCCGTTATCGACATCGGGTGACGGCCTGAAACCTCGACACCTCGCGCAACTTTGGAATCCGACCGTGCTCGACGGCGGAGCGGCCAGCGCCACCAGCGGCTTTTGGGAGACGTTGCTGTATTTCGGCCTGGTGCCCACGGTCCTGGCCATGATTGCCGTCCTGCGCAGTGGACATCGTCGCGGCACCTGGCGACTCACACTGCTAGTGCTGGTGACACTGCTCTTCGCTTTTGGTGCGTTGAGCCCTTTCTTTCGAATGTGCCACGCTTGGCTACCAGGCATTGCTTCGTTTCGGTCGCCGGCTCGAATGCTTTACATCAGTTCGATGCTGGTGGCCGCGCTAGCCGCTGTCGGCTGGGACTCGCTGTGGCCGAGTCTTTGGGATGCGATCCCCTCGCGTCGCCGATTCCGCCTGATCGCGACTGCGTTGATCTTGGGGGCGATCAGTTGGGAGCTTGGCTCGTATGCAACACGAGTTCTCGCGACGACTTCAACCGCAACGCGTCGGGACACCATTGTCTCGCGATTTCTGCGTGACCACACAGGGAATAATCGCGTGATGGCCCAGATTGGTGTCTACAGCGACAACGAGGCCGTCCGCGACGGTTTGCAAAAACCACAAGGCTACGAGCCGTTTCCCATGTCACGCCATGCGCTGGCCGTCACTGCACTGACGCCGCCAGGATCGAAGGCCGATCTGTCTGGGTTTCAAAGTTTTCGCTTGCAGGATCTTCACAAGCCCATCGCCGACTTACTGGGAATTCGTTACGCGGTGACTCACGCTCGGCAACCGGCACACGTGGGCTGGAAGCAAGTCGTCACCGGAAAGATTCCGTCGGAGGTCAATGCTGCCAGTCCTGCGACTCCGGAATTGCCATTCGCCATCTTTGAAAACGAGACTGTGTTGCCACGTGCGTTCGTCATCGGAAACGTCACGGCCAGCGGCGAGTCTCCCACGAAGCCCGTTGTCACTCTTCTGAAAGACCTCAATCCGCGAGATTCCGTCCTGTTACTTCGTGACGTCTGGGCCAACGTCCCGCGAGCTAAATTCGCGTCGGCCACGATCGAACACTATTCACCCAATGAAGTCGTGGTTCGCGCCACTGCCGACGGACACGGTTATTTGGTGCTCACCGATTTGTTTCATCCCGGGTGGTCGGCCGTCGTCGATGGCCAACCGGCAAACCTCTTACCGGCCAACGTCTCATTCCGCGCCGTTCCGTTGACGCCCGGCGAACACCGAGTCCTCTTCCGCTTCTCACCACCGGGCTGGCGTCTGGGAGCGATCGTGTCGGTCGTCTCCTGGTTGGGAGCGATCTCACTCACGTTACTTCACCGCCGACGTCTCACTCGTCAGGGACTTCTCGGCCAGCGAGAGAAGCTCGACGTAACTGATGTCGGCAGCCGTGCGGCCTCGGCGATCGGCGGTTTGAGTGACCAGGCGATCGAGTTGCCGAAGGTCGTTTGAACGGCGCTGTTGCCACTCGGTGGGCAGCGGCTCTGGGCGACTTTCCGCCAAGAAGGTGTGCAATTCTTGACGCTGCCGCCAGGCGGAGGCTAGATCATACAGGCTGGTGGTGCCTTTGGACTGAAACTGCAAGATCGTGTCGAACAGCTTTTCCACAGACGCTTCGGCGCGCTGCGCCTGAGCGTTGAATGCCGCAGTGCCTGGCTTCGCAGACTGGAGGTCCACTCGCGCCAGCTCAAACCGAAAGGTCTCACGAACGTCGTCACGACCGATGCCCGTTCCAGCGAGGTTCCAGCGGTCAGTGGCCTGGATTGCCTGAGTCAAAAAATTGCGGTCGGCAGCCAGCGTCCGGTTTTCACTCGCGAAGACCAATCCCGCGGCGCGCCACAGTTGCAACGGTGTCGCCAGCCCCACGTCCGCGTCGTTCATGCGCTTGTCCCAATGTTGTCGCGCGAGGTCACTGATGGCACGCTCCGCCGCTGCGGCCGTATTGGTCCGCCCCTCCAAGGCCGCGAGCCGTAATTGGGCTTGAGCCAAACTCAGCCGCGCCAACAGAGTATCCGCTTCCCAACCGGCGGACGCGAGTTGTCGAAATCGTTGCAACTGGTTCGCGACCCCTTCCAGATTGCGCACCTGCCGTCGCTGCCATTCCAATTGCATCTCGGGATTCTTTTGCGAACTCGCCAAACGCAGGTTGAGGTTCGCCGCCAGCGAAAACTGATCGAGATGATCGACGAGTGGCACCAGACCGCGATCGAACGAGTCACGGCTGTGGTCGATCAGACGTTGCGACGCGATTCGCAGGCCGTTCAGCGACTTTTGCGAGATCACCGGACGCTGCGCTGCCGCAGGTTGTGAGGCGGCGTCCTGAGCCACCCCAGCTGGACCGAACGCGAGCAACGATCCTAGCCCGGCCAGCGCCGTGCAGCGCGACATCAAAAACAGACGGCGGGACAATTCCTTCTCCGAGTGCTTTTTCGCAGAGTGTTTTTGCGGAGAAATGTCGGTGGTCAAGTTCTGCCTCCTGGACGGGGACGATGCCTGCGTGAGAGTGGCATTGTTCCCACGAAGTCTCGTCCAGGGCGAGAGCAGTTTTCTCAAGCACCTCGGATCGTCGCCAACCCTTTCCACGGCGGAATTCTGGCAGGCCACGCCCGGCGATTACCGGATCCCGCGGACCCCGGTTGTGCCGCGTTTGGACGGGGCAGGAATGTTCGGATCCGTCTCTGATTCCGCTCGGCGGAGCACCACTTGCGTGCGCGCAGCGGCTCGCGAGCGGGTCGCCTCCGTGGGTTTGATGCGCAGGCGATTGTTCCCGACGAATTGCAGTTCCAGTTCGGGGTGGATTTGTTCGTTGTTGCGTATCACGTCCAGTCGAACTCGCGCGGCCGTATTATCCGTCGCCCAACGCGGGATCGGTCCCACAAACACATAGCGACCTTGAGCTATTCCCTGCTGTGTGTTCCAAACGACGGCTCCGTTGCGCTGAAACCGCAGCGACATTTCGCCGTTGTACCAACGGCCCACTACCGCCTCTTGCGGAGTCTGAGTGCAGCCGCTGAGCGCGGCGGCCGCCAGAAACATCAACGACACCGCAGTCATCCGCGCTGCTCTTCGAGCGGTGCTCACAAGAATTTGAACTCGAGACATCGAAATTCCCCTCACGGGCAGGCGGTGAATGAATTGACGTGAATGACCCGGGGTGGGCCACTCCCGCAGGCAAACTGGGCATACGACTCACAAGTCACTTGATACGGATTGATGGACAACCCCAAGAACGCACTGGCAACACTGGGAACGGAGACTGCCTTGCGAGTTCTCACACCAAACGTCCCGCCGGGACAAACCGGAGTCCCCGTATAATCAATGGCGAAGCCCGATCCGATGCTGGTAATCGAGCCCAACAGAATCTCGGCGGTTGCGGACGGCGAGGAGTTCCCGTTTCCGCAACCACCCCCATTGGACGTTGACAGCGAATACTGGTTTCCGAGGATGGTGTTCGTATTGAAAGCGTCCTGCGCATCCAGTCGAGCTTGCGCCGTGTTGGAAGTCTCGCCCCAAGTTTTTGCAGCGGATAATGCGGCCGCGTCGAGCGCATTTCTCAATTCCATGCGGGCCACCCACAGATTGCCGCCGTCCACGATCATCACCAGTAGCGTGAGCACCACCGGCAGCGCCGTCAGTACCCAGATCGTGGCGATCCCGCGGCGCGGCGCGTGAAGAGAGTGAGCGCGACGGCTCGCCGCCGCGATGACCAAAGGCCGTTGGCCATTGGCGGCGACGTTTCGCGTTCTTAGGTAGGGCAACATCAGTGATGTCCTCGGCAACCTGCGAAAAAAATCGAAAGCGGCGACGAGCCGCCACGCTCACTATTCTCAGTCATCTTGATTAAGGGAAATGCACGGTGATGGTGAGGGTGGTGGTCACACTCGCGCCACAGGGATCCGTAACCGTCAGTTGCACGGTATGCACCGTGTCTGCAGCGGCATTGCTGTCCGGCCGATCGAAACTCGCCCCGAACCCGAAACCCGTGAGCGGACCACTGGCGGGAGTGCCCGCCTTGGTCCAGGACATCGTCAAGCCCGACAAGGTTGTTTCCACATCCGTGGACAGCATGCCGTCGAACGACAGGCTGAATGGATCAGAGGACGTGTTGTCAACATTGAGTTGAATGGCCAGAGTCGGTGGGGTGCGCACGGGCAGTGGCCCACCGGAGAAGACGGTCACTCCCGTTGGCACGGCTGAGAGTCGCAGCACGGGCGATGGTGCCGCGTTGTTGGTTTCGACCCGGTAGGTCGTCGAGTGCCGTGCGACGCGATCAGTGAGGTCAAATCCCAATGTGCTCAGACAATTCGGCACGTTCCCCAGCAACGGCACGCAGACCGTCACGCGAATGTACGCCTCGCCGGGTGGCCCCGGAGGCTCACCGGCGGGAAGCACGGGGCCGGTCGCCGAACAGGTGCAGGGAGTGGCCGTGTCCACTTGCAGCGTGTTATCAACGCAGGCGTTGTGCTCAAGCCGGACCTCGCACGAGGCGGTCAGTCCAGCGTTGGCCAGAAAAGTGTCAATGAGCGTTTGCAGATTGTTCACCGTCGCTGTCTGATTGATGTCGCTCAAATTCGGCGAGACCGTGAAGGCCCGCGTCACCTCGGCGGCAATTTTCGCCCCATATCGGCTGGCGAGCGCGACTTGCTGGTTGACCTGTTGCATCAGGGCGAATTCGATCACCGCCATGAGAGCCGTTAACAAGACAGGCAGCCATAGCAACAGCTCCACGACCACGATCCCGCGCCGTGTGTGGCTGATCGACGTTTGAGTGGACCTGATTAGCGCGCGCATTCGAAATCGTCTCCCAATGGTGGCGCCTAGCGTTGCAGCATTCATGCCGAGGCATGTTTTCGCGGGTGAGCAATCTCCTGCGTCAGTGCTCAGAACCCACAGAGTGGCGGCAAATGACTGGTGGAGCGGGTCTCGAAAGCTGGCCCACAGTCGGTTTGATGACAGCTCGAAACTCAATCGGTCAAATTGATGATGGCCGACTGTAAACCACAAGTTCAGGTGCGACAGCAATTGTATCTATTGGTTTACGGCAATGTACCTGAAGACAAGCAAAGGCAGGCGGCGGCTCGTCAACGCTTCAGACTTTTCCGGGGGAGTCCGCCAGGAAGATGGCTGCGCACTTACGGTCGATCGGGATGCGAGTAGCCCCTTACCCACGCCAAGACATGCGGACTCCTCGGGACTTGAGCGTCGACCGAACGGACGCATTCCCAATGCGCCCACCAGGTGGCACATGGTTTGCGAAACCGGTTTGCGCCGTCGTCGGAATTCCTTTCCGATGGGGATGACGTGATTTTAGGGGGAGGTCTTCCATGCTTGTTCGTCGCCGTCAAAGTCGTCCGGCGTCCGCGCGTCGCGGATCGGTTTTTGTTGAGTACATCCTGTTGGTCACAATCATCGGGATTGGTGTGGTCGTTGGCTTGGCACTGGTACGTGTCGCCTTGGTCAACGAACTGCAAGATCTCGCCAACGCGATCGCCGCCATCATCTGAATCATTCCTGTGAGTCAAAAGTTGATTGGGGCGCATCGTTGCTGCTGTCGCCGGAATGCCGTTGTCATAGGTCAACCGACTCCTCCGAACTGGTGTTCTGAACTATGCGTCACTTCGCGCGATACAAATCAGTCACTCGCCGGCGTCGCCGTGGTGCGGTGGTGTTGGAATTCATCGTGGCGATGCCCGTGTTGTTCGTCGCCTTTCTGGCGATCTTCGAGTTTGGGATCATGGGGTTGGTTGTGGAAAACGGGGCGCACGCTGTCAATGAGGGCGTCCGTGAGGGAGCCAAGGTGTGGGGCGGTTCGGTCGCGTTCGACAACAACCCGGCCGCGAACTACGACCCCACCGGAAACAATGACATCGCCGACCAAATCGCCCTCTCGATGGACGCCATTTTGGATGTCTTTGATTTGGAAGTCCGACAAAACACCGTGTCGGATAATCTGACGAAGGCCAACGTCCTGGTCATCATCGAACGTGGTGCCAACCCGGTTACTTACAGGGGGAACATCACACTTTTAGCTCCCCCCTACAACTGCACGCGCACGGGGGCACCTCCGGGAGCCAACGAAATTGTCGTGACGCTCTGTTTCCCATTGGTGAACTCCAGCACGCCAGCGACCACTTATGGAAACCCCGTCCCGAATTGGCTCGCTTCATTCGGGTTCAACCTCAACAAACCGGCTACGCCTTACCGCTTTGAGATGAGTGCTCGGTCGGAACTGGAGTGATGTCGCCGGCTGGAACGTACTCAGAGAATTAAGGCTGGTTCGACTGTACTTGTGGAGACAACTCATGGAGTCGGTGTTTCGCGAATTCTACATCTGGTGTTGCCAGTTCGTGATGATCTCGACGCTCTTTCTAGCCACCGGGAATTGGTGGATTCGGCGACGACGACGTTTGGCCAAAGCGCGGACAGCCACACCGCCCATGAACCGACCGGTGTTGCAGGAGTCCAGCCATGTCACGCACCGGGCTTGAGTTGTGGTTGTTTTTGAGCGGCATTGCCGTGTTCACGCTGACTGCGGCGATCCTGGACCTGCGGCACCGACGCATCCCGAACGGGTTGTCCGTGGCGGGTCTGGCTGTGGGAATCCTCTTTCGAGGGGCCACCGATGGCCTCGCCGGTCTCGGTGACGCGGCCGGGGCGTTCGCAATCGGCTTCGGCACCTTGTTGGTTCTCTGGGTGATCGGCGGTGGTGGCGGCGGCGACGTAAAACTGATGGGAGCATTGTCGGTTTGGCTGGGATGTCGTCAAACGGTCCATGTGCTGATTCTGAGTGCTGCCTTAGCGTTCGTGTTCACGGCTGCGAGAACGATGCTTCGCCGCCCACTGTCAAGCTCATCAGACGCCGCAAACCTACCGAAGCGTCAACCAGTTGTTGTCGCCTTCGCCATCCCGCTCGCGATTGCCACTTGGACGCTGATCGGCATCGATCTGCTGTGATGACCGAGGCACCCGCGTCCCGTGCCCTTCTCGAGGTCTCGTCATGCTTCCGCCCCTGGTCTTCGAGCCTTATTTTCGCCGGCAGATTTGGGGCGAAACTCGATTGCAGCGATTGTTGGGCAAATCGCTGCCACCGGGCGGCAGCTTCGGTGAATCGTGGGAGATTAGCGCTCACCCGCACCATGTGAGCCGAGTCGCCGAAGGTCCATTCAAGGGAGCGACTTTGACCGATCTGTGGTCCGAATACCCAGACGAATTCCGCAGCCCGCTCGAAAGTTCACGATCGCAGTTCCCGCTGCTCTTCAAATTGCTCGACTGCCACGAAACGCTGTCCGTGCAGGTGCATCCCGATGACGACGACGCTCGTGAGTTGCTGGGCGAGCCAAATGGAAAAACCGAAGCCTGGGTGGTGCTGCACGCCGAGCCTGGCTCACAGATTTACGCCGGCCTCAAAACGGGAGTGACGCGCGGCGATCTGGAAACGCATCTTGATCGAGGCACCGTTGCCGACTGTTTACATTCGTTTGAACCGCGTGTCGGTGATTGCGTGTTGATCGAAGCGGGAACCGTTCACGCGGTTGGTGGTGGTGTGGTCATCGCCGAAGTGCAGCAATCGAGCGATGCAACCTTTCGTCTGTTTGATTGGAACCGCGCTAGCGCCGACGGATGTCCGAGGCCAATTCACCGAGACGCCGCGTTGCGTTGCATTCACTGGGATCTCGGCCCCATCTCACCGATTCGCAGCGCCCCGTGCCTCTGCGAAACCTGCCATGATGAAGAGTGGCTGATTCGCGGCGACTACTTCGATCTCAGCCGCATCAACCTTCGAGCGACGGAAATGACGTTCGAGGCCGAGCCGTTGACGATGTGGCTGATCGCTTCCGGCCAGGCCCAGCTTCGCGACGAAGCCACCGGCTACGACCGCCACTTTATCGCTGGAGAAACCGTTTTGGTTCCGGCACTCGCCAAGCACCTGAATTGGTCGTCCGAGCAAGCTACGTTGCTGAAAGTCATACCGACTTAGCTTCGCATTGCGTATGGTGTCGCCGTTTGTTCTCTTGATTTGCGACACTGCGAGTAACTTGATGGGATTGGTCGCTCCCCAATCGCAAGAGGCCCATTCACAATGGCGACGATTTCCGAAACGTTGACACTGGCCCCTGCGGCCTACGCCGCGAAGTTGGTGGAAGGACAGGCCGAGACGTTCTCGGCCGCTTCACGTGTTGAGTCTCCGGTCGGGGCGACGCCCCTCCCTCCGACTCAACACGTGAACTCAACACTCCCCGATTCTCTCACAACAACTGGTACGGAATTCGGGAGGGCGTCACCCTCACGGCAGCAAAGGCTGGCCAATTTCCGACCAAGAGTTCCATGACATGCTCGCCCAGGTGCCGGCCGTCACCGGAAACCTGCCCCACGTTACTGAATCTTGGGAACATCTCCTCTGGGGACTCTGGTTGTCCGGTCTCAGGCTGTCGGAAGCCCTCGAACTCTCGTGGGATGATCCTCACAAGATCAGGGTGGACCTGACCACCTACCGCCACCCGATGCTCGTACTGCCGGGAGCCTCTCATCCGGTTCCCAATAAATAACCGCGCGCCGCTTACGGCACGGGATTTGCGCAGACTCAAGCCATGAATTGATCACCGTCAACATGGCAGGAGGCTGGGCATGACTGTTGTGGAGCATCATTCCGTGGAGGAGTTGCAGGAGTCGTTTCGGCGGGAGAAGGACGCTCGAGTATCCAAGCGGATTTGGATGGTGTGGCAGGCTCGGGCCGGACTGACTGAACCGCAGATCACGGCGGCTATTGGGATGGCTCGACGCACGGTTCAAGACTGGGTGCAGCGTTACAACGAGGAAGGTCTGGCGGGTTTGCAAGATC
>CAMAWN010000044.1 GCA_945861865.1 Candidatus Kuenenia stuttgartensis | reverse complement strand
TCTGGCTGGCAAGTCGTGTAGCAATTGATGATTGCCGGACCATCGAATTCCAACGCGCCAAGCACCGCCTTGTAGAAGTGGTTCGTGTGGGCACACGTCGTTTGAGCGACGTACGTGCGCGGGTGCATCATGGCGATTTGAACGATCTCCTTGCGGCGTTCCTGCTTGCCGTCGTATTTCTTGCCGTGGAGGCTCATCTTCGTGTTTTGCCCGGTGTAGGTGGCGGTCGAGGCTTGGCCTCCCGTGTTGGAATAGACCTGCGTATCGAGCACAAACACTTTGATGGGCATGCCCGAGGCAAACATGCGGGACAGCGATTGGAAGCCGATATCGAACATGGCTCCGTCGCCGCCGATGCACCAGATCGGCTTGTCCTGCCAGCCCATCTGGTCCCAGCGAGCACGCACCCCCATCGCGTCGGCCGGAGCGTTCTCGAACAGCGAGTTCGTCCAGGGGACGAGGTACGGGTTGTACGGGTACGTCGAGGTATAGACCGTGTTGCAGCCGGTCGCGGCGATGATGCCCCATTGGTCGCCGTACTTGGCTCCGGTCGCCGCGCAGAGCATTCGCAACGCAGTCCCTTCGCCGCAGCCGGCGCACGATCCCGCGCCGCCGACGTAGATGTGAGTCTTCTCCTTCAGCATCATGTCGATCAGCAGGTTTTCGTTGATGTACCGCTCGTCGGAGGGGCCGAACTGCTTGAAGAGGCGATGGCCCTTGCGGATGTCTTTCATCAATTGATCGGTCTTGTTGACCATCTTGAGGGCGTCGTCGTCGCAGACGGTGACGCACTCCGCGCAGCCTTTGCATTTGCTGGGGTCGATGATGATCGCGAAGCGGCCCCCTTCCAGGCCTTTCTTCTGCGGGCCTTCGTAGTACTTGCGGGTCTTCGCCCATTGCTGGGCGAAGGCTTCCCGTTCGGCCGGATCGGTGATGGTGAGCAGGCGTTCTTCGAGCGTCGATTCAGCCAGCACTTTGCCGAGGATCGCGGTGTCCGGGCATTCGGTGACGCAGTCCATGCAGCCGGTGCAGTTCTCCGAGAGGAATTCCGGGATTTCCGGCGCGACGTAGCTGAAGTCTCGCAGCGTCGCGCTGCCGGCGGCGATCAGCGACCGCGCGATGTGCAGATCGGCGGGGAGTTCTTTTTCGCCAGTCCCTTCTTCGTAGCCGCGGACGACGCGCTCGTTGAAGTCCTCGACATCGAGAATCGGCAGGCTGACGAGCTTGTACGGCGAATCGACCAGCGTGCCGTAGCTGTTGTTGTTGTACGGATCGCGCGGAGTCGCCTCGTTCATCGAGGGGAGTTTCGTGGGAATTTCGGCAATGGACATGATGGTGAGTCCTTTTTGTTTGCGATCGGGAATTCGAGATTTCAAATTTGAGATTCGGAGTTAGGCGTTGATGATCTCAGCGGGGATTTCCTGCATGTCGCTGTAGCCTTGTCGGACGCAGTTGAGGTTGTCTTGGACGACCTGGTCGCCGCGCTTGCCGAAGTATTTTCGGAGGGCCTTCTCGACGCCGCCGTAAACTTCAGCGTCGGTCATGCCGCTCTCTTTCGAGTACGGCGTGAGCTTCAAGAATCCACCCAGCAGCACGATGCCTTGCATACGCATTTCAAGGTCCGCTTCCGAAGCGACGGTACGGGCGATCTTGACCATGTCGATGAAGAAGATCCGCAGATGCTTGTCGCGAATCGTCTTCTTTTGGTGTTCCGGGATGCGATGCCAGACCTCGGCAGGAGTCGTGTACGGACTCTGCATGAAGATCGCTCCGCCGGTCATGATGCCGGTCAACGGATCGCCGCTGAACAGAGCGTTGGTGTCGTTGAGCACCACCAGATCGACATGCTCGAGTTCGCTGTGCGTGTAAATGTGCGAGTCGGCGATCGTCAGGTAGTACGTCGTCGGCAGTCCCTTCTTCTCGGAGCCGTACTTGGGATACGCCTGCACGTCCTTGCCGAAGACCTGCCCGCCGATGGTCGCGATGACCTTGTTGGTCGTCACCGAACCGAAGCCGCCGACCGAGTGGCCGCGCATTGAGAAGCCGCCGCGCGGCCGCAAGTCTGGGTCTTCTTTGATGGTCAAGTTGAGCGGATGTTTGATTCCGACGGTGAAGAAATCTGGGCCGTTCTCGACCATGTTGTCGTAGACGGCGATCAAGTCGCCGGGGCGCACGTCGCGGCTGCCGAGTCCCGCCGCTCCGTGGAAGATGCTCGGGATGCGGCTGATCTTTTCGATGCCGTTCTGGCCGGTGATCCCGTCGCAGAACGCGGCCTTGATCTCGCGAGTCAAATGGTTGCCGGTCGTCGAGAGCGGATCGTCCATGCGTTCGATAACCGTGAACGCCTTGCAGTCTTTGAGCGCGTCGATGATCGCTTGCGACGGGAACGGCCGGAAGCAGACGATGTTCAAGCAGCCGACCGCCATGCCGCGCTTCTCGCGCAGGTAATCGACCGTCGCCTGAGCCGTCTCCATGTACGAGCCCATGCCGACGATGATGTACTCGGCGTCGTCGCAGCGGTACGGCATGACGAAGTCGTAGCGCCGGCCGGTCTTGAGGTAGAACTCTTCAAAGGCATCGCGGAGCGCGGGTTCGCACTGCTCGTAGTACCAACGCTGAGCGATCTTGCCCTTCATGTACGAATCTTGATTCTGCACGACTCCCGACATGACCGGATTGGCCGGGTCCATGTAATTCATCAGCTTCGTTTCGGGCTTGCCGACAAACTCTTTCATGAATTCCGGTTCGATCAGCCGCACGCTCTCGACGGTGTGCGTCGTGAGGAAACCGTCTTGAACATTGAAGAAGGGCGTCTTGGACGCTTCGGCCGCGCGGCGCGAGATCAAGCACAGGTCGCCCGCCTCCTGCGCGTTGCGGGCGAACACCATCCCCCAACCGCAATCGGCGACGCCGCACACATCGTCGTGCCCGGCATGGACATTGAGACCCTGGCTGGTCAACGCTCGCGAGCCAATGTTGAAGACCATCCCCAGTCGCTTGCCGGAGATCGTGTAGAGCACCTCCTTCATGAGGATCAGACCTTGCCCCGATGTGAAGTTCGTCACTCGCCCGCCGGCCAATGCAAATCCTTCGCAGAACGTCGCGGCCGAGTGCTCGCTTTCCGGTTCGACGAAAACCAATTGGTCGCCCCAGAGGTTGGGGACGCCGTTCATCATGGCCGCGTTGAAGCCGCCGCCCATCGTGGTAGAACTGGTGATCGGAAACGCTCCCGAACCTTGGCTGATGCGAGATTCCACCCACACGACTGCTTCCGCGCCGTCGCAGGTGGTCGGTAGGCCGGGATATTCAAATTTCGGTTCGGCGTCGTCGTCACTGGGCTGACGAGCGACCCGTTCGGTCATCATCGTGGTCATGGGAAGTACTCCGAGTTGATGGAAACGAATGAATTCGAGAGAGATCAGAATCGAGGCGGCAGACTTGCCACTTCACGGAACAAGGTTGAATAATCGCGACGCTATGAGTCGGGACGCCCCTTGAGGAGGTCATCTTGCCGATCCGCACCATTGATTTGCTGTTTGAGGAAACCGGTCTGTCGATTGAAGAAATCGCCGAGCGATCCAAGTTGGAGTGCGACCGAATCGAAGCGATCGTGGTGGGCCGCTGGACTCCCAGCCCCGACGAGCGTCAGCGATTGGCCGCAGCGTTTGGCGTGACGATCGAGGACATCAGTTGGGGACACTCGATGGCACCGCGCGTGATCCGGTATCACCGCTTTGGGCTTCGCGACGGGTTTTAGGATTCGAGCCATGCTGTGCCTCCCGCCGCTTTCAGGCGTCTCCCGAGGTGACCGGGATCAGCGTGATGGCTGAGTCGTGGTGATGCTCGTGAGCATACGGAGACCACTTCAACGGGGAGCATCCCCGTATCCGTGCCCGCAATCGGCGTTGGCCGGGCACGCCTTCGATGTGCGTGACTTCGATCTGGCCGGCGCGCTCGTCGTCTAATTCCAGACGGTAAGGCCGACCGAGTTGCAGGCATTCCTGCTGAGGCGGGTCGATCAACAACGACCCCATCCACCCGGACTCTGAATCGAGCGCCCCATGATCGAGGCTCGCCTCCAGATTCCTGAGCACCATCCCGCCAATAAGTAACCGTCCCCGAATCTCACCCATGATGCCTCCTAAGAGAGCAATCGCCGGTCAGAGAAGCTGACGAAACCAAAGCTGCGGACTACGGCATCATTATGGGGACGGGCCTCCCGAAAAAGAAAGCGAGCGTTACCAGCCGCCCCGCGACCACCGCAGCCTGAGTAAGAATTGCAAATTGACGACCGGCCGGCTTGTCGTTCTTTCAAACCGAATCCGCCTTGGGAAATGACTGCGATCATTTGCTGGTCAACGAGGATCAGCTTAAGCCGTGACTGATCCGCAAGTTAATCGAGCCGTTCAAGTTTTGACGAGCTTTCGCAATGCGGACTGGCACGCCGGGTGCATTCTGTTTTCAGCGTCGCCGCCACTCGGCGACCGTAGCCAGACAATCACTCTGGGCTGCCCGACTGCGAGAGAGGTCGGAGATTCTGAGGAACCGCCGCAAGGCGAGAGGGAACGGTGAGGTCACAGGACGGCCGCTTGGAGAGAGGCGGCTGGTCCGGCGAAACCGAATCAACAACGAAGCCGAGCGGTCTGGAGAGGCCGCTCGGCTTCGTGCGTTTGAGGAGTGTCTGATTGCGTTTCGCGTCGATTCTGCCGCTCTGCCGCAGACCACTGTCAAAGTTCGCAGTCTGCGAAAGATTTCAGTGTGGCGATCTCGCAGCTCATGTCCGCAAAGCCGATGTTGCCGACGAGGCTCAACGTGCGGATCGCTCCACCCGATATGGTCCGATAAGCCTTAGGGTGTCGGGCATCGGGTCCGCGCTGAGGCTTCTCGGAGGATCTGCCATGCGGATGATCGCTTGGAGCGTGTTGGCGTTGAGTTTGGTGGGATGTCACAGCGGACCACGCTGGTGCATGCGAGACTGCGACACGAGCGCCCCGGCTCAATTCGACGACCAACCGGTGGTCGAATCAGATCCCCAGCCAACCGTGCCGCCGCCACCAAAAGATGGACAGAATCTGACGGCCCCGCCGCAGCCGGCACAGAAGGAACGTACCCCCTACGAGTCGTCGTCACGGTCACGAAGCGGGTTTGGAAGCCGATCAACCAGCCAGGCCAACCGCACGAAGTCTTCCAGTCGTACGACTCAGACCACTCGGCGAAGCCCAACTTCAGCTACGAAGGCTGCCGTCCAGGACAATTCCGTCAAACAACTGATGGCGGACTTGGAGAAGACGAAACGCGAAAAAGCGGCTCTCGAATCGAAGCTCACCGAAGATTCCGCCAAACAAACGCAGCAGCGGTTGGAATTGGAAGCTCGGCTCGCACTGCTGCAAGAACAGATGCGGCAACAGTCAGCTCTACAGCAGGTCATGTACCAGCCGCAGCAGGCTCCGGTCATGTCGCCACCGATGCCGGGCTCTGCCGGACCGATGATTACTTCGGGGGCACCCAGCCCGTCGATGCAGATGTCGTTCTCGCCATCCACGCCGATGGACGCTCCACCGCCTCAGGCCGTTCCCGCTTGGAACAACTCGTACGCTTCATCTCCTCCCAAAAAGCCATTAATGGCATTGGAAACCTTTGTCACACCAACGTATCAACCATGCGCGTCTCAGCCGCAGTCCCAAAACATGCCTGCCTGGAACAACTCAGCCTCAACGTGGAATACGGCGACGGCCGCTCCGCAGCAACAAGTCGAGCAATGGCCGTACAGCCCGCAGTGCCGATAGTTTTCCGAGAGTCAGACGTCCCAGTCGAGTCTACGAGAACGCGAACACGCGACTCGGCTTCGCGATGGTGAGGTAATCGCTCATCGCAAGAATGATCGAATCGGTCAGCGAACCGGCGTTGAAGGCGATGCGCGGATTTTGCGTCGCCGCCTGATCGAGACACAACTCGAACGATAGGATCGGTGGTCCGAACGGCGGCACGCTGCCGGGGACGAGGCCGGTTCGCTCGTGCAATTCTTCCGGAGTCGCGAAACGCAGCTTCTTCCAACCGAACTCGCGCCGGATCGCGCCCGAATCGAGCTTGCGATCCGCCGGCAACACGAACAGCCGGAAGACATCGTCCCCTTTCATCAGCAGCGCCTTGCCGCCGATCCGCAGTTCTTCGCCGCGAGCCTTTGCCGACTCTTCCGAGGTGTGAGTTGGCTCGTGATGCACTTCACGAAACGTGACGCCGGCCTCGGTCAACAGGCGGCGAATCGCGGGCAGGACTTCTAATCCATCGGGCACGATGAAGACTCCTTCAGTCCAGCACGTTCTCGGAGACGCGAATTCCGGCGCGGTTCGTGCCGTTCAGATTGCCGCGACTGCCAGTGCCGATGCGGCAACCGTGAATCAAATTTCCGGTGGTGGACTTCGCGGAATCTCGCCAGACGATCGCGTGTTCCATCAATCGGGGACTGCGACGATCGAGCACGGTACAGCCGGAGATCAGCGTGTCCGTGCAATCCTCCAGCACAAGGCCGTTGGGCGTCCCTTCCAAAACTTGGCAGCCGGTCAGGTTCATCCGGCGGCAGCGAACGAGTTCGATCAGTCCGTCTTTTTTGTTCGCGACCGCTCCTGTGACCGTGTTCTGTCCGGCCAGTGCGTCTTGAATGATCAGGCCCGTCACCGTGCAGTCTTCGCAATCAACGAAGCGAATGCCGGTCGAGAGTTCCTTGTCGCCGTAGTCGGGATTGTGGCCGAGCGTGTTGGCTCCGATGGCGATGCTGCGCGAGCCTTCGATGACGATGTTCCGCTCGTGCCCGCTGTAGATGTAGTTGCCGGAGATCGCGAAGCCCAACGCCGACGTCAGATGAATGTTCGTCGCTTGGCTGCCGATCAAGTTGCCCGCGATGGTCCACATGCCGGCTCGGTGATTTCCTTTCGAGCCGCTGCCGATGAAGCGGATGTTCGCGCCGTTGGGGCTGTACGTCGCTTGGATCGTGTTGCTGCAAATCGTCCCTTCGCGGACGGTGCCGTCTTCGACGTCGATGTAAATCTCGGCGGTCGGCTCGGCGTCGGCATCGGGGACGCCGATCGCGCGGTTGTTGTTGTATTCGATGTCGTTGCCGGTGACTTGGAAGTTCCGAATCTCGCCCCCTTGAATGCGGATGCCGCCCAGTCGGCAATAGCTGATGTGGCTGCCGGTGATGATCGTCTGGTGCAGATTGCAGTGGTCGAGGAACACCCCGATGCCGGTGTTCTGATAAATGTGGCAATGACTGATGAGCACGTTCCGCGACCGTCGCGTGACGTGAATCGCGTTCCGCACCTTGCGGATCAAGACGCCAGTCAGCGTCGGCTGCATGACCCCTTCCAGCCGAATCCCGTCCGCTTCGGGATGCTCGCCGGTGATTTCGATGTCGCTGAGCAGCGGCATCCGCTCGCGCTGCCAGATCTCCGGCTTGAAGCCGTTGGGATCAGCGCTCTTATCGTGCGAGCCGGCGAAGAAGAAAGCCGGCCCCTTGCCGGCCATGATGATCTTGGCCGTGCCGCCGCTGCCGCGGATCGCCGTCCGGTTGAACTTGGCGAGATCGACGACCACCGGCTTCGTGATTCGGTAATCGCCTCGCGGGAATTCGATTAGCCCTTCGCCGTCGGCCAAGGCGTGCTGAATGGCGGCGGTGTCGTCCGTTTGGCCGTCGCCAGTCGCTCCGTAATCGCGAACGGTGTTCATTGGGAATTCCCTTTCGTGGTGGAAGGAGGGCACTCTATCGGCCGTTTCGACTGGTTCAACTCGCAGCGTCCACAGGACCGGTACGAGTCGCACGCGAGACAGGATCGTGCGCGGCGGCAGTCACCGTTGGACTCCGCCTGGATTCGCTCTGCGGAGTCTGCGGTTGCCGGGTGGCTCGGTTCGATGTTCAGAGAAGCCGTTTTCGGCAAGTTGGCCCGTTTCCGGCACGATCGGCAAAGTCAGTTTGACACGGTTTTTTGAGCACTCGTATACTCGCCCCGAATTGGTGGCAGTCGCTGCGGTTTCTCGACGAGACGTTTCGTTCGTCGGACGCGGCGACGCAAGGATGCTGCCACGAAGGGCGTCACGATGAAAAACAATATCGGCAAGGTGTTCGTGGTCCTGACCACGTTTCTGAGCATCGCATTTCTCGGCTTCTCGTTCGCCGCCCGGATCGCCGGCACGAACTGGGCGGGCGAAGCGGCTGCCTTGGAAAAGTACACCATCGAAAAGAACGTCAACGAGAAGGAGACGACCTACACGCTCAAGGACAAGATCAACCAAGAGTCGATCAAGGCGAACTCGAAACTGTTGCCGGACGTGATCGTGGCCGCGTACAACCATGAGGCCACGCAACTCAACGAAAAAATTCAGACTCTGGAACCTCTGCCGGAACAACTCAAGAAACGGCAAGACGAAATTACGGCTCAGCAGAAGATCGACCTCAAGGCGATGGAAGCTCGTGAGCAGGAGTTGCAGAAGATCTTCTTGGCACAGGTCAAAACGATTCAGGAGTTGTCCGTCGAAGGTGACAAGATCGCTCAAGAGGCGTTGACGGTTTGGAAAGAAGGAGAGCTGCGTCGCGAAGACGTTGCTCGTCTGCGGAATCACTTGGAGGAACTGGAAGTCGATCAATTCCAGTCCCTCGAACAGAAGAAACGATTGCAAGACGAACTCAGCCGCATGCGCGGAGTGCTGGCTCGCTTGCAGCGACGAAACGTTCAATTGAAGTCGTCCTACGAAGAATGATCGTGAGACGCGAAAACGACTGGGGGGTCGTGACATGTCATTTCTCGGAAAACTACTCGTTGGTTTGCAGCTCTTTTTGAGCATCATGTTCCTGATCTTCGCCGGAGCAGTCTTCTCGACGCAGAAGAACTGGAAGGCAGCCAAAGAGTCGGTCGACGCCAACTACACGAAGCTCGAAGCAGATAAAAAGCAGGTCGAGGAGGCATTTGCCGCCTACAAGACTCGCCTGGAGATCGATCTCAAGAACGAGCAACAACGAGCCTCGAACGCCGAGGGACAAGTCAAGCTTCTCAAAGACCAGGTCGATGCCGCCGACAAGGAATTAGTCGCTGCCAAGACCGAACGCGATGAACAACGCGAACTGGCGAAAGTCTCGGTCGAAGAAGCTCGCCAACGCCGCGAAGAGGCGTTGCTGCAACGCGGAATCAACAACGAGATGCAGAAGTTGCTCAACGAGAAGAACGACCGCGTCAAGGCGTTGGAAGACATCAAATTCAACTTGCAAGTGGCCGAAAAGGCCTTGCAAGACAAACACTCGAAGTTGCTGACGGATCTTTCGCTCTTTCAGAAGATCATCGCGGCGAACGGTCTGTCGACCGATCCACAATCGGTCGCCGGCTTGCAGACACCGCCTCCGGCCGTCGATGGCGAGGTGCTCGAAACGAAACGAGCCGGCCGCAGCGGTTCGGACTTGGTCGAGATTTCCATCGGCAGCGACGATGGTCTCGCCGAAGGACACAAGCTTTCCGTCTATCGCTCGCAACAGGGCGATCGGGCTGCGAAGTTTCTGGGAGATATCAAACTGGTGTACGTGACTGCCGACCGAGCGGTTGGAGTGGTCATCTTACGAGCCAAAAACGGAGTCATCGAAAGGGGCGACAATGTCACGTCGAAACTCGGACAGTAATGCAGCCAAAGCCACGCCAGACGTTTTCGTGGGCCTGTTGTTCGTTTCCGTCGCGTCGCTCATCACCGGTATCATTCTGCTGGTGCTGGAGTTGAACCGCTATGCCTGGCAGTTGGGCTGAAAAGTCTTAGCCGCCGACGTACCGAGAGTACAACGCTCGTGCCGCGGCAATCTCCTGCGTTCCTCGCACGATCGCACGGCCGTCGCGAAACACCGTCAGCTCGAATTCGCTGCCGGTCAGCGCCAGCCGAGCGAGATACGGATTGCGAGTGATCGTCCCGTGACCGTTCCACTTCGCGGCGAGTTCATCCAGCGACAACGTCGTCGGCGAACTTGGAACGACTTGCACGGAATTTCGTCCGCAGAGCACGGTCGAGTGCGATCCGCACTGGCCCGATAGCCACAACCGCTCGCCACGTTTGCAGGCCGGGCAGTCGCCGCTGGCGTGCAAGTTGCCGACGTCGAGCGTCCGAAACGTGTGGTCCCACAAGTCGATCACTGTCAGCACTCGCGGTACGTCGTCGAGATGTCCAGCAAGAATCTTCATCGCCAGTATTGCTTGCCAGGATGCGATCACGTTGACCGTCGGGCCGAGAATGCCGGCGGTTTCACACGTCTCGGTCGTTCCGGGTTCGGGCGGTGACTCGATGACGCAGCGCAAGCACGCCGACTTGCCCGGCAGCACCGCCATCACTTGCCCGTGACTGCCGATGCATCCGCCATATACCCACGGGATACCGGTTTCCAGCGAGAGATCGTTGACGAGGAACCGCGTCTCGAAATTATCAGTGCCGTCGAGGATCAGGTTCACGCCGCGAGCCAACTCGCGCGCGTTGCGGCAATCGACATCGGCGACGACCGCTTCCAGCTCGATCGTGCTGTTGATGCGTTTCAATTTTTCGACAGCGGCGACGGACTTCGGCATTTGAGCCGCGACATCGTCTTCGTCGAACAGCACTTGCCGCTGCAGATTCGTCGTCTCGACGAAGTCTCGATCGACGATCCGCAGATGTCCGACACCGGCTCGAGTCAGTGTCTCGGCCAAGACCGTTCCCAGCGCACCGCAGCCGACCAGCAACACGCGGCTGGCCAGCAACCGCCGTTGTCCGGCTTCTCCCAGCAGAGCAAACCGCGTCTGTCGGCTGTAACGAGCGAGGATGTCAACCGCCTCAGTCATGCGTCGTTCCTTGATGTCCGTCACCGGAGTATAAAGCCGACTCGATTTGGTCCCAACGAAGACGGACGCGACTTTTTATGCGGCAACATCTGGGCATCTTGTTACAAGTGATGGCTCTTGCGTGGCTGCCGTTGTTGATTGTGTACCAACTGAATTTTGGATTTCGGTTGCTGGTGATGCCGATCTGCACGCTGATTGGGATTGTCGTCTTCTGGATTGGCACGAGGCTCCGCGAGACATGAAACGGATTCTCACGCTGCTGTTTTTTCTGGCGTCGGCCGCGCCGGTATCGGCTCAGTTCGCTGCCACGAAGCTCAGTCAGGAAGCGATGACGCTGGACCTCGACAGCGCCGCGACGAAGCGGCTCGCTAGCATTGAGGACTTCGTCGCCGAAAAGCAATGGGAT
Organism: Candidatus Kuenenia stuttgartensis; assembly: GCA_945861865.1. GTDB lineage: Bacteria > Planctomycetota > Planctomycetia > Planctomycetales > Planctomycetaceae > SXKJ01. The sequence goes on along the minus strand of CAMAWN010000044.1, from coordinate 23,035 downwards.
GCGGTCGCGACGCTGCTGCGACAGACACAGTCCGAGAAGCCCGACCGATTAGTCGCGATTTCCCCGGGGTGGTACGTGAGCGTCACTCGGTTCTGCCAGTCCCAAGCCGCGCTGCTGCCGACTCCCGGCTTGACCGCGTATCGCCGTCAGATGGATGCCACGGCGAAAAAATGGCTCGATGACATCCAAGGTCAGCGAGGACTCGATCCGTCGCGTCAACGAGCCGCTTGGCTCCGCATCGTTCGGCAGGGATTCGCGAGTTCGTCTGCCGACGAAGCACTCGCTCGACTCGCCGAGCAGTCGTTTGAACGAGCGGATTACGCAGCGGCTCGGACATATTGGGAGCTGCTGCTGCCGGCTTCTGGCTCGCTGCGTTCTGCCGCCGGATTGGGGCTTCTGCGGCATCCGGATCCGAGCTGCGATGCCGCTCAAATCCGTGCTCAACTGATTCTGTGCAGTCTTTTCGCGAAGAATGCCGCACGAGCGGGTCACGAATTCGCCGCCTTTCGCAGGCTGCATGGCAATTCGACCGGCCGCATCGCAGGTCGAGAAGGAACGCTGGTCGATCTGCTGTCCTCGATGATTGCCGGTCCGATGGCCGACGCTTCTCAGACGCCCCAAACGGGTCCGTTGGTCCGACGTCTGTGGTCCATCGAACTGCCAAACAGTTCGGCGACCGAAGTCGGAGAGGTCGTTCCAGTCATCGTTGGAGAAACGTTCTTCGCGACCAACGGAGAAGCGGTGTTCGCATTGGATGTCACCACCGGCCAACCGAAGTGGTCGGAGAATTCGGAATCACCCGATCCGCGATCGGCCGTCATTCATTCGCTGGCTGATCCAATTGCGCCCAAACTTTCCTCCGCCGGTCGGCCTTGGCATTCGTTGTCGGTGCATGGAGATCGGCTTTACGCTCGACTGGGGACTTCGATCACCGGCAAGGCCAAGCAGGAAACGAACTCGCACAGCGAATTGGTGGGGCTGGATATCGGCACGGGCGAAGGCAAGCTGGTTTGGCGAGTTGCCGCTGAGGAAATCGATCCGCAAGACCCGCTGAGCGTGTCGTCGCCGTGGTGTTTTGAAAGTTCTCCTGCGGCGGATTCGCAGCGAGTGTTTGTCGCGTTGCGACGCAGTCTGCCTCAGGAGCAGCTCAATGTCGCTTGCTTTGATGCCGATTCGGCGCGGCTGTTGTGGAATCGCAAAGTCGGCATCACCGTGGCCTCAACCGAGGAGGCGGTGAATTCCACCAGCCACATGGAGCTCACCTTGGCCGAGGACAGCGTGTTCGTCTCGACCGATGCGGGGGCAATCGCTGCGCTCGATGCACACGACGGGGCCATTCGTTGGGTGCGGACCTATGTTTCGGACTCGGTCCAGTCTTCGCGCGATGCACGGCGCGACGGCCACACTCCGCCGGTTTATCACGACGGCGTGCTGTATGTCGCACCGCTCGACACAAACCTGCTGATGGCGATTCATGCCGAAAGCGGCTTGTTGTTGTGGCAGCGCGAGTGGGCCGATCCGCTTCAGTACGTCTTGGGTGTTGCTAGCAACACGCTGATCGTGCAGGGCCGTTCGCTGTGGGGAGTCGCCTTGGCGACCGGTGAGCCTGCCTGGTCGAATCGACGAGTCGGCCACGATGACCCCGAAGGGTTTTCGTTCGGCCGAGGAGCATTGATGAGCGGCGAAGTTTGGTGGCCGAATCGGGACGAGTTGATCGTCATCGCCGTCAGTTCGGGACAGATCACGAGGCGTATCGCGGTGCGAGAATCGCTGGGATTATCGGGCGGAAATCTCACGGCCTTCGGAGCGTCATTGGCCATCAGTCGTGGTATCCAACTGACAGTGCTGGGGTCGATTCGTTGAATTTCGACCAGCCAATCCACGGCTTTGTTCAAAATGACTTTTGACCGCGATTTTGTGGAACTCCTGGAATCGGCCTGTGTTTGTTCGGCGCAACTGGCCGATTCCAACAAAACGGGATGAGGAATTCCGACGGTCCCGCCGGATGGCCTCGTCACCGAATGACGTTCTCTTGGTTGATGGTTGAATCCAGCGACCAGAGGGGGCAGCCCGACAGGACTACGTGCCCTCAGGTTGCTGGGTGAGGAGGCCAAATGGCTCCGTTACTCAATGGGGAAGATGTCTTGCGCCGCCTGTTCGCAGGCGCGGCCGAACAGACTTTCGAAGCGGAACTCGGTATCGCCGATCCGCCATTGATTGAGTACCTCGTGGGGATGCTGCTGCGATTCTTGCGGCAAGAGGCGATCTTTCGCGTGCGAGACACGTCTGGCCATCGACTGACTCAAGTCGTGGACATGGTCCAGGAGGCGGAGCATCGAACCGCTCGATCACGCCGCGAGATTTACCGTCACGTCGGCGACTTCACGCTCTTTTACAGCGGCGTGTTTCCGGAGCATCTGCCGAGGTTGCAAGCTCCTGACTGCAAGGACTTCCTGGTGAATTATTGTCAGCAAGGCAAGCGATCATATCTCATCGCGGCCAGCTATGCCGAGGACGATGAGTCGCGAGAGCAGGCTCCGATCCTGCGGCATCTGAGCGAGGAATTCGAGCTTTGCTCCGAGGGACTCAAACGCATTCGTCGCGAGATCGACTTGCTGCCCAGACTGGCACAGCAAACGGCGGAACAGAATTGAGTCGAATCTGCGGCCGATCAATCGTTTGTGTCTGAGAAGCAAGATTCTCTGGTTTGGGAACATTGCCTCGCAATCGCTCCACGAAACATTGCCGCTGACCTTGTTGTGAGGCAAGTTCGGTCTGTGACTCGCAGGAACAAATTGGTCGCACGCAATGTAGTGATGGTCGCGCGACTGCTTCAGCCGCGCTCGAGAAGCGTCGATCTGTCTTGTCCCCGGTTGACGAACCGCATCACACGCCGAAGAATGGCTGCGGCTCCGAGAGACTTGGGCGTGTTGTCAGTTCCAGGAAATTATTCGCACCGAGTTTTTTTTACTGGATATGGGAGAGACCCTTGATAGGATATCGTCTTCGTTTCCGGTCGATGTGGGTGAAACGACGATTGCTTCACCTAAACTGGCCAAAAGAACTGAAGTCGAACACTCGTGTCGGTAGCCTCGCCGGCTCGATCGATAGGTTGGATTGGTTCTCAAATTGAAGGAAAGGAATCTATCAAAGAGAGCCCGTTTGCCTGAATCTGCTTGGGGATTTCCCGAAGAATGTATGAGTCTTGGTGCGAACGAATTGAATCCTGTGGATTTGATTTTCTCTGCAAGGGCCGTGGCCGCGAGCGAACAGCGCAAGTGGACAACGCGGCCTTCACCAAGTCCGGCTCTGGGCCAAGGTGTCGAGCCGCGTGAGATCGGGTGAATTCCAAGTCGCTCAGCAACGGTCGTTGTCGGACTCGATCACGACGAACGATTGCGAAAGCCTCCCTGACGCGGGATGGCGATTTTCCGAAACCTCGGCGTTGTTTGTTCGTCTTCGGTTGATTGTTGATTGAATTTTGATTGTGCTGGTTGTGGAGACCAGACTTTGCCATGGGAGCCGTGCTCCCCAGAAAGACACCAAGATTGTGGATCTTGAGTTGATCGTGGACCGCAAAGGGACGTGCGCTCATTTCGATTTCAACCCAAAGGAGTTTGCCGTGCATCGCTTGTGTAACAAGTTCAACACGCTGATCGAAGAAGCCAAAAAAAATCATGGCTTGATGACATTTCAGATGGTCGATCGTTACCTCCCCGATGAGGGTGGTGACCCGAAGATGGTTGATGATCTGCTGATTTGGCTCGACGAAAACACCGTGGACTTGATCCACGATGTGGATACGCCCATTGATGACCCGGACTATGTGCCCGAAAAGGAGCACCCGGTCGAAGCGGTACCACAGCCCAAGCTGACAGCGCAAGAAGAGCGGGCCTTGCTCTCGCGCGATCCCATCCGCATGTATCTCAGCCAGATGGGAAACATTCCGCTGCTGACTCGCCGCATGGAGATTTATCTCGCGAAGCAGATCGAGATTACTCGCAAGCGATTCCGCCGCGGCATCATGGAATCGGACTTTGCGCTGGAGTTCGGTATCGAGACGCTCGAGAAGGTCAACTCTAAGGAGTTGCCGTTCGAGCGGACCCTGCGCACCTCGGAAACCGAGAACACGCGCAAGGAACAAATCGAAGGCCGCATGCCTAAGAACCTGCCGCTGCTCAAGAAGTTGTTCGAGCAGCATCGGGCCGATCAACTCATCACCATTGATCCAGAAGCGTCAGCCGCCGACAAGAAGGTCGCCAAGCAATGTCGTGTCGTGCGCCGTCGCAAGATGTGTACGCTGATCGAAGAACTCTCGATCCGCACGCAGCGATTGCAGCCGGTGATGAAACGCATGCACCAAATTGCCGAACGCATGGAACAGCTCCTCAAGATGATCGAGGAGGCCAAGCTCCCGCGCGCTCATCATCGCCACAACTACGGCAAGAATCTGATGGATGGCCGCACGGTCGTCACCAAGGACGTGTCGGTCCTGCAAAAAGAGCTGGATGATCTCGTCGCAATGGTCCGAGAGCCGGCGCAAGAGTTCATCCAGCGGTCAAAGACGATCAAGCGTCGTTTCGCGCAGTGGACCGAAGCCAAGCAAAAATTGTCCGGCGGCAACCTGCGACTCGTGGTTTCGATCGCCAAAAAATACCGCAACCGGGGGCTGAGCTTCTTGGATCTCATCCAAGAAGGAAACGCCGGTCTGATGCGCGGTGTTGAGAAGTACGAGTACCGTCGCGGCTACAAGTTCTCGACCTACGCGACCTGGTGGATTCGGCAAGCGATCACGCGAGCCGTTGCGGACCACGCACGCACGATTCGTATTCCCGTCCACATGTTTCAGAGCATCTCGCAGCTCAAAGCGAAGAGCGAGCAGATCCGCCAAGAGACCGGTCGCGAACCAAGCATGGACGAATTGGCTCACGCCGTCGGCCTCTCGGTCGAGGAAACCGAGCGGATCATGAAGACCTGGAAGCACCCCATCAGCCTCGACACCCCTGTGGGCGAAAGTGAGGACAGTGCCTTCGGCGACTTCCTGGAAGATCAACATCACGGCAGCCCGGCGGAAGCCGCGATGCACGAGATGCTCAAGGACAAGATTGACGTCGTGCTTCGTAGTTTGACGTATCGCGAGCGAGAGATCATTCGCCTGCGATACGGTCTCGGCGACGGCTACAGCTACACGCTGGAGGAGACCGGCCGTATTTTCAAAGTGACTCGCGAACGCATCCGTCAAATCGAGTCGAAAGCCTTGAAGAAGCTCCAGCAGTCGAACCGTGCTCAGCACCTCAAGGGCTTTGTTGAAGAGCTTCTACCCAACGAAGCACCCAAATCCGAGGAGTTGGTGGGGGCGAGCGCGTAGGCAAAGTAACCGGGTCACGCTGTGGTCAGAATGTTCCTGTCACAAAATTGACCGGTCGGAAAAACAAAAAAGGCTCCTCAAAGCGTTAGCATTGAGGAGCCTTTTGTTTGACAGGCGATGACTAGGTATCGATGCGATGATCGCGTGCCGGTCCGTGATCCGTACAGTCGTCGAAATGCCACAACGGCATCCCGGCGGCATAACGAGCGGCTAGCATCAGCACCTTTTCTTCGGAACCTGGTTTGGCTTTTGTAGGCTCACCGGGTTCGACCCCCATCGCCTCAAAGTCAACGTCTTCGTACTCGTCGCTGTCGTCATCCGACTCACCGACCAAGAAGCCGTCACCATGCAAACCAGCGTCATCATCGAGGTCCGAATCTGCCTCGAGCGGATAAGACATGCCCAACTCCAATCTCTAACGGGGTTTCAGAGACACACAATTCGGGATGGCATCAACACAACATTGACCACATCCACGTTTAACTCAACAGAAAGTTCGTGAACCACTGAGCGACATCGCGACAAAAAACGATTCCCAAACGATGTCCAAACTCACACGAACGAACGCAGCAAAGCAGGCAGGAACTCAAGCAGAACGGGGCGGATTGTCCGGCGAAAATCGCAGAATGTCAACAACTTTTTCAGAAATCTGAAACGGTGCAAAACTGCGTGATTCGTCGAGGAAATCCACGTTTACAGCAGTGTTGGACGACGCTCTCGCAACCACGGCTAATCGGGTCGATTGACGCCATAGCGTTTGAGTTTGCGATCCAGTGTCGACCGTTCAATTCCCAGAATCGCTGCTGTCTGCGACTTGTTCCAATTGGTCTTTTCGAGAGTCGCGAGGATGTGCTGTTGTTCGAGTTCATCCAGCGATTTGTCCATCTTCACGGTCTCGCCCAGTTTGACAGGGGAATTTGTCGCAGTGACGTTTGTGGGCACCACCATTGTCGACGCTGGTGTGGGTGCGGCTGAAACACGAAGGCCAGACAACTTGATCTCCGATGCGGAAACCATGTCGCGAGTGCTGAGCACGACGGCGCGCTCGACGCAATTCTGTAGCTCACGCACGTTGCCGGGCCAGTTGAACTGACACAACAGCTCCAGTGCATCGTCCGTGAATCCGCGCAACGGTCGGCCAGCCTTCTTGGCGAACCGATGCAGAAAATAGTTTGCCAAGACCGGGATATCCGAGGGATGTTCGCGGAGTGGAAGCGGAGTGATCTCCACCACGAACAGCCGAAAGTAGAGATCTTTGCGAAATAGTTTCTCATGAATCGCGAGTTCAAGATCGCGGTTCGTCGCGGCCACGACACGCACATCGACATTGATCGCCTCGTGTCCGCCGACACGCTCGAAAGGATGTCCTTCGAGCACCCGCAGAAACTTGGCTTGAATCGACACGCTCATCTCGCCGACCTCGTCCAGAAACAGCGTGCCGCGGTGCGCTTGCTCGAACTTTCCTGGCTTACGGCCGGTCGCGCCGGTAAACGAACCTTTTTCGTGGCCGAACAGTTCGCTTTCGAGCAGTGTTTCGCTCAAGGCGGCGCAATTCAGACACACGAAGGGACCATTGCGGCGATCACTCCCGAAGTGAACCGCACGAGCGACCAGTTCTTTGCCGACACCGCTTTCTCCACGGATCAGCACGGTTGCGTCGGTCGGAGCGATCCGGCTGATCTGCTGTTTGAGTTGTTGCATCTCCGGGCTGTTGCCAACCAACTCTGTGTCGATCGCCAATTGGTTGCGCAGTGACTCGTTCTCGTTCCGTGCGCGCGCTAAACCATCGGCGAGCGATTGCTTCTCTCGCACGTTTTCGAACGCGAGAGCCATTTGATCGGCCACGGCCAGCGTGAATTCGAGATGCTCTGGCTCCAGCGATTCGTCGCTGAGCGTCGAGTACAAGTGGATCAGGCCGTAAATGAGATCGCCGTTGCGGATCGGAGCACAGATCACGCTCTTGGCTTCAATCTCGTCGAGGCTATCGCGGTCGGAGAGCTTGCTGTCGTCCGCAACATTTTTGGCGAGCATCGCCTCACGGTCCTCCAGCACCATGCGTGACAGTGACTTCGAGATCGTTTGATACGAGCGCTGGCCTTGAGATTTGTACGCCACGAGACGGAGTTGGTTGGGCCGCGCTCCGCCGGACATCGGCTTCGGGAGCGTCAGCACCGCGCCGATGTCGGCACCGATCGCGGCCAGCAGACCATCAAGAACGACGTCAGACAATTGCTTCTCGTCTTTCGCGGAACCCATCTCGACCGCCAACTTCCAAAGTTGTGCCAAGTCTTGGCTGAAGCGATCGGTGCCGGCATGTTCGGCGGTGCTCGTGGGGGAGTACCGCGTGCGTTTCCGGCGCGAGATGATTTCAGGTTCGCTGGATTTTCCATCCTTCGTTGGGACCGGAATCGCGTCCTGTGTTTGGGTCGGAGATTCGCTCTCGGAATCTTCGTCGTCGGTCGGCTGAGTGTTCTTGGCAAGCTCGTGAGTGAACACGATGTCGCAGGTTCCGAGCTGAATCGTTTGTCCTTCTTCGAGTTCCCAATCGCCGGAGATGCGATGTCCATCGACCGTCGTGCCGTTGCGGCTGCCAAGGTCGCGAAGAATCCACATCGGGCCGGCTTGGAAAATCTCGCAGTGATTGCGGCTGCTCATTTCGCTGCGAATCACAATGCGATTGGTCGGAGCGCGGCCGATGGTCATGACTTGGCCGGGAGTCAGCCGGAACACGTCTTTCCACTTATCGCCATCGCGCACGACCAAATACGCCGCCCTGGCGGGGCGGTCAGCGAACGAAACGGACGATTCAGATTGACGCGGCATGACGGTGTTTGCAGAAGCGAAGAAAGGTCGAGACTGAGATTAAGCCGACCCTGGCGGTTATTCAACACGCCACGTCCGCCGTTGTTGGCGGCTTGCCGTCAAGAGTGATCGACGCCGAAGCCGAATGGTTCCGGTTCAGCGGTGGTTGTCGCATCGTGAACCGATACGGCGTTTGACTCTGAGGACGGCGTGATCTCCGGTTCGGAATTTGGAAGATCGGCGGCGATCGAGACCGGCTGACCTTCGGCCGCGTCTTCGCCGAGCAGTTCTTCCAGCGCGTGTTGTGCGGCGGTTTGTTCCGCTTCTTTCTTGTTCGCTCCCCAAGCCGCTGGAAAGACGCGGCCGGCGACCACCGCGCTGATGTGAAACACTTTCGAGTGATCCGGGCCACGCTCGTCGATCAGACGATACATCGGAGTCGCGCCGAGTTTCTTCTGAGCGATGTGCTGCAAGAGGCTCTTGAAGTTCTGCATGTGCAGTGTCGCGGCGGAACTTTCGATTTCTGGATTCACCAGCGGCATCAGAAACGATCGCGCGGCTTCCAGGCCACCATCGAAGTAAATGCCGGCAATCAGCCCCTCGAACGTCCCCGCCAAAATTGACGAGGGAATGTGACCACCGTGATCGAGACCCTTACCGACGAGGACAAACTCCTCCAAGCGAACTCGGCTGGCCATCGTTGCGCAGGTTGCGCGGCTGACGACAATGGACTTGATGCGTGTCAGTTCACCTTCGGCCGCTTCGGGGAAGCGGTGATACAGAGCCTCGCACACGACCAGTCCCAGTACGGCGTCGCCGAAGAACTCCAATCGTTCGTTCGAGTGCAGTCGCGTGCGGGCCGACGAGGCGTGGGTCAAGCACATTGCCAGCAGTTCGATGTCGTGGAAGCGGTAGCTCAGCGCCGCTTGGCACTTGTCGAGCAACACTTCCAGCTCGGCAAAATTATTAACTTCCGGCATGTCTTGAGGTTTCCCGCCCGTGGCAAATTGGCCGAGTGGCAGGCTACGACTGCAAAAAATGCCTGTCAACGAGCGGCCTCTTGGCGAGTGGCGGATTACTGCCGTATCATCCTCCATCCAACGGTTGTGCGAGCGACCGCGTATTTTCCGCCATCAACCGGCGGTGCCGACGCGAGTCGGATCGACCGGGAAGCTCATGAACAACATTGGCCGTGGATCGACGGCCGACTGCAGGAAACCGAGCAGGCGGATAGGACTCCGAACACGGCATCAGGTTTCCAGAAAGAAAAGGTGTGCGATGCGACGAGTCAGTCAAAGTGCGGGATGGATTCTGGGGATCATTGGGATCACCTGTTTGACGATTAACCTTTTGGACGTTCTGCCTCGGCGCGTGGTCACCGCCGCGCCGACAGCGGCCGACGCGCGACAGTTGTCGGCGATCTTCCGAGAGATCTCGCACCAGGCGTTGCCGAGCATCGTCGCGATCGAGACACGCGGCAAAGCCTCGGCGATGAGCGGCCTCGATCCCGATGACGAAGAGAATCCGCTCAATGAACTGTTTCGACAGAATCCCCAGTTTCGCGAATTCTTCCGCGAACGGCCGAAGCAAAAGGATTCTCAACGATCGCGCGGCATGGGTTCGGGATTCGTCATCGACGAAGCGGGCGTCGTCCTGACCAACAGCCATGTGGTGCGCGGCGCGGACGAAGTCCGAGTCCGCACGCATGACGGACGTGATTACGTCGTTTCCGACATCAAGATGGACGAAAATTCGGACATTGCCGTCCTGCGAATTAAGGACGCAAAGGGCTTGAAAGCTCTCCGCTTCGGCGACAGTGACACCGCTGAGATTGGCGATTGGGTTCTGGCGGTCGGCAATCCGTTCGATGTCGGCATGACGGTCACAGCGGGAATCATCAGCGCGAAGAGCCGCGGCTTGGGCATTGCTCGCCGAGAAGATTTCCTGCAAACGGATGCCGCGATCAACCCTGGCAACAGTGGTGGCCCGCTGCTGAACCTCAACGGGGAAGTCATTGGGATCAACACCGCCATCAGCAGCCGCAGTGGCGGCTCCGAAGGGATCGGCTTCGCTATTCCGGTGAACATGGTCAAGTGGATCAGCGAGCAACTCATCGCGCACGGCAAGGTTCACCGCGCGTACCTCGGCATTCAGATTCAGCCGCTGACCTCGGCACTGTCGCGACTCTTCAAAGTGCAGGGGGTCGATGGAGCACTCATTCCGTTCATCCGAGACGGCTCGCCCGCAGCCGACGCCAAGCTGCAAGAGGGGGACGTGATTCTGGAACTCAACGGCAAGAAGGTAGCGACCACACAGATGCTGCAAATCGTCGTCGAGCGGCTGGAGATCGGAAAGTCGTACAAGGCGTTGCTCATTCGCGACGGACAAAGGCGAGAAGTTTCCATCTCGGTGCGCGAGATGCCCGAAAACTTTTTGGCCGGCAGCAATCGCCTCGTCAACAACGGCGGTCGGGGACGCGGACGCGGTCAGAACCAGCCGCCCAAAGAAGAGCCCGTCGCGGAACTCGGAGTCAAAGTCAGAGAGTTGAACGAGGACGTCGCCAAGGAACTCGGCTACGAATCGGCTGGCTCCGGCTTGTTGGTTAGCGATCTCGATCCGAACGGTGTCGCTGCTCAGTCCGGGATCACGAGAGGTTACGTCATCGAAAAGGTTGGCGGCAATAAGATCGCGTCCGTGAAAGACCTCGAAGCGGCGCTGAAATCGGTGTCACTCAAAGAGGGAGTCGCGGTGCTGGTCAACACTCCCATTGGCAAGCAATTCGTCGCTGTGCAAAGCGACGGAAAATGACGCCCGATGGTCTCACATCAGTCCTGGCACAGGCTCGGATTGTTCCACCAACGTCATCACCTCGCGAGGCACACCGCGAGCCAATCGCAACGCGCCGACATCGAACAGCGTGTGAATCACCGTGCCCAGCAGATGCGACGTCGTCAGCGGTTCGGACAGCGGCACGTCATTCTTGCGAGCCGCCTGGCCGATGACTTGGCCCATCTTCAAGCCGCCGCCGGCGAAGGCCAGAGTGCTGAGATTCGACCAGTGATCACGGCCGCCGTTCTTGTTGATCTTCGGAGTGCGGCCGAAGTCGCCCGTGATAATCAGCAGAGTTTTCTCGCTCATTCCGCGATCAGCCACGTCTTGCAAAAACGCTGACACAGCCTGATCGACCGACCGGCCGAGCATCTCCATGCCGGCGACGATGCCCGGATTGTTGCCGTCCGCGTGCATGTCCCAGCCCGCCGAATGCACTGTCACGAATTGGCAGCCTGACTCGACCAACCGTCGGGCCGTGAGCATGTGCTGGCCGAGCAACGACGAGCGAAACGACTTCTTGCCGACTTGGATGTGGCTAGTGTCGTACCGCTCGATCAAGCGGCGATTCTCTTTCGACAGATCGAATGCCTCGGCCGCGCTTCCCAAGATCACGTCGAACGCTTGCTGAGTGAATCGGTCCGCACTGTCAAGCACCTGCAACTCGTCCGCCTCAGACTTCAGTTGATCGAGTGACGCTAGCAACTCGCGACGGTAGTCGAGTCGCCCGCGCGGGACGTTGAGCCTCATGTTGCGAACCGCGTCGCTCTTGCCGCTCGGATTGAACGGCCCGAACGCCGCGCCGAGCGAATTCGGTTCGGAGCCGTTCTCGACGCGAGTCCGCTCGTTGCGATACTGCGGATCGACCTCATCCGTGTTGAGTAGTGTGAAGTTCGGCATCCCGGTTCGCGGATGATTCGCTCCCGCCAACCGCGAGCAGACCGAGCCCATGCTGAACCCGGTCTTCCGCTTCCCAACCGGGTCGGTCCCGCCGGTCAGCATGTGAACGATCGCCTCAACGTGCCCGGCAATCGGATGCTGCAAGCTCCGCACGACCGCCATCTCGTGAGCATGCCGCGCGAGCTGCGGAAATGTTCCGCCAAAGGTCACTCCTGGCAGAGACGTCGTCACCTCGCCGGTCATGCTGCTGTACGGAACCGGTGCGTCCATGTTCGGATTGAATGTTTCGATGTGTGACGCGCCGCCGGAGAGAAACAGCAGCACGATCGACTTGTCGCGCACAAAGCTCGGCCGACCGGAACTGCCCGTGCCAACCGTTTCTGCCAACGCCGCTTGCTGCTCGAACAGCCACGGCAACGCCAATCCGCCGAGGGCCAATGATCCAGCCTGCACGAAGTCTCGACGTGAAAGTCCATCGCACGATGAATGACCATGATGATCGAGCAGAGTCAGCATTCGGAGGCTCTTCCGTTCGTAGTTCCGCCTTCAGGCGGGCGTCATTGTGCGGTCGATCGGCCTTTCACGTCCAGTAGGAACCGCCTGAAGGCGGAACTACGAACGGAGTCACGCTAGCACGTCGTGCAGCACTCGCGCCTTTTCAACACCGGTCAGTCGCGCATCCAATCCCTGGTGTTTGACGCTGAAGTGTTCGTGGTCGAGGCCCAGCAGGTGCAGCATTGTGGCGTGGAGGTCTCGGACGTGGACGATGTTCTCGACCGAGTTGTAGCCGAATTCGTCGCTGGCTCCGTAGGTCAAGCCGCCGCGCACTCCGCCGCCGGCCAGCCACATCGAGAAGGCTTTGATGTGATGATCGCGGCCGGGGCCCCCTTTGCCTTGGAACATCGGCGTGCGGCCGAACTCGCCACCCCAGACGATCAGCGTCTCGTCGAGCATCCCGCGCTGCTTGAGATCGGTTAGCAATGCCCATGTCGGACGATCCGTCAGGCCACAACTGATCTTCATGAAGTTCACCAAGTCGCCGTGATGATCCCAGCCGCGGTGATAAAGCTGAATGAATCGCACACCTCGCTCGGCCATGCGTCTCGCAAGCAAGCAGTTGGACGCGAACGATCCGTCCCCCGGCTTCGCGCCGTACATATCGAGCGTTGCCTGCGTTTCGCCGGACAGGTTCATCAACTCCGGCACCGAGCTTTGCATCTTGAAGGCGAGCTCGTAAGCGGCGATCCGTGCGGCAACTTCGGGGTCGAAGTTCGTAGTCCCGACCTTAGGCGGAATCTTCTCGCTGGCTGCACCGCCTGAAGGCGGGACTACGAACTTGGCACGATGCTCATCCAGCTTCCGAATCGCATCGACCAATCGCCGCTGCTGAACCATCGAGACTCCCGCCGGATTGCTGACGTAATGCACCGGATCGCCTGCCGACTCGAATTGCACGCCTTGAAACTCGCTTGGCAGGAATCCCGCCGACCATTGCCGCGACGAGATCGGCTGCGGGTTACGGCCTCCTTCGCTGGCCAGCACCACGAAGCCCGGCAGGTTTTCCGACTCGCTGCCGAGTCCGTAGTTGATCCACGCTCCCATCGACGGCCGCCCGTTGATCGCCGTGCCGGTGTTCATGAATGTGTGAGCCGGATCGTGATTGATCTGCTCGGTGACCATCGAGCGAATGATGCAGAGGTCATCCGCCATCTGGCTGTGCCACGGCAGAAAATCGCTGATGACTTGCCCGCTCTCACCATGCTTGCGGAACCCGATCAGCGGCCCCTGACACGTCAGCTTCTGCCCCTGCAACTGAGCAATCGGCTGCCCCTTCGTGAACGACTCCGGCATCGCCTGCCCGTGCATCTTCGCGAGCACTGGTTTTTCATCGAACGTCTCCAAATGCGAAGGCCCGCCGGACATGTAGAGGTAAATGATCCGCTTCACCCGCGCCCGATGATGCGGCACCGGCTGGTGCTTCTCGTTCGCCGACGCCGCCCGTCCCTCACGAGCCATCAACGCCGACAACGCCGCCGAACCGAGACTGATTCCGGCCGAGTTGAGAAACGTCCGGCGTTGGATTTGTGCTGCAATGTTGGTTGGATCGAGCATGGCTAATTCCTCGTCGTTGTCTCGTACAGGTTCAACAACGCTCGTGCGACGGTCGTCCAGGCGGCAAGCTCATGAGTGGGCACTTCGCTCGCCGGCGGAGTGATGCCGGTGGTGAGCAGCTTTGACGCGGAAGAATCGTCTCGCGAGTAATCGGTTCGAGCATCCGTCAGCAAACTCAACAGCACCGATCGTTCGGAGTCGTCGGGCACTCGTGACGTGGCAAGGCGGAAGGCGAACGCGATGCGAGACTCGTCGGTATTGCCACCTTCTTTCAGGATGCGAGCGGCGAAGGCTTTGGCGGCTTCGACGAACGTGGGATCGTTGAGCAGCGCCAGCGCGGCGAGCGGCGTGTTCGAGCGGGGCCGCGCGGCAGTGCATTCCTCGCGGCGCGGAGCGTCGAACGCCTTGAGCATCGGATGCAGGTATTGCCGCTGCCAATGCACGTACACGCCGCGCCGCCATTGCTTCGTGTCTTTGTCGGCGACGTAATCCCGCTTCGGAAAATTGAGGTACTTGTAGTAGCCGGCAGGTTGATACGGCCGGGCGCTCGGCCCGCCGACGTTGTTGACCAACAGACCGCTGATGGCCAGCGCGTTGTCGCGGATGAATTCGGCCGGCAGGCGGAAGCGGGATTGGAGGAGAGACGCTACTTCTTCACTCGCTCGACGCGCAAGCGAGAGGTCGGATGTTATCGAAAGTTGGCCACTCGCTTGCGCGTCGTGCTTGTCCGCGCTTGTCTGCCGATACGCCCGGCTCATGGCGATCAGCTTCAGAATGTGCTTCACGTCCCAGCCGCTCTCAACGAACTCGTGCGCGAGGCGGTTGAGCAGTTCAGGATGATCGGGTGGCTGGCCTTGAGCTCCGAAGTCTTCGAGCGATCGACACAAGCCATTGCCGAACATCAAGGCCCAAAAGCGATTGACCATGACTCGCGCGGTGAGCAACCCGACGCCGTTCTTCGGATCGGTCAGCCAGCGAGCGAGGTCGAGCCGAGTTGCTCGCCGGTCACCAACATCGAGCTTGCCGAGGAACTCCGGCACGCCCGGTTGTACGACTTCACCGCTGTCGTCGAGCCAGTTGCCGCGCGGCAGAATGCGGATCTCGCGCGGTTCGATCACGGCGGAGATCATCGTCAGCCGAGCCGACTTCTCGAACGCGGCTCGCTCTGTGGCGGTCATCTTCTCCGCGCGAGCCCGTTCGCGTTTTGTGAGGACTCGCAGTTCCGGCGCTCGGACAGTCGGAGTCTGATCGGATCCCTTTTTGAGATGGGCCGCCTCATCGAGGTCCGCGAAGAACGCCACCAGCGAATAAAAGTCGCGAGCCGTGTACGGGTCGAACTTGTGGTTGTGGCACTGAACACAGCCGACCGTTCCGCCCAACCACACGCCCGACAGATTGCGGACTCGATCGGCGGCGTACATTGCCAGATATTCTTTGGCCTGCACTCCACCCTCGTGAGACGTTTGCAGCAACCGGTTGTAACCGGATGCGATGAGACGGTCGGTCACACTAGCCCGACGCGCGAGCGAGGGGTCTTCATTAGTTGTGGGCTTCGACGGAACGACCACTCGCTCGCGCGTCGTACTGGCGTTGTCGGCCATCGCATCTGGCAGGAGATCACCGGCAAGTTGTTCCTGCGTGAACCGATCAAACGGCATCCCGTCGATGAACGCGTCGATGACCCAATCGCGGTACGGCGAGATGTGATGCTCTTGATCGCCGTGATAGCCGACCGTGTCGGCGTACCGGACGAGGTCCAGCCACCAGACGGCCATTCGCTCGCCGAAGGCGTCACTGGCGAGAAACTGATCGAGCAGTTTCTCGAAATCACCCGTCGCGACTTCCTCCAATGTCGGCGGCAGGCCGCGCAGGTCAAAGCTCAGGCGGCGGAGCAGGGTGATGCGATCGGCGTCCGTTGCGGGTTTGAGTTGCTCATGTTCCAGCCGAGCCAGCACGAAGCGGTCGATCCAATTCGCAGGCCAACTCTCGTCGGCGACGCGCGGCGGTTCGTGTTTGACCGGATTGATGTAGGCCCAGTGAGTCGCCCAGTTCGCTCCTTGTTCAATCCAGCGACGCAACGTCGCGATCTCGGCGACGGTCAGCGTCTTGCCCGATTTCTTCGGTGGCATCTGCTTGTCCAGATCGGTCGAGAGAATGCGTCGAATCAACTCGCTCTCGTCTGGCTGACCGGCCTTGATCACCGATTTTCCGGCGGGCTGCGGAGCCTGATCCAAACGCAAGTCGGCCTCGCGATGCTTGTCGTCCGGGCCGTGACAGAAGAAGCACTTGTCCGACAGGATCGGCCGGACGTCACGATTGAAGTCGATCGGCGGCTGCGCGTGAACCGGTGTCGCGAAGCACGCGAGACATCCCAGTGTTGACCAAAAACGTCGCCACATCGCGTTGCCCTTCGTTGCTCGGCCGACAACCGATCGCCGACGACCGTGATACCGTTTTTGAAACTTTCGGAAAAAGGATAACGGCTGTTGGCCAACGGCTCGCGGCGTTCGGTCGGGTGCGAAATGTTGTCACTTGCTCGTTGGCTTCAAGTGTTTGTCGAAAAACGCGAGGACCAACGGGCGGAGGTCTTGTTGTTTGGGTTGCAGGTCGAACGTGTGCGGCGCGTCGGGAACGAGGATGAGTTCGTGCTCGACGCCGGCCTTCTTCAGCGCGGCGGCGAGGATTTCGGATTGCTCGACGGGAACCGTCTTGTCGGCGGTGCCGTGCAGGATCAGGAACGGCGGATCGTTCGCATCGGCATGTGAGATCGGCGACGCGAGCTTGTAGAGGTCCGGAGCTTCCTCGCGAGTCTTGCCGAGCATCGCCTTCGCACTCTTGCTGTCTCGAACCTCGCCGGCTCCGTACATCGGGACGGCACATTGCACCGCACAAGAAAACTCGCCCCACGGAGCGGTTGGGTCAAGTCCATCAGCCGGACCGGTCATCGCCAGCAGCGATGTCAGATGCCCGCCGGCCGAACCGCCGATGACGCCGATGTGATCGGGATCAATTTGCAACCGCTTGGCGTTCGCTCGCAGCCAGCGGACGGCGGTTTTGCAGTCGTGGATGTTCGTCGGCCACGACGGTTTGTCATCCGTCGCCAGCAGGTAGTCGATGCTCAAGCCGACGTAGCCATGCAGGGCGAGCGTCTTGCCGATGTTCAATTCGCGAGCGGCGTCGCGCTTGCCGCCGGTCCAGCCGCCGCCGTGAATGATGACGACTGCCGGCGAGCGAACGTCGGCGGCGCGATTCAGCGGAACGTACAAGTCCGCTTTTTCGTCGCGGCCATCGGCGAGGTAGCGGACGCCGCGTTCGATCAAAACTTTGTCGGCGAGCGTCGTCTTTAATTTTGCGTCGGCCTCGACCAGAGACTTTGCGGCTTCCCCCGCACCGATGTCGCGAACAAAAATGTTCCGCCAGCGAATCTCGCCGCCGTGAGTTTGCAGGTGAATCGGACCCTTCGCAGGCAGTGACTTGTCGCGCGCCGCGTAGTTCTGCATCACGGCGTCATCGACGACAAGCTTTTCGTTGAGCCACACCCATGTCCGATCTCCGATTTGGCGAATGCGGAACGAATTCCATTCGCCGAATGGCTTGTCGGCGACGACCAGCGGATCGCGGCCGGGCGTTCGCGGCAGGTTATTGAACAAGCCGCCGGAGCCTCGATTCGGATTACGATCCGGAGCACTGTGCAAGCTCGGCTGATTGTTATCCCAAATCTGCACCTGCGGCAGCCCACGCAAATAAACGCCACTGTCCGCCTTCGCAACGGTTTTGTATTCGATCAGAAATTCAATATCGCCAAACTCAGCGTCGGTCGTGGCATACGGCCCGTGTCCGTCATTGACCAACTCGCCATTCTCGACGCGCCAGTTGATCGGAAACTCGTCTCGCATCTTCTTCAGCGCGGCATCGAGTTTTTCGCCCGTGAGTTTGTCCACCGAGTGCGGATTCAAGCCGTTCCAACCAGCAAGATCCTTCCCATTGAAGAGTGCTCGGAAGCCTTCCCGTGGAGTTGGTTCGGCAGCGAGAGCCGTGATGAACGGCAAAAGGCACATCGCAATAGCAGCAGAGAAAGTGCGGACAGTTTGGCTCATCGTGAATCTCCATTGCAGAGCAGAAGTTGATGTTCGCGACATGCAGGATGGCCGCGGGCGGCCATCCTACGTCGCTGGTTTTCGATTCGCTCCCGGAACCCAAAGCACGTTGGCCGCTCCATCGTTGTTGCAAACCTGAGCCAGCACGAACAACAGGTCAGACAACCGATTGAGGTAGATCGCGACCTGCGAGTTGATTTGCTCCTTCTCAGCCAACGCAAGCACCCCGATCTCGACACGGCGGCAGACGGTCCTTGCGACGTGCAGGTGAGCGGCGGCCGGCGAGCCTCCCGGCAGGATAAAACTCGTCAGCGGTTGCAGCTTCTCGTTGTGACCGTCGATCAAACGCTCAAGCTGTTCGACTTGCGACGCGGTGACTCGCAACGGCTCGTAGCCGAGCGGCTGGTCGGTCTCTGGCACGCACAAGTCCGCGCCCAGATCGAACAGGTCGTTCTGAATCAACGTCAGTTGCCGTCGCACGTCATCGGACAACTCGGTGGTCAGCACGACGCCAATCACCGAATTCAATTCATCAGTCCCACCGTATGCCGCGATCCGCACATGCGTCTTGGGCACACGAGTCCCGTCGCCGAGGCCGGTTTGGCCTCCGTCGCCGGACTTCGTGTAAATGCGGTTGAGGTAAACCATTGATTAAACCCGAATGACGAATTCCGAATGACGAAGGAGCGACGAAATCCGAAGCCCGAATAAATCTCTTCATTCGGGCTTCGTCATTCTTGACGTCATTGGGTGCTTCGCCCTTCACTCAACTATTTCTTTTCGACGATCCAAACATTCCGGAAGTGGACCGGATTGCCGTGGTCTTGGAAGTACAGCGCGCCGGGCTTCTCTTCGTTCTGGCCTCCGCCGGGAGTGGCCTTCAGCTTGAGCTTGTCGTGGATCACGAAACCGTTGTGCTTGATCGTAGTGACGGCGTCTTCGGTTTTCTTCCCCTCGGCATCGAAGCGGGCACAACGGAAATCGACGTCGTAGGTTTGCCAGCTCAGCGGAGGGAAGCACATGTTGACCGCCGGTTTCGCGACGGTGTAAATGCCACCGCATTCGTTGTTCTCGCCGGAGAGGCCGAACGAGTCGAGGACTTGGCATTCGTATTGATCGACAAGGTACATGCCGCTGTTGCCGCGCCCTTGGCCGCGAGCCTTCGGCATGTACGGCGTGCGGAATTCGAGGTGCAGCGTGAAGTCTTCAAACTTCTGCTTCGTCCGCGTGCCGACTCCCAACAGATTGCCTTCCTGAATTTTCCCGTTCTGCCAGGCATCGACGTTCGTGCCGTCGAAGAGCACGATCGCGCCGGCCGGCGGCTTGGCTCCGAGCGTCTCTGATTTACGCTCGACTTTCTTCCCTTCGTATTTCACGTTCTCTTCGGCGGTGCCGCTGAGGACTCCCTCTTTGATCGTCCCTTTGAAGTTCGTGCCGGACAGTTCGATGACGCCGTCCTTCGTCTCCCCTTTGAGCATCACCTTCGTCTTGCCATCCCAGGCCGCGTCTTTCGGACCACCGGGCAATCCCTTTTGAAGCAGCACGACGTCAAACTTGCCGTCGCCCAGCGCGATGACCTGAGCGCCGAACTTGGTCTTGTTGCCGATCGTCCCTTCGTACTCCCCTTGGACTTTGAAGTCCGGGCCGGCTTGCTCGGGATCAATGAAGGCTTCGCCCGGCGCGGCGAACGCCGAAACGCCGAAGGCCATAACCGCTGACGCCAGAATCGCTGATAGTCTTCGCATCGCTGAAATCTCCTGGTCGAAAAAGAGTTGCCCGCCCACAAGCGCGGTAGGGCGATAGGTTAGCCACTCGTGGCGAATGCGTCTCGCGTCCGGGTATTTACTGATTTGACACGGCGCAGCGCACTGCCAACGCGAGCCGCGAATCGTCCTCCGACAGCACGCTCCGCAAATCGAGCAACACGTCAGCCTGCTGAATTCGTCCGAACACGCGGATCGAACCCAACCGCAATCGGCGAGAGAATTCATCGGCCGACATCGACTGCGACCGCAGCCGCAACGCAACCGTCGGCAGATCGACTCCCGGCAACGAGCCACCGCCCACCGCTGCGGTTTCATTCGCGATTTCAACACGGCAATCCGACAACGCGCCAATCTCGTCCGCGACTTGTCGAGCACGCAATCGCAAGGACTCGACCGACGCCGAGAGCATCGCCAGCGTTGGAATCTCGGTGGCCGCAGTCCCTCGCAGATAGGCATCGAGCGTGGCTTGCAGCGCTGCCAGCGTCAGCTTGCCGACTCGAACGGCGCGCGCGAGCGGATGCTGTCGGATTCGCTCCACGACCTCGCGTTTGCCGAGAATGATCCCGCATTGCGGACCACCCAGCAGCTTGTCGCCGCTACCGAGTACGACATCCGCTCCAGCGTCGAGGCTCTGCTGAAACATCGGCTCGGCAGGGAGTCCGAATTCCGCGACGTCGATCAAGGCTCCGCTGCCGATGTCGTCAATCGCGATCACGCCATGCTTCCGTGCGACCGGCACGAGGTCTTCGATCGCCGGCGTCTCGCTGAAGCCGATCACGCGGTAGTTCGACGGATGCACGTGCATGACCGCCGCTGTGTTGGCGGTGATCGCTGCTTGATAGTCGCCGACATGCGTGCGGTTCGTTGTGCCGATTTCTCGCAACACCGCGCCGCTGAGTGAGAAGATTTCCGGCAGCCGAAACGAACCGCCAATCTCAATCAATTGCCCGCGCGAGATGACGACCTCGCGTCCGGCGCAAAGCGCTTGCAGAGTCAATAAAGTCGCGGCCGCGTTGTTGTTGACGATCAGCACATCTTCGCAGCCAGTCAGCGCGCGAAATGTTGCCTCCAATTGATGCCCACGATACCGCCGCTCGGCCGTTTCGAGATCGACTTCGACGTTGCAGTGTCCGCCAAGTTCACTCAACGCTTGCCGCGCGGCGGCCGACAGCGGTGCGCGACCCAGTCCAGTGTGCAACACAACTCCAGTGGCGTTGATGACTCGGCTGAGTTGCTGCTGGTCCGCAGTCCGCGCTTGCTGTTGCACTTGCTCTGCCAGCAACTCCGTCCACGCAGCCCGGTCAAGTGATGCTTGCCGCGTTCCGTCGATGTTGGGTGTGCCGTTCGACGGACCGAGTCGCTGTCGTGTCTGATCGAGAACTTCTCGCACCCAGCCGAGCACCACCTCACGACCATGCTCCTTGATGAGAGGTTCAACGGTCAGATGACTCAACAGGTCTTGAACCGGCGGCAGGCGTGACAAGATGTCGGACGACATTCGGACCTCACTGGCAATCGGAAAATGCTCGCCCATTGTCCGAGGATTCGATTTGCTCGCCAGTGAGTGAGCCTGGAGATGTGGTTGAGTAAGTCATCGCCACATTAGCGGTCACACGAATTTTTCCGATTGGGAGGATTTTTTGTTTGCGGTTGAATAGCGAGGCTGGTAATGTTTCTGTCTCATTGGGTGGAAAACTTGCCCAATTGATCTTTGAAAACTGGTTGAATGTGGGTTTAAGGCCCAATAATATCACACGCATGGCTGTGGACACCTTCATCTCTGGCGAAGCGCGGCGGACGATCGACGATCGCTTCCGAATCACGCTGCCATCCGAGATGGCAGAGCTGGTGGTGGATTCCGACGGCAATTGCATCCTGGCGAAGGAACGGGCCGGATGTCTGAGCCTCTGGAAAGCGGCCGACTGGACGAAGCGGATCGACGACGGCGTCGCGATCCTCAAGCTGCGGATTCAAGCCGGCAAGATGGAATCGCGGTGGAGCGAAGTGCAACGGCTCGGCCGATTACTTTCGACGCGATCGAAGACGGTCACGCTGGCCAATCGCTCACGGCTGTTGATCCCGGAAGGGTTCCGCGAATTCCTCGACGTGCCGGTGAATCAAGATGTGATGATCGTCGGCGCGGCGATTTGTGTGGAGATCTGGAATCCGGCCGCCTGGCTGGAAACATTGCGCCACGACATGCCAGAGTTTGGGCCGTTGTTCACGGACCTGTCCGCGTGACGTCGCCGCCGCAGCTTGTGTTGGCGAAAGCGGATGCTGGCAGCATCCGGGACAGTCGTTCGGAGTTCGTCTTCCGCTCGCGAGACGCGGTCAAGGAGGACAAGTTTTGTTTCGCGAGCGGAAAACGCGCTCCAACGAATTGAGCTGACGAATCACGAAACCCACATGGGCAGCCACCTCGCATGCCCGGTTCGAGAATGAGACGTGAAGACTCACTCAGAGTTTTCAATCCCGCTCACCCCGATTGAACGCCTCCATGGCACCACGGAGGATTCATTAGGCAGGGATGCCGCAACTCGCTCGACCGGGCATGTGCTTTTTCACACGCACTTCAGACGAAGAAGTCCGGCAGCAGTTCCGCAGTCGGATCGACGGCGTAGCTCGATAGATCGCTGATGCCCGAATCGCGCAGGACGTCCTCGTCGAGAAAGAATTGTCCCGTGCATTCGCGGCTGAGCCGAGTGAGGATCGCGTAGGCCGCATCGGCGACGATCTCTGGATTGCGGCAGCGGCGCATCGAATCATTACCACCAAGCAGATTGTGGACGGCGGCGGTTGCGATAGCGGTGCGGGGCCACAAGGCGTTGACCGCGATTCCGTGTGACCGAAATTCCTCTGCCATGCCGAGCACACACAGGCTCATGCCGAACTTCGACAAACTGTAGGCCAAGTGCGGCGCGAACCAGCGAGCCTCGATATTCAGCGGCGGCGAGAGGTTGAGGATGTGCGGATTCACCGCTCGCTTCAGTTGTGGCAAGCAAGCCTGTGATGTGATCCGGTTCGCAGAAATTAGGTGCGCGTTGGGATGTAGCTTTTGGCGCAGACGGATTTGATCAGGTTGGTGTTGAGGCAGTGTTGGCACCAAGAGCTGGAGGCGACCTCGAAGAGTTCGTCGTAGTTTTCGTAGGAGCGGTTGGACC
>CAMAWN010000043.1 GCA_945861865.1 Candidatus Kuenenia stuttgartensis | reverse complement strand
CCTTGCTGACCCTGTTGCTGACCACCGCTGTACAGATTTGGTCCGCCCAGGCTGTCTTGCAGGTCGAAGTCGAAGTCGACGCCGATTCGCTCGAAGAAGTTATCCGACACCGATACGAAGCGGACTTCGATCGTCACTTGCAGGTCTTGCAGGCGACGCAGTTGTTCTAGCAAGTCGCGGATTTCGTCGTGAACCTTCTGAGTCTGGCGGATGACGAGGCTCAAGGTGGTCTCGTTCCCTTTGATGTGACCGTTGCCGGCCACTTCTTCCCAGGAGTTTGGTTCGCAGGTTGAAGTAATCAGATCGATCAAGTTGCGGAAGTCGTGTCCCGCCGATGCTCCGGCACCATTGAGTTGCCACGGCTGAGAATTGCCGGCCATCCACGGGGTGGAACTTGTCGAGCCGCCCACTTGGAATTGTCCGCCTTGCAGGCCGCCAGTGGATGGCACGCTCATTTGTCCTCCGACATTGCCGGCAACAGTGCCCGTTCCGGCAAAGTTGATCGGATTAATTTGGCCGGGCTGGATGTTCACGACCAAATCGGCCACCGAGTAAGTCACCACGACCGCTTGGCCTTGCAGCCGTTGTTCGCTGGTGATCTTCAGCACTTCATTCTTGATCGTGTAACCCATGTTGAGCGGTTCGAGCAGCAGCACCAAGGCATTCTTCAGTTGGATACCTGAGACATCGATCGACACCGGAGTGGTGAGGGAGTGGCTCTCATCCGCCAACCCGGACTCGTCCAGCACGACGTTGACGTCGGCCAACGTGGCGATGTGCGTAATCACGTTCTTGAGCGACTCGTTTTCGAATCTCAGCGTGATCGGGCGAGAAAGACTGCGTTCGATCCTTTGCTCCTCCGGCGTGCGGATGCGCACGTCGGTGTTGTACTTGCCTCGGCGGCGGTCAGTGATGTCCTTCCAGTCCTTGCCGAACTCGACGGACATGCGATCGTCATACGGGATGGCGGAGTGTTCAACGCTGTCGAGCGCCGACCAGAAACCCCGCTCCTTGGAATCCTTGAGCTTCTCATTGCTGTCGACACGCCGGGCGAGGACCGATTTCAAAATCAGCGTCTCCGAGACGGGATTTTCCGGAGCGAGTTCCTTCGCTTGCTTGGCGATGACTTCGGCCTCGGCGAACCGCTTCTGTTCCATCAGTTCGTTGAATTCCTTGACGAGGTTGGCGAACTCGCGCTCGACCCGCACTTTTGTGTTGCGAGTGATGTTGATGGCCTGTTTGACCTCGTCATTGCGGTGGGACTGCGCGAGGTTCGGTTCCATTTGTTTCTGGAAGCTCTCAATCTCGGATCGCGTTTTTCGCAGCGTTGTGGCCAGCGAAGCCGTGACCTGTTTCTCCAGCGGAGCGCTTTCGACGTTGGCCAATGCCTGGTCGAGAATCTCGATGGACTTGGCTGGATCTTTTTCACGCAACCGGTCGGCGCGGAAGACGGCGTTGAGCACTTCGCTGCGAAGCCGATCAACTTGCACTTTTTGTCGCTCGGCCGCGATGTCGATTGGGCGTTGCGGATCGAGCGGGCGCGGTTCGGTGCCTTCATCCGTAGAGTCGCCATCCGCTAGACCGCTGGTCAGTTGGATCGGCTTGCGGCGCGGGCTGAGCTCTCGCAGGTACTCTTGCAATTGCTGGTTGCGTCGGCCGTCGAGTTTCTGGCCAGACTGATAGGCTCGAACGAACGCTTGATGCGCGGCGGCCTTGTTACCACTTTGCAAATGAATCTGTCCTTCACGGAAGAGTTGCTCGGCGGATGGCCCTTCCGGATGAATCACGGCAACATTGGTCGGTTCCGTGTCCTCGTCGGCAGGCGGAACCGGCAGCAAGTCGACTTCGGATTTGTTCGCGATCGGGTTCGACGCAATCGATGTCGGTTCCGAAAGAGATTTGGACGGCGTCTGGTTCGCGACTTGCGTTGCGGGTTTCGACGACAACTCGGACTCCGCGTCTGCCGGCACCGCAGCCTTGGCCGTGTTGCGAGTCGCTCGCTGAATCGCGGTGAACACGGATTCTGGACGATCGTCGAACACGTCGAAAGCGACGTTCATTTCGGAGGCCTGCGTGGCTTTTTCCTGAGCATCCGAAACTCGGCCCGCCGCCAGATCGGCACGAGCTTGCTTCAACAAGGCCATCGCTTGGGCTTTCGAGTCGCTGGACTCCGGTTTTTTCCCAGCAGCCGGCTTCTGGGTTGCGGCGAGTCGGTCGATTTCTTCCAGTAATGCTTCGGGGCGGTCGTCCCACAGTCCGAAGGTCGCGTTGAGCTTTTGTACTGCGAGCACTTTCTGACGAGCGGCATCGATCCGGCCCGCTTGCAATTCTGTTCGTGCTTGCTGGAGAGCCGTCATCGCTTGCTGGCGAACCTTCGCCGTAGCTTGGTCGTCCGTCTCCTTGAGCGCGTTCGCCAGTTTGGTTGTGGCCTTGCTGGCCGCCGCGATGCGAGCCGCGCCTTGTGCGGACTCATCAGCAATTTCTTCTTCGAGCGACTTCAACGGCGCGGCTTTCCGACGAATCGTTTCCTTCGCCTGATTTTGGAGCGAGTCGACTGTTGTCTTGGTGTTCTCTGCCAGCGATGTTCCGGTCGTTGGCTGGTCGTCGAGATCGAACGCTGGCTCGCGAATGTTTGACGGCTTCGTGATCGGAGTGGCGGTGTCTACCAATTCTTTTGCAGCGGACTTCGCCTTCGAATTTCCCTTCGAGATCGTGAGATTGTTTGATGCACGATCGACTTGAGCCAACACTTGCTCCGGGCGCACTTCGAACAAGTTGTACGTGATGTTCAGTTCTTTGGCCTCTAGTGCCAGCGCCCGCGCTTGTTCCAAGTCGCCCTTGCTGGCGAAAACCTGTGCCTGTTTCAGCAGGTGCTGAGCCAGTTGCTTGTCGTTGTTGACGGCGGGCAATTCCGCCGTCTCGGTCGGTTGTTTTGTCTCGGGAACGTCTTCATCAAATGGGCTCTCGTCCACAAAAGGAGAGGCCTCCAGTTTTTTCGTGGTCACCGCCACCGGGGTCTTGGCGGGCAGCGGTTCAGCGTCATCAAACTCAGGTTCCGCAAGCTGGGGTTTGATTGCGGCCGGCTTCGTCGGGGCGGTCGCCCTTTGAGCCTGCGCGAGGTTTTGAGTGCGTGGCACGCCTTCCCCGACGTTATTCGCTCGTCGATCGATCTCGGCCAAGAGTTGTTCCGGGCGTTCATCGAAAACGGAATAGGCCACGTCGATTTCGGCGGCTTGCCCAGCCTTATCACGAGCACCCGCGATGTCACCGTTCGCGATGTCTCGGCGAGCTTGCTGCATCAAGGACTTGACCGCCGTCATTTTCTCCGCTGAAGACAAACCAGAGGGACGCTTCGTTACCGGAGCGGACACTTCGGCGATCGGCTCCTCGATCATCTCTTCGGTGGCGTCGTCGGTCGGCTCCTCTCTCCTGACCTGTTGAATTGGCGTGCGTACCGACTCGACCTTGGGAGTATTCGCGAGGGCGTCCTCGATATTCATTGGTGGTCTGGTTGTCGGCTTGCTCGACGGAGTCGCCTGAGCGGTCTTCGTATCACCGGGCGTCGTCGTGCTGGGTTTGACACTCGGTTTCTCCGAACTCGTTGTTCCTGTTCCGCGGTACGACAGGCTAGAGTCCAACTGCGCGATGAACTTCTCCGGCGAGCGTTCCTTCGGACCCCATTCGACCGGGAACGACTGCGCCCGCTCGGCCAACGTGCGAGCACCCGAGAGATCACCTCGCAGCGCCAACGCCTGCGCATCCTTGAGCAGCTTTTCGGCTTGCTCGCGATACGTGGCGTCATTCTCTTTATTGGTCGGAGCCTTGTTCGACCGCGACCGAGAGAACGGATTGATGCGGCTGGGTGCCGGGCTACGATCCGCAACGGGGGTCGTGGGCTGATCAGCCGACACGGGTCGCGTGGTCCCTCCAGGGAGAGTGGCCCACAGGCCGGTTGCGGCCAACGATGTCCAGGCGAGAAGTCCGAGTGCCTTACGCAAAGTAAGTTCCTCCTTGAAACCAACTGGCGGGAGAGATCAGCGACGTTTCAGCATCGACGGTCAACGATGACAGTCTCAGGGTGTACGTGATGCCGGCGAGTCGCCGCGGGTGGGAGAGGTTCTGAGGTCAGAAAGAAAGGAAATTCAAAGACAGGAAACTGTGGCGCGAGCGGGAAAGCCCGCACCGGAGAGATGTGGGCGGGAACCTATGACATCCTCACGAAGAGGGTCAACGGGTCTTGTTCCAGATTTTGGTGCGTTTTTTCAGAATCGGAAAAACGTGCGAATCCACGGCAAATGTTGCCGGAGAACAGTGGGACACGTTTGCAACGTGCCTGGCAATGCATCGACCGAAGAAGCACGTTGAAAACGTGCTCCACGTCAACTCAAACGCCATCGTGCTTGTCGCAACTGTGCGAAGGGTGACACCGCCAGCAACTCGTACCACACCGTGACGAGCGTGCCGTCATCGCACTCCACCGTTGACGGATATCCCATGTCGCCGGATTTCGCGTCATTGCTGATCGTCAGCGGCTCGCTCCAACTGCGACCGTTGTCGTCACTGATTCGCGCAAGATTTCCGAGCGGCTTGCGTCGATGTCCGTAGCTCATCAGCAAGCGACCGTCGCGCAGCCGCAGCAAATGCGAAGGCAACCCCCACACACCCATCGAGTGCGGCACCGACCACGTTCGCCCACCATCCGTCGATTCCGATTGCAGAGTCTCACGTTCATTCGGCGAGTTGTGATTGCGAATGTGCGCGAGCAACGTCCCATTCGACGCTTCGACCGCATGCAGTTCGTGATACTGCTTCGGATCATCACCCGGTCGAGCAGGAATTGTCGCCAACCACTCCCACGTGACGCCGTCGTCTTTCGATTCACACACACCGATGCGGTCATCCTTCCACAACGCTTTCCCCGCGTAAATCAGCCGTCCATCGCGCAGCGCAGTCGGCCCGTGCGGAC
The DNA here is from genome assembly GCA_945861865.1 of Candidatus Kuenenia stuttgartensis. GTDB lineage: Bacteria > Planctomycetota > Planctomycetia > Planctomycetales > Planctomycetaceae > SXKJ01. Next base: position 29,358 of record CAMAWN010000043.1, on the reverse strand, counting down.
TGTTGATCGGCACTGCATATCGTGCCGACCAAGTCACGCCACCGTCGGTCGAACGAATCATCCAAGTGCCGAGTTCCTGTTTGCGTTGCTCGGCGCTGATGCGGTTGTGTGCGGCCCGCCACTCCGCCAACAGCTTGTCGTGTTCGTCCTTGTCTTTGCCGGGAGGCAGCGATGCCTTCTCCATCTTTTGCAGAGTGGCTTCGTAAGCCAGCGACGTGAACGTCGTCACGAGGATCGAACCCTCCGCCGTCTCAACCACGCCCGCATCGCGATCATCAATCGGCCCGTCGATCAACACCTGCGGCCAACTCCACGACTTGCCATCATCGTGCGACCGCATCAACTCAACTCGGCCGAACGGGCACACATGTGTCTCGCGTCCGCCAGAAAACACCAGCAACAACTCGCCACTCTTCCGTCGAGCCAATGTTGGCCACCCGTGATACAGCGGCGGTTTCCAACTGATGACCCGCCGATCCAACACTTCGATCTTCGGATTTTCCGCATGCGCGGTTCGCAATGAAATCATCTTTGCCCCGAAGGCAAAAGCAGTTCCGGCAGCCCAAAACTCACGTCGCGAAATCTCGACTGACATGGCAAACTCTCCGAAGTGGTCCGCTTGCGGCCGAGTGCCGTTCGGCCAAACATGGACGGCGACAGCCGCTTTGCTCAAGGAGCCCAATGGTGCGCAGCACATTCTGTTTCATCGTTCTGCAAATTGCGATTGTCGCCGCACCCGTCTTGGGGGATGAACAACGCGCGTTCGGCTATCTCGAAGACATCTGCAAGCTGGGACCACGGCCAAGTGCGTCGGTCGGGATGACGAAGCAACAGGAGTTGCTCGATACGCACTTCACGAAGTTGGGTGCGCAGGTCGGCTTGCAGGAATTCGTCACGCCGCATCCAACGAAGGGCGTGCCGGTGCGGATGAAGAATTTGATCGTGTCGTGGCATCCGCAGGCCAAAGAGCGAGTGTTGCTGTGTTGCCACTACGACACACGGCCGTTTCCTGATCGTGATCCGTTTCGACCGAAGGGGACGTTCCTCGGCGCAAACGACGGCGGCAGTGGCGTGGCGTTGTTCATGGAATTGGGGCACTCGTTGCTGGCGATTCAGCCAACGTTCGGTGTTGACATGGTCTTCTTCGACGGCGAGGAATTCATCTTTCAGCGCGACGGCGGCAAGTTCTTTTTGGGCAGCGAGCACTTCGCTCGGCAATACCGCGATCGCCCGCCGACGCATCGGTACGTCTGCGGAGTGCTCGTGGACATGATCGGCGATAAGAATCTCAACATCCGGCCGGAACTGCTCAGCCAAAAATTCGCACCGAAGGTCTCCAGCAGCCTGTTCGAGACGGCTCGGGAATTGGGATTCAATAAGGAGTTCCTCTCGAAGCCCTACCCGACTGAGATCAACGACGATCATGTGCCGCTCAACGAGATCGCCAAAATTCCGACCGCCGACCTCATCGACTTCGACTACCCGCACTGGCACACGACGAACGACATCCCGAAGAAATGCAGCGGCGAGAGTCTTGTCAAAGTCGGCCGCGTGTTGCTGGAGTGGTTGCAGCATGTGCCAGAAGATGTCGGCCGGTAACTGTCACAAGAATTACCGGAAGAAGCTGCGGTCGCGACGCGACTCGAAATCGCTTGGAGCACGCAGCCGTGGAGGCGAGACCGGCACCGGCTCGGAACGCAATTGCTCGACAGGGATGTATCCCTCCGGCACCGACTGACGAAGTTGCGGTTCGCGAATCGGCTGAGCCGCCGCACCAACCGCCAGCGAAAACGTCAGCCAACCGGACGAGGCCTCCGCGCGAGCGAGTCGCAATTCCGACAGACGCGGATTTGCCGAAATCGTCGGCACCGGGAGCGCCTCGGGGAAAGTGATCTCCGGGATCGCGGCGGCCAATTGTGTGCGAGCCATCGTCTCGACCATGCCGACCAGCGACACGCCGGTGTCGGCCTTCGCGAACACCAGTTGGCCCGGCGTGAGTCGCCACTCACCACGTTCCAGCTTCGACGACCACGGCAATCGGATTTCATCTTGGGCGAGCACCGTTTGGCCGGCGACTTCGATGCTGGCCACGACGATCAACTGCAATTCGTCATCGGCAATCGTCACGCGCACGGAGTCTTTGTCACCGAGCCGAATCAGTGGAGCGGCTCCCGGCAGTCCGCCTTTGGCGGATGCGGCAAGTTTCTTGTCGCGCGGCATCACTCGGCCACCGAGCTTCGCGACGAACGATTCCAAGACTTCGCGCAGTTGCGATTCGGTCATCGTCTTGCCATCGAGATCGAGCTTCCGCAGCCACGCATTCACGACCGACTCGTGCAGCCAAACGGTGACGGAGTCGCTGTCGGCGACTTGGCGACTCGACGCTCCGGATCGGCTGACCTCTGGCCATTTCATTTCCGGAGCATCTGCCCACGCGGCCAACAGGACCAACTCCGAATCGGTCGAGCGGGCCGTCAGTCGTTGCGGCCAGAGATTGCCGAATTGTGACCGCAAGCCGTCTCGCCATTCGCGATTGAACTGTGCGAGTTGCCGATCGGCATCACGATTGAACTGCGGGCCAAGTTGAGCCGAAAGGTGCTCAGCCGTTTCGGCATCGACTTGAGCTCGCTGATTGTTCGCCGTGTTGAGCGCCACGCTGCGAGCCATTCCGCCGAACAGCGTTCCGTCAAACGCCGTCGCCGCAGCAACGTGTTTGTTGTGGACATCGACCCACACCTGCGGTCGCTTGGTCGTGATCTGATCGCCGTCGAACATCACCGGCTTGACCGCCAGCACGTCATGCCGGCCGAGCGTGTTAACCGCCGCCTGGGACGTCCGGCCAACCGTGTTGCTGTGAACGGCTCCGGTCAGCACGAGGTGCATCTCGGCATCATCGGAGCTTGGCTTGAGATCGACGACGACTCGCGTCGAGGTCAACTGTTGGCCAGTCACATCCGCCCTCGCGATGACGTCGCGCACGGGAGCGATCTCCGAACGCTCGTCGGTCAGCAACCGATTGAGCAATCCCTCCGGCACGCTGATTTGCAGCGGAGCACAACCGGCAACGGCTTGCACAGGAGTTGGCTCGAAGCGTGCGACGGAATGCGTTTTGACCGGCGGACGCACGCTGCGCGAAGTCGAAAAATACGGATCGACGCTGATCGGCATCCGCGTCGCCTGAGAAAAAAAGCTCACTTCTGGCGAACCAAATCGTGGCGAGTGATCCACCCCACACACGCACCTCGGAACATGCGGCTCACGCGATTGACCGAACGACATCGAAGCCGACAACAAAGTGACTCCGCCAACAATCCGCGACAACCATTTCATCGAACAATCTCCCTTGGCCCACTGGGAATGCGGGGGACATTCTGACAACCGCGCCCATCGACAGGAATCGTCGTCTCGAAAATCTTTCGCGAGTTCTTGCGTGCTCACGATGAGCACGGTTGCTAGATTCTGCGCGGTGGGAGACGAGCGAGGCGCTCGCCTCGTCCGAGATTCGGGGTTCCGCATGTTGCCGATTCGCCACGCCGCCGACGAATTGTTGAGACCGTCACGCCGCGAGTTTCTCTCGACGACTGGCGGCGGCTTCGGAGCACTCGCGCTCTCCGGGCTGCTGGTTGCGGACGGCTTCGCGGACGATTCGTCTCCACGCAACGCTCGGCCGACTCCCAAGCCGGAGTTCAACGGCGGGCTGCATCACAAGGCCAAGGTCAAGCGCGTCATTCAGCTCTTCATGAATGGCGGCGCAAGTCCGATGGACACGTTCGACTACAAACCGGAACTCATCAAAAAGCACGGCGAGAAGGTGGACTTCGGCTTGAAGTCGGCGGCGACCAGCGTCCCCGGTGCGGTGATGAAATCGCCGTTCGAATGGAAACAGCACGGCGAAACTGGCCGCTGGGTCACGAGCGTTCTGCCGCAGATGGCGACGATTGTCGATGAGCTGGCCTTTCTGATGGCGATGACCACCAAGACCAACGTGCATGGCCCGGCGAGCTACATGCAAAACACCGGATTCACTCAGCCGGGCTTTCCGTGTCTCGGCGCGTGGATGTCTTACGGCCTCGGACGGCTGACCGACAACCTGCCGATGTTCGTTGTCCTGCCGGATGCTCGCGGACTGCCGTACAACAACACCGGAAATTTCTCGTCCGCGTTCCTGCCGATGGAGTTTCAAGGGACGATCATCAAGGCCAACGCGCCGACACCGATCAACGACCTCTTCGCGCCGAAGTCGGCATCATTCATCACGCACGACAGCGAAGTCGCCGGACTGCGAGTCCTCGAAGAACTCAACCGCGAGCATCAGAAGACTCGGCCGGGAGACTCGCGGCTCGACGCTCGCATCGCGAGCTACGAGTTGGCGGCGAAGATGCAGCTCTCCGCGCCCGAGGCGCTCGATCTCGCGAAGGAGTCGGAGGAGACTCACAAGGCTTACGGGACCGGAACTGCTCCGACGGCCGACTTCGCGAAGAGCTGCCTGACCGCTCGGCGGCTGATCGAACGAGGCGTGCGATTCGTCCAAGTTTGGAGTGGGGCAGGAGGAGCCTCGAACAATTGGGACAACCACACCAACATCGACAAAGAGCTGCCGTTCATCGCGAGCATGGTCGATCAGCCGATCACCGCGCTGGTCCGCGATCTCAAACAGCGCGGCTTGTTTGAGGACACGCTGCTCATCTGGACGACTGAGTTCGGCCGGATGCCGTTCACGCAAGGCGCGACCGGCCGCGATCACAACGGCGGCACGTTCGTGACCTGGCTCGCCGGAGCCGGTATCAAGGCGGGAGTCACCCACGGCGAAAGCGACGAGTTCGCGTACAAAACCGCGAAGGACGAAACCTGGAGCTATGACCTGCACGCGACCGTGCTGCACCTGATGGGCATCGACCACACGAAGTTGACCGTTCGCCAAAACGGCATCGACCGCCGCATCACCGACGTGCATGGCCATGTGATCGAGGACGTGCTGGCGTCGCCGCCGTCTTCGTAGACCGGACGTAGGCGTCCGAGCTACGCTTGCGACAGCACCTCCCGATACAGCCTCGCGTGCGTTTCGACCATCTTGTCGATGCTGAAATGTTGCCGCATCCGTTCGCGTCCGGCGTCGCCGAGACGCCGAGCTAGCTCCGCATCGGCCAAGATCCGATCGGCGAATTGTTGGAAGCCGGCTCGGTCACCAACTCGCACCAAGAAGCCGGTCTCGCCGTCGACGACCAGTTCGCGATTCGGCGGGATGTCGGTCGCGATCACCGGCAGGCCGGCGGCCATTGCCTCCATCATCGAGTTCGATTGCCCCTCGAAATCGCTGGCGATCCAGAACAGGTCCATGATTCGGAGCAACTTCGCGGCGTCAGCTCGATGACCGGTGAAGCGTGTGTGACTGTCGATGTTGATGTCGCGAGCGAATTTCATCAGCTTGTCTCGCTCCGGCCCGTCGCCGACGAGCAGCAGGTGGGCCTCTGGATGCAGGATCGCGACCAACGCCATCGCGAAAACCAAATCATCGACTCGTTTTTGCTTGGCCATGCGCCCGACGAAACCGATCACCGGAACGCCGCGCGGGATTTCGAGTTCTGCCAGCAGCACGTCGCGGTCGAACGGAGTCGGTTCCGGCACGTCGATGCCGTTCGGAATGACCGTGACACGCTCTGCCGGATAGCCGATCGACTTGTAAAAGTCAGCGACGGCGACCGAGTTTCCGATCAGCCGATCCGTTCGCTCGATCAATTTGTGATCGAGCCACAATTGCCAGCCGGCCTTCCAAACATCGACGCAACGTTCCGACACGATCAGCCTCGGTCGCGGTTTCCTGCGACGTCCGACCATCAGCCGGCCGTAGGCGTTCGCGGCGAACAACCAAGTGTGAACGATGTCGGGCTGCTCGGCCCTGATCAGCCGCCGCAAGCGCCACATCGCCACCGGATCGAACTTCCAACGCTTGCCGAGCACCGTCAGCCGCACACCGTGCTGAGCCAACTCGTCCGTGAACGCGCCACCACGAGTCAGCGCGACGACATGCACGTCAAACTCGTCGCGTGGCAATCGACACGCCAGCAACGTCAATTGCTTCTCGGCCCCCGACTGGTCGAGTGTCGGCACCAGCAGCATCAATTTCGTGCGTCGATTCGTGGAAGGCATGACGGCTACGAATACTCCAGTGGATCGACCAAGCCCGCCTCAGCGAATCCTTTCAGACGCAGTTGGCACGAGTCGCAGTGTCCACATGGTCGCCCCGTCGCGTCCGGGTCGTAGCAACTGGTCGTGAGGCTGTAGTCGACTCCCAGCGCGACGCCTCGACGGATGATGTCGGACTTGCTCAGCGAGATCAGCGGCGAGTGAACCACAAAGCGGCCGGTGCGCTCAACACCGGCCTTTGTGGCCAGCCGAGCCAACTCGGCGAACTGCTTGATGAACTCCGGACGGCAGTCGGGGTAGCCGCTGTAGTCCACCGCGTTGACTCCGATGAATAGGTCGAACGCACCGAGCACCTCGGCCCAGCCGAGCGCGAGCGACAAAAATATCGTGTTGCGAGCCGGCACGTAGGTGATCGGGATGCCGCCACTGAGTTCCGATTCGCTACGGTCCTTCGGTACGTCGATGTTGTCCGTCAGTGCCGAACCGCCGAACTGCCGCAGGTCGATTTGAAACGTGCGATGCTGCTTGACGCCCTGCGACTCGCACACGCGACGCGACGCCTCCAGTTCCGAGCGATGCCGCTGGCCGTAGTCGATCGACAGCGCGAACAGCTCAAAGCCTTGTTGCCGCGCGATCGCCAGCACAGTGGCGGAATCGAGTCCGCCGCTGACCAGCACGACGGCTTTCGGGGGAGTAGAATTCATGGTCGGCATTCTGGTGGCCGGCGTGCTCGGACGAAAGCGATCGCTCGTAGTTGGGCAGGCGAGCGGAGGACGTCAGTTCTCCGAGTGCGGTTCTCATCAACGAAAAGACTCGGGGGACTGACGCCCGCTCGCCCGATCCGGTCGAGTCCTTTAGCATTCGCCACGTCATGCCAACTCCGTTTCGCTGGATGCCCGATGAACTCGCTGCCCTGGAAAGAGCCGGGCTGCGCCGTAACCGCCGAGAAGTCCGGCCGCTCCCCGACGGAGCTTGCGAGATCGACGGGCGGCGGTTGTGGAACTTCGCGAGCAACGACTACCTCGGCTTGGCGGGCGATCCACAAGTGGTCGCCGCCGCACACGCGGCGATTGCCGATGCGGGTGTCGGTGCGCGAGCAAGTGCGCTCGTCGCAGGACGAACCGAATGGCATGCTTGGCTGGAACAAGCTCTGGCGAGGTTCGAAGGGCAAGAGGCCGCGATTCTTTTCCCCACCGGGTACGCCGCGAACGTCGGCACGATCGCCGCACTGGTCGACGAGAATGACACGGTCTTCTGCGATCGACTGAACCACGCCAGCTTGATCGACGGATGCCGGTTGAGCGGCGCGAAGCTGCGAGTGTTTCGGCATTCGGAATTGGAGACGCTCGAACGGGAGTTGCACAAAGCGGCCGACTCTCGTCGTCGGCTGATCGTCTCGGACGCGGTCTTCAGCATGGACGGCAACATCGCCCCGCTTCGAGAACTGTGCGATCTGGCCGCGCGGTTCGAGGCCGACGTGCTGGTCGATGAAGCTCACGGCACGGGCGTGTTCGGCGAGCGCGGTCGCGGTGCGTGCGAGCAACTTGGCATCGCGGATCGCGTCGCGGTGCGAGTCGGAACGCTCAGCAAAGCCATCGGCACGCTGGGTGGATTCGTCGCGGGACCGCAGTCGCTCATCGATTGGTTGTGGAACAAAGCTCGGCCGCAGGTCTTCTCGACGGCCTTGCCTCCGGTCATTTGTGCTGCGGCAGTGGCCGCGATTGAATTCATTCGCAGCGAGCCGGAGCGTCGAAAGAACCTGTGGAACAACTGCGAATTCGTTCGACGTGAGTTGGCTCAATTGAAAATCGATGTGTCTGCCAATTCGGTCGGCCCGATCATCCCGATCCGAGTGGGCGATCCAGACGCTGCCGTCGCCGCACAACAGAAGCTGGAAGAGCGTGGTTGCCTGGTCGCGGCGATTCGGCCACCGACGGTGCCGCAGGGGACGTCTCGATTGCGGATTTCGCTGTCGGCCGCTCACGATGAGTCCGCGTTGAAACAATTGGTCGCTGCGTTGCAGGAGGTCGTGTCCGTTCCATGACGAGTTCTCTTCCGAGTCGCGACGGCTTCGCTGACGAATATCCATTTGAATCTCATTGGCTGGACCTCGGCGGCGTGCGCCTGCACTTCGTGGACGAGGGACCGCGCGATGGCGAGCCGATCCTGTGCGTGCATGGCAATCCGACCTGGAGCTTCATCTGGCGGCGGCTGATTCGCGAGCTGTCGCCGAGCCGCCGAGTCATCGCCGTCGATCACATCGGCTGCGGATTCTCGGACAAGCCGCAGGATTACCCGTATCGGTTGGAACAGCACGTCACAAATTTGCGGAGACTGATCGAATCGCTCGACCTGCGAAATGTCACGCTGGTCGGCCACGATTGGGGCGGCTGCATCGGGATGGGTGCCGCGACAGAGTTGCCCGATCGGTTCCGCCGTTTCGTCCTCATGAACACCGGCGCGTTCCGATCAAAGCAAATTCCGCTGCGGATCGCCGTTTGTCGCATCCCCGTGTTGGGACCGCTCGCGTTGCGTGGCTTCAACGCATTCAGCCGAGCGGCCCTCACGATGGCAGTCGCTCGACGGCCGTTATCCGAGGTTGCCAAGCGCGGACTGCTCGCGCCGTACGACTCGTGGTGCAGTCGCATCGCGGTGTCGAGCTTCGTGCAGGACATCCCGTTGCGACCGTCGCATCCGAGCTATGCGAAGCTGACTGCGATCGAAGAGGGGCTGGCACAGCTTCACGACCGCCCGATGTTGCTGGTGTGGGGCGCGCAGGATTGGTGCTTTACGCTCGACTTCCACCGCGAGTTTCAGCGGCGATTTCCGCAAGCCGAATCGCACATCATCTCGGACGCGGGGCACTACGTCTTTGAGGACGCTCCGGAGGAGGTCGCCAGCACCGTGCGAGATTTCTTGGATCGCACTTCCGCCGGATCAGCCTGGAAAGGTTGATCTACGAAAGACTGCGGGAGGGGGGACTCGAACCCCCACGCCTTGCGGCACTGGATCCTAAGTCCAGCGCGTCTGCCAATTCCGCCACTCCCGCGTGATTCCGTGCGGGCCGGATGATAGGAACTGCGAGCGCTCGTCTCCAATGCGGACGGCTCAGTCTTCTTCCACCGGAATGAACTCGTCGTCACCGCCATCGGTGTCTATGTCGACGGCTTTGTCTGACGGCGGCGGGATTGAGAAGACTTCGTCGTCGATCGGCACTGGGAACTCCATGCTCAGTTCCGACTGCGGTGGAGTCACCAAGGCTTTCTTGCGAGCCGGGGCTTCGACAGCACGAGGCTTGGAGGCCTGCTTCGATTTTTCGACCGCGCCCTTGTCGGCTTCGAGCAGGAAAGGCACGTCGCCGATCATCAGTTCGTCGCCGAAGCCGACGGGGGATTGATTCTCGACTCGCGTGCCGTTGACCCAGACACCATTCATGCTGCCCAGATCGCGGACTACGAAGTGGTTGTTGACCAGTGCGACCGCGCAGTGCTTGCGCGAAATTTTGCGGCTGTTGAGGATGACCGCGTCGCAATCGGGATGCCGACCGACGAGCACGATCGGCTTATCCAGCACGATCGGCCTGCCTTGCTCGATGGGCACCAAGACTGCGGGCATGTCAGACAGCTCCCGAAACCGACGATCTTTCGCCGCGAAATGCGGGGTGAGCATAACCCACGGTTTCGCATGAAGCGACCGATTGCCGCATTCCGGTGGTAATAATCGGACGCGGTCTACCGGTCACGCGGATCGCGTCGAGCAGACATGGCCACAACTGAAAGGCCAACATCGACAGCCGCCATGTTTCGGCCGGCACGAGTCGGCTCTCGGCACAAAATCACCGACGTTCCAGTCCGTCCCCGGCGGCGACTCGCGACTGAGACTCCCACGAGCGATAGACCGTCCGGGCCGGCTTGAATCGAACACCGCTTGTGCTCGTGTTGGCCGTGCGCGAGTCGCTCCAATCGCTCGTTTTTCCAGCCGTGGAACCCACGGTCGTCCCGGAGTCCCGCGCCGCACCGGGGCTGTCGAGAAACTTGGGATCCGGCACCGGCGTCGAATGCGAATTCGTTCCCGACGCCAACGAAGCTGACGAGGCCGACGTCGGCGGTAGCATCGTCACCGGATTAGCGACGATCGGAGCCGCGATGACCGTCGTGCCGATCACCGGCTGACCGATCCTCGGCACGCTCTGATAAATCGGAGCGGGCGCGAACGCCATTCCGCCACACGGTCCGCAAGGAGCCACCGCCACGGGAGCATATCGGGCGTAGACCGGCACGCTCGTCTGGGCAATCGGAGCCACGGTGATGGGAGCGACCTGCGTCGTTTGATACGAGTACGGCTGCTGCCGCACGATCTGCCTCGAGACCATCTGCGTCGAGACCTGCGGAACTTGGCGACTCGTCTGAAACGGCACGCTGCGATACGCGATCTGTTGCTGATAAGTCACTTCCGGAATTCGTTTGGTGACTTGCTTGGGCACGTAGACCGTTTGGTAGCTCCCTTCATCGACCACGACATCGCGATAAGTCGTGACCGGGACATTCTGCGTGACCGCCTCTTGGCGATACTGAGTGACCACTTCGTTGCGATAGGTCATTACCTGTTGTGGGACCATTTCGGTCTCAACCACAGGCTGATGCGATTGGCAATTGCAGTGAGTGACTGGCCGCTGACAGTTCTTGCAGCCTCGCGAAAAAAGCTGAGCCGAGGCCGGCGTCGCCGAAATACCAACGGGAATCAGGCCCAACACCGCCAGCAGCACTCCGCCTCGAATGTGCTTCCACATGCCCAATGCTCCTTGGCGATCGGCCTCTGCCCCAGAAAGTCGCGTCGCTCGAACCGATGTCCTTGGCGCAAAATCATGCGGGACGCCCCGCGCAATGCGTCCTCCTTCGTATCGGCGACCGGCACGAGCAACTTGAACGATTGGGAAGAGTTTGACGGATCGGCGCGTGTCGCCGACTTGGCTGTGGCACGCTCACGGTTGTCTTCGGAGATCGCGATTGCGCCAACACAAACGGATGTCGAGCCGCCCCAATTCCTGACCTGTCCGACTTTTGCAATCGTCCCGGCGTTTGGCTAACGTGCCGCTGCTGATTCATCACCATCCGCGATGCCGAACGCGAATCGGAATCTCAATCCCACCAGGAGACTCGTCATGAGCGAAACTTCGTCCACCCTTGTGTCACGTCGTGAGCTGTTGAAAACGTCCGGCCAATTGGCTGCCGCATCGGTCTTGGCGGCTTCGGCATTGCCGGGGGCTCACGCCGCCGAAAGCAACACGATTCAGATCGTGCTGATCGGCTGCGGTGGCCGCGGCGGCGGAGCGATCGCGAATGCCCTCGCGACCAAGCAAGGCCCGACGAAGCTGATTGCGCTGGTGGACGTTTTCCCGGAGAAGCTCAACACCGCTTACCAGAACACCAAGACGAGATTTCCCGATCAAGTCGACGTCCCCGAAGACCACAAGTTCATCGGCTTCGACGGCTACAAGAAGGCGATGGACCTGCTCAAGCCGGGCGACGTGGTGATCCTCACGACGCCGGTCGTATTCCGTTGGGTGCATTTCGGCTACGCGATCTCGAAGGGTCTGAACGTCTTCATGGAGAAGCCGACGACCGTCGACGGACCGACCAGCCGCAAGATGCTGGAACTCTCCGCCGAATCGGTGAAAAAGAATCTCAAGGTCGGCGTCGGCCTGATGTGCCGCCACTGCAAGTCGCGCGGTGAGTTGGCTCAACGAATCAAGGACGGCGAGATCGGCGACCTGACGCTGCTCCGAGCCTATCGCATCGCCGGACCAACCGGTTCGGCGTCGGTCGGTCCGAAACCTGAAGGGATCAGCGAGCTGGCCTATCAGATCAAAAACTTCCACGGCTTCTTGTGGCTGAGCGGCGGCGGCTTCAGCGACTTCTTGATTCACAACATCGACGAATGCTGCTGGATGAAGGACGCGTTCCCGGTCGAGGCCAAAGGACACGGCGGTCGCCACTATCGAGGCGATCAAATCGATCAGAACTTCGACACCTACAACATCGAGTACACGTTCGCCGACGGCACGAAGATGTTCATGGCCGGCCGCACGATGCCCGGTTGCCATCAAGAGTTCGCGACCTTCGTGCATGGCACGAAAGGTTCGGCAGTTGTCTCGCAGGCTGGACACCATCCGTCGAAGGCCCGCATGTACAAGAGCCATCGCATGGTCAAGGAAGATTTGATTTGGGAATGTGCCAAGCCCGAGGCCGACCCGTATCAACTCGAATGGGAGGACCTGATGACGGCGATCCGCACCGACAAGCCGTACAACGAAGGGGAGCGCGGAGCGAAATCGAGCCTTGTCACCGCGATGGGCCGCATGGCTTGTCACACCGGCCAGGTCGTGACCTACGAGGACATGCTCAACTGCGAGCACGAGTTCGCCCCGAACGCCGACAAGTTGACGCTCGACGGCCCCTCGCCACTAATGGCCGACGCCAACGGCAAGTACCCGGTCCCGAATCCGGGCATCAACGCTCGTCGCGAGTACTAAAAGTTTGCCAGTGAGCGACTGCCGAATCACTCGTCTCCTTCGTGCCTTTGTGGTTAAAAACTCAAAACCACGAAGACACAAAGGCACGAAGTTTTTTAAGCCATGCTGCAACGACGACTGGTCTTCCAAGCTCTGGATGCCTCCTGGACCAGTCTCGCTGTGTTGGTTTTGGTTGTGGTTGCGGCGGCGCTCGTCATCTTGCTGTCGAAGTACGAGCGAAAGCTTGTTCCCGCTCATGTCGGCTACGGTCTGTTGATTTTACGACTGGCCGTGATCGCGGTCATTTGGCTCGCACTGTTGCAGCCGGTGCTGACCTGGAACATCGACCGCGAGCGAACGGGCCGCATCGTCGTCGCTCTCGACCTCTCCGAGAGCATGACCACGTTGGATCGGATCGCGACCAAAGCCGAGAAGCTGCGAACTGCGATCGGTCTCGGCATGATCGGCAACGATCAGAATCGCGACCGCTGGCTGCGAGTGCTCGCCGATTTCGAGGCCGAGCGCGAACCGAAATGGGTGGATGACGACGAAGGCGCGAACGCCGAACAGCGAGCGACGCTGGCAAAGACCCGCAAAGAACTCGTCAACGAGACGTTTCAGAAGCTCGACAAACTGCCGCGCGCCGAGATCGCTCAAAAGCTCATCGGCGACAAAGACAAGCCCGTCGGATGGCTCGCTGAGTTGCAGAAATCATTCAATGTCGAGCTGCGAGTCTTCGGCGGCAAGTCGGTGCCGAGCGAATTGGAAACGCTCGCCGATGCGGTGCAGAAGCCGCCGGATGCGCTGTCCAAATCGATGACCAATTTGGTCTCAGCTCTTGAAACCTCATCAGCCGAGCAATCGCCGATCAAAGCCTTCGTCGTGCTCTCGGACGGTCGCGAGACTTCGGGCAGCGATCCAGTCTCGGTCGCGCGGCGTTGGCGGGACTTGAACGTCGCGGTCTATCCGGTCTTGATCGGCTCCGAGCGACGGCCGAAGGACATCGTGCTGGACTCGCTCGACGTTCCACCGGTCGCGTACCTCAATGACAAACCGATCGCGCGAGTCACGCTGCAAGCAGCGGGCTTCGAGGGCGAGACGCTCAACGTCGTCCTCGAACAGAAGGACGGCGAAACGCAAACCCGAACGCTCGTCGTACCGAAGTCCGACTCCGGCCTGCCGCCGGTCGTCGTGGCCGAGTACTTGCTCGACGCGACGAAAATCGGCCGGCAGCGATTCACCGTCAGCACCGATGTGCTCCCCGGCGAGACACGCGACGACAACAACTCGCGCGACTTCTCGCTGTTGGTCGTGGACGACAAAGCGAAAGTGTTGCTGGTCGAAGGTGAAGCCCGTTGGGAGTTCCGCTTCCTCGAAGCCGCGTTCGCACGCGACGAACGGATTCGACTCGAACGAGTCTTGTTCCAGCAGCCGCACCTGGGCGTGCTGCCGGAGACGTTCTTCCCGCGTCAGCTCAATTGGCCAGGTCCGGGGACGCCCATCGAGACATCGCCGCTGGCCGAGTTCGACCTCATCGTGATCGGCGACGTCGCGCCGCTGGATTTGTCGGAGCCGTTGCTCGCACAGTTGGAGAAATTCGTGTCGGACATCGGCGGCACCGTCGTCTTCACCGCAGGCAAGCGGCACATGCCAATGCAGTACCGTTCGCCGACGCTCGACCAGTTGCTGCCGGTGACAAAGCTTCGCGCGGCCAATTCGCTGGAACCACCCGAAACGCCGCCGCACTTGCGAGGCTTTCATCTGCGACTGACTCCCGATGGCGAACGCGAAGGGAGCTTGCAACTCGGTGGTGATGCCGAGGCGAATCGTTCGACGTGGAAATCGCTCCCCGGTCATCCGTGGGCGTTGATCGGCGATCTCAAACCCGGAGCGACGGTGCTCGCAACTGCGGACGACGGGCAGCCGCTGCCGCCGGAGATGGAACGTTCGCGAGCGCTGATTGTCGAGCAGTATTACGGACTCGGCCAAGTCTTCTGGCTGGGGTTCGACAGCACTTGGCGCTGGCGGCACCGAGTCGGCGATCAGCACCATCACCGCTTCTGGGGGCAAATGGCTCGCACGGCCGCGCAGAACAAGGCGTCGGCCGGCAACGAGTTCGTGAAGTTCGGCCTCGAATCGACCGACGTGCAAGCCGGCCAAGACGTCGTCTTCCGAGCACGCTGGACTCCGCCGCTGCTGGCGCGTCGTCCGGACGTGAAAGCCAAAGTCGCCATTTTTCCGCGACACGATGCCAAGCCCGATCAGCCGCTCGCGACGGTTGATCTCACGCCCGATCAAGCTCGCCCGTCGGTGCATCAAGGCCGCTGGCTCGCGCCGACCACTGGCGAGTACCGCGCGGTCCTCAAGATCGACGGCCCACCGCTTGGCGGTCCCGCCGACAAAGAAATCGCCGCCGAATTTCTCGTGCGCGGACCGCTCACGAAAGAACTGGCCGACGTCACCGCCTCGCGAACGCTGTTGGAGCAGATGGCCCAAGTTTCTCGTGGCAAGTTTCTGCTGCCACATCAACTCCTCGAGTTGCCGAAACTCATTCAACCCGAAGACCTCGCCATCAGCGAAGCGCACGAGTACACCCTCTGGGACCACTGGCTGCTGCTGACCGTGCTGTGCGGACTGCTGACGGCCGAGTGGATTCTGCGGAAGTGGAACGGGCTGCCATGAGGCGGCAGGATTGAGACATTCACGAGACTGATTCATGCCACCGCAAGTTCAAACCGTTTCCGAATTGACCGGCGAGATCAAAGACCTGATCGAAGGCAACTTGCCGGAGGTCTGGATACGCGGTGAAGTCTCCAACTGCCTGAAGGCCAATTCCGGGCACGTCTATTTCACGTTGAAAGACGAGGGAGCACAGATCGCAGCCGTCGTCTGGCGGAACACGGCGGCTCGATTTCGTTTCGACATGCACGACGGCTTGCAGGTCGTCGTCAATGGCGGAGTCGAGGTCTACAAGCCGCGCGGCTCGTATCAGGTCATCGTGCGGCAACTCATCCCGCAGGGAGTCGGCGCGCTGGAACTCGCGTTTCGGAAAATGCACGCGAAGCTGGAAGCCGAAGGACTGTTCAACCCGGCTCGCAAGCGTCCGATTCCGCGATTTCCAAAACGGATCGCGCTCGTGACCAGTCCGTCCGGAGCAGCCGTCCGCGACATGATTCAAGTCATTACACGCCGTTGGCAGACAGCCGACATCGTCATCGTGCCGGTTAAAGTTCAAGGCGAAGGAGCCGCGCAAGAGATTGCGACCGCGCTGCGAAACGTGCATCGCCTACCGGATGTCGATGTCGTGATCTGCGGCCGAGGTGGCGGCAGTCTCGAAGACCTGTGGGCGTTCAACGAAGAAGTCGTCGCTCGCGCGATTGCCGCGTGCCGACTGCCGGTCATCAGCGCGGTCGGCCACGAGATTGACGTCACAATCGCCGACCTCGTCGCTGACGTCCGTGCGCTCACTCCCAGTGAGGCGGGTGAGCGAGTCGTGCCCGATCAGTCGGAGGTGACTCGTGCGCTCGACAACCTGCAACGGCGATTGGCGAGCGGTTTGCAAAACCGAGCCGGCAATGCTCGGCTCCAACTGGAGGGACTCCGCTCGCGGCGAGTCTTCGCTCGGCCGTTTCAGCGAGTGCATGACGAATTGACACGGCTCGATGAACTCGACGGCCGATTGCGTCGAGCAATTTGGCAGCGAGCGGTCGCATCCAAACAACAGCTCGAACTCTCCGCCGCGACGCTCGATGCACTCAGCCCCCTGAAGGTGCTCGGCCGAGGTTATTCGATCACGCGCCGCGCCGAGACCGGCGATCTCGTGACTGCGTCGGAGCAACTGGCAATCGGCGACCGAATCACGACAATCCTTGCCGCCGGCCAACTCACCAGCCGCATCGAGTCCACTGACCAACGCTGAGCGATACCGATGACTGCAGCTCCCATTGCCGAACAGCCGACCTTTGAAGCCGCGCTCGTCGAGTTGCAGCGGATCGTCGCCGACCTTGAAAATGGCAGCGTCGGTCTCAAAGAATCGCTGGCTCGCTTCGAGCGCGGCGTTGCATTGCTCAAGACCTGCTACGCGACGCTCGAACAAGCCGAGCAGCGGATTGAACTGCTGGTCGGCACGCGATCCGATGGAACATCGGTCACGGAACCGTTCGATGCCACCGCCACCGCCGACTCAGAAGCACCGACCGCCGGGCGACGTCGATCGCGCAAGGTGAAACCGGAGACGACGCCTGAGCCGGAGAAGGTCGAAGACGAATCCGACACCGGTTTTTTGTTTTGACTCGACGTCACCTCGCCAGCCAGCCGCCGTCGATGACGACCACGCTGCCGTGCATGTAGTTGCTGGCGTCGGACGCGAGATAAACCGCCAAGCCGGCCAGTTCGTCGGGGCGGCCCCAGCGTCCGCACGGGATGCGATCGAGAATTTGAGGTGCTCGCACCGGATCGGTTCGCAGCGGACTGGCCATGTCGGTTTCAAAATAACCCGGTGCGATGCAATTCACATTGATCCCTTGAGCCGACCAGGAGACCGCCAACGATTTCGTCAGGCCGGCGATCGCATGCTTCGCGGCCGCGTACGCGGGAATGTTGAGCCCCGCCTCGAACGACATGATGCTGCCGATGTTGATGATCTTGCCTCGGCCTTTGCGAAGCATGTGCGGAAACACTTGCTGGCTGAGATCGAACATCGCCGTGACGTGCAGTTCGAGCTGTCGCCGCCAAGCCTCATCCGGAAAGATTTCGGGCCGCTGACGGACACCATCGCCGGCGTTGTTAACGAGGATGTCGACATGCCCGGCGAGTGCGATGGCCTTGTCGATCAATCCACGTCGCTGCTCCGGTTCGGAGAGGTCGCATTGAATGTCGAAGAACCGCCGTCCGGCCGATTCGACCAACCGCCGAGCTTCGTCCGCTTGACCGTGTTTCGAGATGCAGACGATGTCCGCTCCCGCTTCGGCCAGTCCCCAAGCCATCGACTGACCCAACCCACGTCGGCCACCGGTCACGACAGCGACTCGGCCATCCAATTTGAACAGATCAAGAATCATGGTGCAGCGATCATGGCGAGAGGATTTGCGAAGAGCAATGTCGCTGTATCGCTCCGCGACAGGGCTACGATCAGCGACGTCCAAACTTCGTCACGTCGCGGTAGCGGTACGTCCCGCCGTTGTCGCGAGCGAGTTTCTTCAAGAAGTTGTCCGACGACAGTTCCGAGCCTTTGCCGAATTCGACGCAGTGAATTGCCGTGCGGCCGTTGTTCGCCGTTTTGATCTCGTTCAATTCGCGAGCGGACAGGATCGGCTGATCCGCGTCCGTCAGGAAGAAGAGATTCTCCGGCTGATACCGCAGAGCCTTCTTCAAGGCCGGCAGGTGATCCGTGCCGCCGTCCGGTTGCACGCTGGAGATGAACTGGCGAGCGAGCGTGCGATTGATGTCGGTGGCCCACTGCATCGCCGGCCGGTCACCGTTGCCGGTCAATTCCAGCACGCCCTGGTTGTAAAAGACGAGTTGGAATTGCTGTGTCTGCTCAAGGGCCGCAAGGCTGACGACGAGTTCCTCTTTCGCGACTCGAATCGCACCGTGATCGTACATGCTGCCGGAACGGTCGAGGACGTAGACAAAGCGATTGCCCTTTGCGGCGATGTCGAAGAACGTCGTCTGGCCGTGTCCCGAAGTTTCTTCACCGCCGGAAGGACGTCGGCCGGAAGACTTGATGAGTTCCTTCGCATCGATCGGAGATCTCCGTGATGTGGCGAGGCCAGGGCCGAGCACCGGCAACGCTGAGTTTGTCGGAACGCTGAGCAAGTCGTTGATCGATTTGTCGTCACCGACAATCGACTTCTCCAACTGCGGAGTCCCATCGTCGCGAGTCAGCGCTTCGTTGGGATTGGCTTCAGCATTTTGGTCGACAGGTTTTTCAACAGCCTCTCGCGGGACATGCAGTCCGATTTCACGAAACGTGCCTTCGCCGACGTTCGGCCCAACGGTTCCGGACGACGAGCAGCCTCGCAGAATCAGCGCCATCGCAAAGAACAACACGATGTGCGAGACGATCGACAGCAGCCAACTCGGCACGAGGACTTCCAGGCGAACGCGGCCGTCGTCGATGCCAGAGCCAATTTTCAGTTCGGGAACGGGCGGCATGGCATCACTGGTCACTCCCGCGAGTCTGTCGGCGTTGCTTGATTTGATCCAAGAATTGCGACGTCTGATCTTCGGGGAACACCCCTTCGGGCGGCACGAACTTGAACTTCGCAGCGGGGATCGCGGTGTTCGTTTCAATTTCCGAAAAGTCGAGGCTGACCTTGGGACGCAACAGATTCTCCGCGTTGCGACCGAGGTACAAGATTCGACGCGGGAACAACGATTCGCCGTCGAGATAGATGCGAATGCGTGACGGCACATAATCTGGCAGCGGTGTATCGGGCTTCGTCCCTTGCCAGAACTTGAGCATGTCGGGCTTCCAGCCCCCTTCGATCACGACCAGCTTGCGGCCGTCGGCGGTGTCCTCTTTGTACTGGTCGAACTGGATGGAACTGCCAATCGACGCAAGCAGACCAGGAAGTCCGCCGAAGCCCAGTTCGACCGTGATCAAGTTGTCCGACAGGCCATTGTCGGCAGCGGCCTGCAGGATTTGCCGAACGTCGCGGCGCGAGATGCGAACGTCATTGCCAACTTTATGCCGAGTCCACAACACCTGGCCGTCGCAGACTTCCAGGATCGAGCCTTCGGTGTCGCCGAGCTTCACCTGAAACTCCAACCGCAATCTCAAGTCACCGCCGCCCCCTTGCAGGTAGCTGCCGTTGATCGTGAAGCGGCGATTGGCCAAAGCCACGGTTTCCACCAGCTTGGCTTGGATCGACGGATAGGACAGCAATCGTTGTCGAGCTTGATCGAGAGCCGCCTTGGCTTCTGGCGACTCGGGGCCGGGAGCTTCCGTCATTTGCGGAGTCGGAGCCTTCAAGGGGAAATTCTTTGCCGGCTTTTGCTCGAAGCCGGGAGCTCGTTGGCCCCAGACTTCGGGCGAATTCTGCCACAAACCGACGAGCGCCATCGCGATGACGGCCGATGTAAATCTGGGAAGACTTTTCATATCGCCTCGAAGATTCCGGATTTGCCAAAGATTCGGATCAGGCAGAACCGAAATTATCCATGTGTCGCAGAAGTGGATGCCGTCCTGGCATTCAAGTTCATCAAGCGGTGCTCAGTCGGCCAAAACTGCCGGCAGAACTCGGCAACGACGAACGAAACGCGACGGAGTTTAGTTCCAGCACGTCAGCAGAGCGACCCCAAGGTCGGGGTGCATGACCGTCTCAGGTCGAAGGGACTCGTGATGAGATATTACTTTCTGGCACTCGGAACTTTGGTTGTGGTCTGCTTTGGCTGCCACCTCGACGGTCAGGGGTTGATCGACAAAGGGGAGTACGTTGCTCCGCCTGCGGCGATGATGGCTCGACCCGGCCCGATGGTCGATCTGCCGCATCCGGCGATCTTCCCGTCGATGGGACAGGCGCAGCCGCGCAGTTTCCAATCGGCGACGACGCAAGTCCGCTTCGTCGGGCCGATCGGCATGAACATCGGCTGGAAAATTGGTCCGGGCTACGCCAACAACCAGTTGGTCACCCCGAACCGTTGGGAGTTCTCGCAAGGGGCGACCTACCGCCTGAAGCTGTCGAACATCACTGGCCGCGAGGCTCTGACGTTGTACCCGACGTTGCAGGTCTATCCCGGCCATCCGACGACCGACGGTTACCTCGGCCACAACAGCGTGCCCATCGAGCTCACCGACGAGGATCTCGATCAAGTCGAATCGAACAACTACGTCACGAAAGTGATCTACCTGCCGGACGCGAAGTTCCAGGAATTGGCGATCGCCGGTGTCGAGACGCTGTCTTCGACACGGCTTGATCCGGGTGTTGATCCCGTCTCCGAAGCTGACCGTCGTGGCACGATCATGGTCGTCTTGCGAGTCGGCAATAAGAACCTCGAACAACAAGGCGCTGGCGATCCGACCGCCGAGTTCGACGATGGATTGCAACAGGTCAGCTACGACGCCGACGGCGAGAAGGGGGAGATCGTCCCACCCGTGCCCGTCGAAATGGAAGGTGGCCTCTACGCCGGAGTTCCCGGCCCGATGATCGCCAGTGGCTTCGGCAGTCCACATGGTCCGATCGCTGGAATGAACGGCGCACCCGCGTGGGGCATGCCGGTCACCTCGACTCCGATTGGATTGCCTGGACCGCCGCATTTGCCCTTCGGAGCACCGGCTGGACTCAAGTCACACACAGTTCGCAATCTGACAAAGACCGAACTGCCCGACCCCGTCGATCACATGCTGATGGACGTGAAACACGAACCCGGCATGCGTTTGCCGAAGCCAGTCAAGCACGTCGAATACAGCGAGAAGCATCCGATCTACGGACCGGGACAAGTCTCGCAGCCGAATTGGAATCTGAATCGGTAGTGGTCCGCTTGGTGGAATCCTTCCAGTGAGCTTCGCAAGGTGTGGTTTCGAGGCGCGATCATGTTTCGATCCATCACGATCGCGTTTCTTCTCGGCCTACTTCTCGGAAGCGAGGGCTTCGCTCAAGGGCTTCTGGGCAAGGGGCATGTCTCGTCGCAGTTCTTGCTGTTCGACACGAATCCTGCCAATGGATTTCAGTTTGATAATTACAGCACGGGATGGCAAACACAGATCAATGCTCCGATCATCTGGCTCGAAAATGAAGAGCCATTCAGCGGCGTTGCCATGGACATTTTCGCGACACTTCATGGAGTCACGATGGCGTCTCAGAACGACCTTGGAGACACCAACCACGCGGACTCTATTGGCGGAGACCTCGGTTTCAATGTGTTTTTTCACGCGACCGATCACATTCGCCCGTTCGCCACGGCGGGCATGCTCTGGAACTCGACCGAGTTAAACTCGGTCATCATCGGGCCGCCTCCGACGACTGTGACAACTCCGTCCACGATTAGAAAAACATTTTTCGGCTTTGGAGCTGAAGTCGATTTGATTGACTTGGTGGCATTGCGATCGTCGTTCGTGTTTCAAGTGGACGCTCAAAGGGAGCATGAAATCGTCAATGAACTCTTTATTCGACCTTCACAGTCTTGGTTTGCGAGATTGTCCTTGGTGATCGACACCGCCGGGAACAAAACCGGCGGTATTGGAGTCGGGCTGGCCTGGTAGCGTATCACCGTCTTCGGACCATCAGACATTGAGTTCCTACCCTTCTCATTCGGCATCCTTTATCTCCCATGTGCGCATCTCTTCTTCCCGAATTGCTGTGTTTGCGCCGGCTCGGTTTGATCACCGATCTGTGGTCGGCGTTGAAGCGCTGTCGGCTCTTGGGAATGCTGATGAGCGTGACGCTGGTGTGCGGTTTGTCCTGCGGCACCGCTCAGGCACAGACCAAAGCGGAAGCGCCGCCACGTCTGCTGATGGATCATCGCGTCTCTCCCGGCATTTGGGGCCAATGGGTGCAAGCCGCCGGACGGGTCAACGGCCTCGAGTTTCAATCGATCAGTGTCGAGCTTCCCTCCACCGGAACAGTGACTTGGTTTGTTGGTTCGCGTGACGAGGTGAAGACGACTGCGAACGCGAAGCTCGCCGTCGCTCAGTCGTACCGACTCAAGCTGAGCGACATGCCGGAATTCCCGGGCATCGAGCTGTATCCGACGATCGAATTGATCGACCGTCTGCATCCCCCCGCCGGCCACGCCGACAAGTTTTCGATGCCGTTGTCGTTCACGATCGACGAGATCGACGCTGCCATCCAAGGCCGGATGATCACGAAGGTCGTGTACCTCGAGCAGCCGCAACTTGCGTTGCCGTTCGAACTGAGTGGTGACACGGCGGTCCGAACCGTCGAACCGCGAGCCAATCTCATCGAGGAGGCCGACAAAGCGGGACGCCCGTTGGCTCTGATCCGCTTGGGTGGTCGGTTGCCGGCACCGAACGAAACACAAGGAGCCTTTTTCGGCAACGGTGCTCCGGTCCTCGTGGGGAAGGTTTCCAACCGGCCTCACGAGGGAGCGGTCTCGTTCTCCGCCGCCGAACCACGAGTTCAACTCGCGTCGCACAACGATTCCCCAAATGCGTCTGGCTTCAAGCAGAACCGTTCCGGCTTGATCGCCGCCAGCCCAGCGCTCGCCGAACAATTCCCGGACGAGTACCTCTTCGACGGCGGCGACCGCGATTACCCGGTGCATTACGACGGTGTCCTGATGATGGGTGTCGAAACCGAAGACACGGTTGCCGAGTTCCGCGATCACAACGGGGACCGCAAGGTCAAAGCCTCGAATCGCGTCGCGATCTACTCGCCGCGCTTCGCCGCCGTGCGAAGCTTCACGAGCATCAGCGAAGGGACCAACATTCAGCGGCCCATCAGCAATGTGGACCAAGTGCAAGGTGCTGCCCTGCGTCAAAAAGTCGGTGGTAAAACCGGCGTGCAACGGGACCGAGTCCAAGGCGTGCGGATGCGTTCGCGAGCCAGCGGGATCTTCAGCCAGTCAACTCGCCGAGACGTTTCGGCCGCCAAAGGGATGGCTCAACACGTCAAGCTGCTGAACCTCTTCGAGGGCGTTCAGTTCCAGCAAGACGGAAGAATCCGACAGTCCGAGATGGCTCAACTGCATCGCGGTATGAACTCGGCGGCAACATGGTCACGAAACCTGAACCCGGTCATCGTCGCGAGCCTGACGGCAACTCAAGAGGTCTATGCCAACTTCAAAGTGGCCGAACTGGTCGGCATCGACGAAGGGCACAAGAAGCCGGGCCATCTGCGACTCGTGAAACTCGCCGATAAAGAGGTCGCGAAACCGGGCGACGTGATCACGTTCACGATTCGCTTCGACAACCTCGGCGACCGCGAACTGCGAAACGTCCGGCTGATCGACAACCTGACGCCACGACTCGAATACGTGGACGACAGCGCGACCAGCGACCTGCCCGGCTCAATCAACGTCGATGACAACGGCGAAGGGAGCCACATCCTGCGATTGGAACTCGACAACCCGCTGGCCGGACACACCGGCGGCGTGATCACCTTCCAAGCCAAGCTTCGATAATTCATTTCTGCGGCATCGCGAGAGAGGGAGAGAGAGCCGGAGCCATCCGGTCCCTGACTTGTGCAACCGCCATTGGCCCGCCGAACTCCGGCGGGCCTTTTTCGTTGGCGTAGGACGGGCATGAGTGCCTACCGTCACTTGCCAATCGTGGCCGCGATCTTGTCCAGCGTGACGATTTCCGCTCGATCACCCGCCGTCCGCACCAATTCGCAGATCAACCGAACAATTCGAAAATCGGGGTCTTCGACGACCAAACACGACGGATGCACGAGCAAATCGAACACGGCTCGGTTTTCAATCGCCCATTCGATGGCCAAGCGGATCGCTTTCAAATACGCATCGAGTGACCAGCGTGTCGAACGAAACGCACCGACATCGCTGATGGGACTCATCGGTACTTCGATCAGCCCACTCGGATAGACGAACGGCTGTGCGTCCGCTTGGGCCTTCACGATGCTCTCGAAGATATCCGCCGTCGGAGTCTCGCCCACCTTGCCGTAAAGATGCGCCGGATATTTCGAGCTGACCCAAGTGAATCCCTGATCGAGCAGCATTTGCTGCACGTCCGGCTTGTCGGTCAGCCCGTTGTTGAATCCGCCGGGTGTGCGAAATCCGTTGACCTCGATACCAGCTCGCGCCTTCAACGCCTTCGTTGTGACGCGAATGTTGCGGTCGATGATCTCACGAGCCGTCAGCCCTTCGACCAGCCACGGAGCACGCTGAAACCGGAACTGCGTCTCTTCCGGTTTCGTCGCCTTCACGTTGACGTGGTCGTAGGTGTGATTGCCGACCGCGTGCCCGTCGGCCGCAATCTGCTTGAGCCAATCGACGCTCGGATGTTCGAGCACTCGGCCGACGCAGAAGAAGTGAATGACCCCGCCGAGTTCTTTCGCGCGCTTCGCGGCCTCGACCGAGTACCGCTTGGTCGCGTCATCGAGGTTTCCCTTTTCGTAGTTCCATTCGGTCTGCTCACGCTTCGGATACTGCGCGCTCATTTCCAGATCCAGCGTGATTGCAATACGAGCCTTGCGCGGCTTTTCCGGTGCGGCAAAAAGGCCGGGGCCGATCCAGCCAAGCGTTCCAGCAGTCGCGGTGCAGAGCCAATCACGACGAGAAAGTGGCAACATGGTCGTCTCTCCAAGATTCGAAACTACTGCGGCAGCCGGTCTCAAGAGAAGCACCCTGGGCCACCCTGATGTCGGTCAGCGATCCGTCGGTGTCGAGAAGTCTTCCTTCAACGACTTCGACACTTTGAGCACATACTCGCCGTACTGCTGATCCAATTCGGCGAAATTCGAGCCAGTGAGAACTTCCAGTGCCATCGGCCGGCGGCCGGTCTCGGCCTGCTTGTAGACCTGTCGAAGATGCTCGATCAGATCATCTCGATAGCGGCCACCTTCGTAGTGCATGAAGAAATGTACCAACCCGGACGCCTGGCTGTAGTTGTTCTTGATCTCCGGGTGTCGCTGGAAAGCGTCCTTGCCCATCGCCGTGAACTCGGCCAGCGGCAGATAGTAGCCGTCCATTCGCTTGCGGTATCGCGCCGCCTCGAACCGCAAAAAGCGTGGATCGCCAAGACTGACTTCGCCGTTCGCCACGCGAAACGACTCGATGTAGCAGGCGATTCCTTCGATCAGCCAAAAGTTCTCGTCCCTGGCAATCACGGGACTCGGCTGGAGATGCGCCGCCAGCAACTGGTGCGTCGCCTCGTGGTACAGCGTCGGTTCGGCGGGTTCCGTCGGGTTGTGGAAGCTGTAAACCACGAGGTCATCCGTGTCGTACAAGCCATTCGTGATCGTGATCTGCTCGCCGTATTTCTTGTGCAGCCGAGCGATGTACTCATCGCGTGACCGAAAGAAATGGATCCGAAACGGCTTCGCGGCGGCTCGTGTGGCGGAGGCGGCCGGCTTCTCGAACATCGATTGAAGCCGCTTCGAGTCGTTGAAGAACCCGGCGAAGGTCTGCTCGAAGAAACGGTGAAATTCCTCCAGCGAAGACGCCAGCGCGACGCCGTGTTCCAAACTGAAGTTGGTCTTGAGCAAATAGTGCTCGGTGCGAATCGCCCAGGCATTGTTGAAGTCGCCGCGAAGCTGCGCGTCCCGTTGGGCCGTGACCCAGCGAGTGCCGTTGAGCCGTTCCCCCTTCTCGTACCGTGCGACATGCGCCCCCGGTAGCCAACCCCATTGCGCCGTCCAGACTTCTTTGTTATTGAGCTTCGTCGCCTCGAACGGCGAGACCCATTCGTCTTTGTACCGCACGAATCCCAACAGCCGCCGAGCACGAACGTGATCGGAATCGTGAAACGCGACCTCGCGAATCAGTTGGAATGCGTAGCTGGGCAGCCCCGCCTTCACGGCTTGCGAGGCGAGCTTGTCCAACTCGATCGCGTAGGCTTTGCGATACGTCCGCAGTTCCGCTTGCCACGGGAACTCTCCCTCCGCTGGTGCCGGAATTTGCGGTTGGACTTGTCGAGGCAACGGTTCAAACCGCAACACGTCGGGATCGACAGGTGCGGCGAGCCGCCGTACTCGCACCGCAATCTCCTTCAGATCATTCCCCTCGCAGGTTTGAGCCACCCGCTCCAGATCGTCGGCGAAGAGCTTGTGAGCCTCGCGATGCTGAGCTTGCAGGTTTGCGAGAGCACGCTCGGCCTTCGTTGCCTTGGGCGGCTGCGCGGTCAATGTTGCGGGCATGCTGGCCAACAACACGATGGCCAGCATCAGGCACGCCACATTCAGCGAAATCAGAAGTCGCAAATTATTGCGCAAACCAGTCATGGGAAATTGTCGGCGGCGAGGAGTTCAGAGTTCGGATGCCGACGTCCGGTCGACCGATGAACGCAGACTATGCCACAAATCGGGATTCGAGGCGATGCGAATTCCGACGTCACTTCAGCCGATTCGATGCCCGTCGCTTCGCCTGCTCGAACAGATCGGCGGCGGAGACTGTCGTCTTCGGGGTCGTCGTGACTTTCGGAGGCACCGTGCTCTTCGGGACCGATGAGGCCGCCGTGGTTGTCGGCGTAACAATCACTCGGTGACGAACTCGCTTGGGACGCCGGCTCTTCCACCACGGCTTCGTTTCGGCCGCACGCGGAATGTCGGACGTCAATTCGGCGGCAACCGCCGTGCGATGCCACCACGGGAAAGTTTCCCACCACGACAGCCGACGGCCGGCAATCTCCAGCATCAGCACCACCAGACTGAGCAAAAACAGCAGCGGCAACAGCGAGCGTGTCTGCACGCTGCGCGGCGGGTCGGCCAGGACGGAAAGAATGTCGGTTCGCTCGCGGCCGTTCGACAGCTTCGCGATGTCGGACAACAACGCGCGGCCAGAGGGCAAGTCTTGCCGAGGCGCGAACTCCGGCGAGTACGGCAGCGTCACGGTCGGGCCGCGCACGAACTCGCGCGAGTCCTTCCCTGCCGCTCGGATCAACGTGCGATACGTCCCGGTCTGCTCCAAGCGGAACCGAGCCTGCAACGAGTTCGGCCCAGTCCACACGAAGTCCGGCGTCGTCGGCTGCGTCCGTTCATCGCCGGGCGGAACGACGAACAGCGTCGGCGCGTCCGAGCGATGCTTGTCACCTCGATCGGGATCAAGCTCGACGTTGACGACCGCCTCTTGTCCTTCTTGCTGCATCGCCACGAAGACGTCTTCCGGTGACGCGCTGTTGAGCAACCAGCGAGTCTGCGTCACGAGAAAGTCGGCGTAGTTGTCCCACGACGCGAACGGCCCCGAGTGCGGCCCATCGACTTCGATCGACAGTGCGGCGACTCGGCCGAGTCCGCGATACCAGAACGCCAGCCACGGAGCGTTGTACTCATCCGTCGAGATCACGGCCCCGGTCGCGTCTGGCTTCAAATAGCTGAGGTTGTAACCCTTCGTCGGCGGGAACGGCCCGCGACCGAGTTCCCCCATCAGCCGCGCGTCGGGCAGCAGCTTGCCGGGAATGCCGTCGGCCGGATGCACCTCTGGGTCATGCTTGATGAACGTGTTCCGAGCGATGCTCATCGTGTCCTGCGTGAACAGTCGCGGCAGTTCTTCAGGGTCGTCTGAGAACATGATGTTGCCGCCGCCGAGCTTCGCAATGTCCTTGAGCAACTCCGAGTGAATGTCGTGATCGGTGCCGAGACCAATCACGCTGACCGTGATGCCGGCGTCGGAGTATTTTTTGAGCAACGTCTTGTAGTCCCCCGGCTCCTCGCTGTCCTGAGCGTCCGAGAAAAGGATGATGTGCCGAGTCGAAAACTCGCCCGCCTTCATCAGTTCGTTGCCGGCCGCAACCAACGCTTCGTAGACGTAGATGCCGCCACCCATGCTCTGAATGCGGAGTACGTTCGAGATGATCGCTTCCGGGTCATCAACATTCCGCAACGCCTGAATGACATGCGGCGCGCTGTCCACCGCGAAGACCGCGACCTTGTCCGACGGCGAAAGCATTTTGATACACTCCGCCGTGCCGAGATTGGCGAGGTCCATCTTCACCTTGCCCCCCTTCACCGGCACGGCCATGCTGCCCGACCGGTCGAGCGCAATCACGATCGCGACGCGGTTCTTGCGATGCTCCTCGCGCAACTCCATCGAAACCGGCAAGAGGTCATCCAGCGGACTCTTGAAGTAGCCGCCGACACCGAAGCTTCGCTCGCCCCCCGTCACCAACAAGCCGCCGCCGAGATCTTCGACCCACTGCGCCAGCCGCTCCATCTTCAGCCGCCCGAAGTCCGCCGCAGGCACGTTCTCGACAATCGCCGCTCGGTACTTGTCGAGCGAATCCTGTGTCAGCGGATGCGTCTTGCTGGAGACGACGTCCACCGGCAACCGTGCCGCCTGCAACGCGCGCACGAGATTGTCTTCTTTGCCGTCCGAGTTCAGCACCAGCACGCGCGGAGCCGCCTCGACTCGCACAACACCGGCACCGCGATTGTTCTCTTCCAGCGGATCCCCTTCGAGCACCAACTCCGCCGAATAGTTCGTGATTCCGCCTTCTTCGAGCAGATCGCGAAACAACACGCGGTTCAACCCCGTCACGAAATCCCGTTCGAGCTTCGCGATCTCGTGCCCGTCACGCAGCACGCGGACGGCTCCGTGTGCCTCACGGCTGGCTTGCACCCAGACCGCGAACTGAAACGGCTCGCGCGGCGAGACGGTGTCCGGCAGCGTCAGCGATTCGATCGCCAAGTCGCCGATCCGATTCCGCTCGAACAGCCGAAAGTCCACCGGCACGCCCACCTCGCGAGCACGCCGCGCCGCCGACATCGGCGACGCTCCGTTCGCCTCGCCGTCCGACAGAACCAGAATCCGCGCCGGCCGAGTCGGCTCGACCAAATTGAGCGCCGACGAAATTGCGTCATTCAAGTCCGACCCGTCGGGCAACACCTCGCGCGTGTACGCTCCGAGTTCACTGTTGCGAGACAACGTGTGCTCAACTTGCGCTCGGCCGCCGAACGTCACCAGCCCGATCCGGTCACCGCGCTTGCGATTCCGTTCGAGGTCTTTGATCAATTCCCGAATCGACTCATTCGCTTTCGCCGGCAACGATCGTGACCGATCCGCCACAACGACGATGTCGATCCCCTCGCCCCCTAGATTCCATCGTGGCCCGGTCAACGCCAGCAACA
>CAMAWN010000042.1 GCA_945861865.1 Candidatus Kuenenia stuttgartensis | reverse complement strand
CGCGATCGAGACCAGCCCGACGCGCCAGCGAGGGGTTTCTTCCAGCACCACTCGCTGGCGCGTCGTGCTGGTTGGCCGGCGACCAGTTGAAGAGATGCGCACTCGCTCACTCGGTTTCCTCCGCCACCTCCTCGAACAGGTCTTTGGTCCGCTGTTTGGTGACCTCTTTCTTGGCCTTCTGGAAGTTCACGTTCTGGATGTCGTCGGGATGCTCAGTCTCAGCCACTCGCCGACTGCAATTTCAGCGTTAGACCCCCTCGAAATAATCACTGTCGAGCTTCTTGACCGTATAGGTCTGGTGAACGGTGACTCCCACGCCGTGGTCAATCATAAACTCCGCAAGTTGCTCGCCATCGATGAGCACGATGCGCGAGTGCGCCTTCGCGGCGGCATCCCTCGCCCCCGAGGTGAAGTCGCCACTGGTAATGAATACGCCCTTGTTAGCCTTGTGCTCGCCGAGAGAGCCGACGAACTCGCGGATTGCGCCCGGGCCGATGCCACTCTCGACCCGCTTCGCCTGGACATAGACCATGTCCAGCCCCAAGCGGTCCTCCTTGATGACACCGTCAATGCCACCGTCGCCGCTCTTGCCCACGACCTGGGCCGCGTCCTCCCGCGAGCCGCCGTAGCCCATCGCCACGAGCAGCTCGACAACCAACTTCTCAAAGAATTTCGGAGTTCCCGCGCGCACGCGGTGCAACAGATCGTCGGCCAGCGTCTCGCGCAGTTCGTTGTAAGCCAGCTCGAGTTGCTCATCGGGCGTGATGACCGGATCCGCGACCCCAGCGTCGCCGTCTTTCGTACCGCCGACCGATGCGAGCTTCTCCTTCTTCTTTGTCTTGAAGGCTTGGTACTCCGGGAATTGCTCCAGGAACTTGTTGTCGATGCGGGCCGGGCTGTTCTTCAAAACATCCACACCCCGAGGTGTGATCTTGAAGCGTCCGCGACCGGTCTTCTCGATGAGCATGCTCTTGGTTAAATACGTCACCGCCCACCCGACACGGTTGGAGAACTGCGTCTGTGTTCCGCTGGGCAAGAGCGCCTCCCGATCCTCATCGCTAATCTTCATCTGCACCGCGAGTGTGGCCATCGCCTCAACGACGGAGTGCTCGTTGGCATCGCCTGCGATTCGCAGGAGCGGAAGCATGAACTCTTGATATCCGGGTACGGCCATTGGGTTCTCCAATTACCTAATCTCGTACACGAAGCTTGGGCTTTCGCCGAAAGAGTAACCTGCCTCGCGCGCCAGTCGCAGTGGCTGGTTCATGCGGGGGGCCTCTCCACTCGGCGTGGCTTGGCTCGCCACGGGGCATCCGGTCGCGTCCCCATTATGCAACGATCGGTTCGCCATCGCCAGCGGTCCGCGCGCGGCCCCCCGCTTCGAAAGGAGATTCCGCGCCGAAATTTCGCATCGGTTCGTTGTGATGCTTTGCGCGGTGGCTATCATCCCCCGCGTTCCGCACGTCGTGGGTTGGGAGTTTCGGCCTGACCGCTTCGCGTCTCTGCGAAGTTGCTCGTTTTGATCTGCTCGTTTTCGTCCGACAGTTTCGGCCCGCGACCCGGTCATCGTTTCGCAACCACTGTAGAGGGAGAACCAGATGCGAGACCCCCGTGAAGAGACCATTCCGCAAGAGAATGGCTCCGGCGTCAATCGCCGTGATTTCTTGCGAGGCTCCGGAGCGGCTGTCGCCGTCACCGCGCTGGCCACCAGCGACCACGGAGCCACCGCTCAAGACGCCACCAAAAAGAATGTCGCGTCCGCCAAAGCGCAGGACGTGACACTCCGCGTCAACGGCAAAGACCACAAGCTGTCGTTGGAACCGCGAGTCACATTGCTCGACACGCTCCGCGACGACCTGAACCTCACCGGCTGCAAGGACGTCTGCGACACGACCAACTGCGGAGCCTGCACCGTGCTCATCGACGGCAAGCCGACCTACGCTTGCAGCCGCTTGGCGATCGAATGCGTCGGCAAGAAAGTCACGACCATCGAGTCGCTGGCGGCCAACGATCCAGTCGTCGCGGGCTTCGTGAAGCATGACGCCTCGCAATGCGGCTTCTGCACGCCAGGCTTCGTGATGGCCACGAAAGCCTTCTGCGACAAGAACCCAGGCGCGACGCTCGCCCAAGTTCGCAATGGGCTCGGCGGGAACATCTGCCGCTGCGGCACGTACGTCGGCATCACCGCCTGTGCGATGGAACTCGTGACGAAGAAGGGAGGCAAGTAATCATGGCGACTGAACTCAAAGTGGCCTGGGGGCCTCGCAAGGACAACGTCTATCTCGGCAAAGAAATCACGCGTCTGGACGGCATCGACAAAGCCTCCGGAGCGGCGAAGTACGCGGCCGATGCCAACCCGAAGGGGTGCCTCTTTGCCAAAGTGCTGAGCTTCAAAGGTGGAGCCGGCAAGGTCAAATCGCTGGACCTCTCCGAAGCCCTGAAAGTCCCCGGCGTGAAAGCGGTCCACGCCTTCGTCAAAGAAGGTGACGAACTGCAATGGGACGGCGCGCTGGTCGCAGCCGTCGCCGCCGAACGACAGGAGCAAGCCGAAGACGGCGTGCGAGCCATCAAGTTCACCTTCGATGCGATGGAACACTTCGTCGATGAAGACGACCTGAAGGGGGCCGAGGCCGCCAAGCGAACCAAAGATCTCGGCAACAACACCAAGGGTGACGTCGAGGCCGCACTCAAGACGGCCGCCGTGGTTCACAAGGGGAGCTACGGCATCGCGACGATCAGCCACATGTGCCTCGAAACGCACGGCTCCTGCACTCGCTGGGAAGACGGCAAACTGATCGTCAATCACTCGACGCAAAACGTCAGCGGCACGCCGGCGAACTTCGTCAGCGAATTGCAAAAGCAACACAACATCTCGGTCGATGCGGCCGACGTGACGGTGCTCTGCCAATTCGTGGGAGGCGGCTTCGGCTCGAAGTTCGCCGCCGACGATTGGGGCGTCGCCGCCGCGAAGATGTCCAAAGAGACCGGCCGTCCCGTGCGGTTGATGCTCGATCGCGCGACGGAACTCAAGATCGCCGGCACTCGGCCGAGCGGTTTCGCCGACGTCACGATCGCCGCCGACAAGGACGGCAAGATCGTCGCCTGGGACAGCCATCACTGGGGCACGAACGGAGGCATGAAGGGCGGCACGATCAATCTCGCGCAGTTCCCGTACGTCTTCGACTTCGACAACCGCAATCGCAAGGCCACCGGCTTGATGACCAACGCCGGTCCCGACCGAGCGTGGCGTGCTCCGCCGCACCCGCAACTCTGTGCGTTGACCGACACGGCGATCGACGACATCGCGGCCAAGCTCGGCAAGAGCGCGGTCGATGTGTTCCTGGCCAACATCGACAAGACGCCCGAGAAGTTGCAGGCGACCTACGTTGCCGAAATCAAACGAGCGGCCGAACTCATCGGTTGGTCGAAGAAGTGGCACCCGCACGGCAAAGGTGGCGATGGTGACATCAAGCGCGGACTCGGCATGGCCATCCACACTTGGGGTGGCCGCGCACACGCCGGGACTTGCACCGTTCGCATCAATCCGGACGGCAGCGTCGAGTCGCTCAGTGGCACGCAGGACATCGGCACCGGCACGCGCACCACGATCGCGATGGTGCTCGCCGAAACGTTCGGCATCACGCTCGACGCCGTGAAGGTCCGCTACGGTTCGAGCGTTTATCCACGCTCCGGCCCGTCTGGCGGCAGCACGACCATCGGCGGCACTTCCGGCCCGAATCGCCGCGCCGCAATCGCTGCACTCGGCAAGCTGTTTGACGTGGTCGCCGAGAAGCACAAAGTCGACGGCAACTCGCTGAAGGCCAAGGGCGGAAAGATTTGGTCCGGCGACAAAGAAGTCTGCACCTGGAAAGCCGCGTGCGGACTGCTCGGCCAGATGGGCATCGAGACTCAAGGCGAAGGCCCGAAGGACGACGGCCTGACCAGCGAGCAAGTCGGCGGCGTGCAGATGGCAGATGTCTCGGTCGACATCAAGACCGGCATCGTCCGCATGAATCAATTCGTCGCCGTCCAAGACTGCGGGCTGATCGTGGACCTGCTGACCGCCAAGAGCCAAGTCTACGGCGGCTTGATTATGGGTATCGCATACTCGTTGACCGAGGTACAAATTCTCGACAACAATACCGGCCGCTACATCAACGCCGCCCTGGAGAACTACAAGCTTCCACGTCTCGGCGACATCGGCGAGTTGATCGTCGAGATGTACCAACCGGACAGCGAATACGAACGAGGCGTCATCGGTCTCGGCGAACCTCCGGTCATCGCCTGCGGAGCTGCTATCAGCAACGCGGTCGCGAACGCCACCGGA
Source organism: Candidatus Kuenenia stuttgartensis (assembly GCA_945861865.1). Classification (GTDB taxonomy): domain Bacteria; phylum Planctomycetota; class Planctomycetia; order Planctomycetales; family Planctomycetaceae; genus SXKJ01. Next base: position 30,354 of record CAMAWN010000042.1, on the reverse strand, counting down.
GTCCGCGTGCCGACGATTCCGCTCACGCCGAAGCGAGTGCTCGATGCACTCAAAGCGGCGAAGGCGTAACCTCGATTCGGTGGAAACACTCTTTTCAATCCATTCCCTCAACGTGAGGTCAAACCATGCGATCCTTTGAATACGCTCGTCCGGAAACCGAGGCCGAAGCGCTGGAACTGCTCGCCGAACACGGCGGCAATACCACGGTCCTGGCCGGCGGGACCGACCTGATGAATCTGCTCAAACGCGATGTGATCCAACCGGCTCGCGTCGTGGACATCAAAAACGTTGCGGCGTGGCGAGGCATCAAGCCACACGACGGCGGAGTGTTGATCGGCGCGAACACGACGCTCGACGAAATCCACGAGCACGCGCTGGCCGCCGACTACCGCTCGCTGATCGACGTGATCGAAGGCATTCGAGCCATCCAGATCACGGCGAACGGCACGCTGGCCGGAGACCTGTGCCAGCTTCCGCACTGCTGGTACTTCCGCAACGGCCACGGTCTGCTGGCGATGCAAGACGGTGAATCGCTCGTCGCCACCGGCGACAACCGCTACCACGCCATCCTCGGCAACAGCGGCCCGGCAAAGTTCGTCAGTGCCTCACGTTTCGCCCCGTCCACAATCGCGTGGGATGCGAAAGTGAGACTTGTCACACTAGCCCGAAGCGCGAGCGAGGGAGCCGATGCCATTGCCCCGAAGGAAGAATGGTTGCCGCTCGATTACTTCTTCCAGACGCCGAAGGTGAACTCGCAAGGTGTGACGGTGCTCAAGCCAGGTCAGCTCATCACGCATGTGTGGCTGCCGGCCGCGAGCGACACACGCAGCGCGACCTATGAAGTCTTGGAACTCTGCGGACTCGATCAACCGCAAGCCAGTGCCGCGTGCTGCCTCGGCATCGATGGTGGCATTGTTCGGAACGCGAAGATCGTGCTCGGTCATGTGGCACCGACTCCGTGGGTCGCTCACGAAGCGGCCAAGTGGCTGGTCGGTCAACCGCTGACTGCAGACATCGCCGAAACTGCCGGCCGCATGGCTCTCGCGAAAGCGACGCCACTCAGCCACAACGACTACAAAGTTCAGATGGCGGAGACGGCGGTGAAGCGAGCGTTGCTCAAAGCCACGAATCAACTCGGCGAAATTTTGTAGTCAGTCCTCAACGGCTCACTGTTCCGCGCCATCGAGATCGCCCCGCCGAAACCTGAGTTCGGCGGGGCGTTTTGCAATCCCTGCCTGATTGATCCGAGTGCCGAGTGGCACTCGCGTTTGCAGATTTCACGTTCGGCATCGGTGGCTTGAGGGAGGTGTCATGCCTGATTCGTTGTCTGCGGTCCCCCCCAGCATCAGCGCGGCGCTGGATCAGTTGAAAGTGGACCTGACGGCTGCCGCTGGGAACAACTTCGCCGGATTGATTCTGTACGGGGGGCTGGCACGCGGTCGGTATCGGCCGGGCAAGAGCGATGCCAATGTCGTCGTGCTGTTGCGAGATGCGACTCCGAGTGCGCTTTCGGCAATCGCTCCGGCGCTCAAGAAAGCCTGGCGGGCGGCGGCTGTCGAACCGCTGGTGCTGACTTCTGACGAGGCCGTTCGTGCCGCCGAAGTCTTTCCGACAAAGTTCCTCGACATCAAATCGCACCACGTCGTGCTGTTCGGAGAGAATCCATTTTCTGGGATCGACGTGTCTCGCGAACATGTTCGTCTGCGGATCGAGCAAGAGTTGCGGAATATGCTGATGCGACTCAGGCGGCGCTATCTCGCGGCGATTGATGACTCGACGATGTTGGCTCGCGCGCTGACCACAGTGGTTCGACCGTTGGCGTTGGAACTGGCCGCGTTGCTGCAGTTGGTTGGCAAACCGATTCCTGGGGATGATCGGTCGGCGACGATTTTCGAAACGGCCGCTGTAGAGTTCGGTTTGAATCGCGAATTATTGTCGGAGTTGGCGGCCCTCCGTCACGACTCACAAGCCCCCGGCAACATCGTGGAACTGTGTCGTGGGGCACTGGAGTCACTGACGCTGATTGTCGAGGTGGTGGATCGGATGAAAGGGCCGCTTCCATGAATCCACTCAACTTGACCGGACCGCAGTTCATGGTGTTTTATTTTGTGCTGGCGGCGCTCGTTTTGCCGGCAGGCTTCGCGTTGCGATGGTGGCTTCGCACTCCCGCCACGGACGTCGGTGCGGAGGCGAGTGAACTTTCGCCGTACGAAGTAACGTATTTGGCGGGGGCCGAGGCCGGTACTTTCGACGCTGCGATTGCTCGAATGGTTCAACGAGATGTGCTGACGGCGAGTGCCACGAAACGAACTCTGACACGCAGCACAGGCCCGCTCCCGAAGCAACCGGCCGCTGTCGAACAAGCCATTCACGAAGCCATCGGAGATGCCGAGTCCGGCGTCGAAGTCGCGACGGTTCGAGAACAGATCGCGCCGGCGATGAAGCCGTTGAAACGACAGCTTCAAGAACTTGGATTGATCGTGAGCGACGGCGATGCGTGGCTCGCGCGACTGTTGCCACTGCTGCTCTTTCTGTGTGTTCCGCTCTTGGGTGTGTTCAAGATTGGTGTCGGGATTTCGCGTGGGAGGCCGGTGGTGTTCTTGATGTTTGCCTGTGTCGCCACCGTGGTCATTGGCCTGGCAGTCCTCGGCCGAAAAGTCCAACGCAGCCGGCGTGGAGATCATTTGTTGGCCCGATTGAAGTCCGAGAATGCGGCCTTGATCGTCAGCGCAGCGCGCGATTCCAGCCAACTAACCAGTGGTGACTTGCTTCTGGCGGTCGGCTTGTTCGGGGTGAGCATCCTCACCGAGGGGCCGCTGTCGCATTTGGTTCTCACTCTGCGACCGCCTCCGCAGGCAAGCTCCAGCGGAGGCAGTTGCGGCAGCAGTTGTGGCGGAAGTGGAAGTAGTTGTGGTGGCGGATGCGGAGGCGGCGGTTGTGGAGGCTGTGGGGGATGACCTCGTTGCGAGTTTCACCATTGGGGCTGGGGATCGGTTGGCGTCCGGAACTGGCGCTGTCGATCGATCGTCGCCATGACCTCGGTTTTGTCGAAGTTGTTGCCGAAGACATCGCGACAGATGCTCCGCTTCCTGAGCCGATCGAGCAACTCCGACGACGTGGCGTGATCGTCATTCCTCACGGAGTCTCGCTGTCGTTGGGAGGTGCCGAGCCGCTCGATCGTGGACGTCTCGATCATTTGGCTCGACTGGCCGAGCGGGTCAATGCGCCGCTGGTCAGCGAACACCTGGCGTTCGTGCGGGCCGGAGGCCACGAGTCCGGGCACTTGTTGCCGTTGCCTCGGACTCGCGAGGCCGTGGATGTCGTGGTCGAAAACGTGCGACAAGCTCAGCGCGTGCTGCCGGTGCCCCTGGCTTTGGAGAACATCGCCACGCTCTTCAATTGGCCCGATCCTGAACTGGATGAGGCGGCCTTCGTGACCGAGATTCTGGAACGAACCGACGCTCTGCTGCTGCTCGATTTGGAGAATGTGTACGCGAACGTTCGGAATCATGGCGGAGATGCGTTGGAGTTTTTCGGTCAACTCCCGCTGGATCGCATCGCGTATGTGCATGTGGCCGGCGGCATCGAGCGTGGCGGCGTCTACCACGACACACACGCTCACGACATTCCTGCAGGCGTGCTTGATTTGGTGTCCGAATTGTGTGCCCGAACTTCGGTGCCGGGCATCATGCTGGAACGCGATGACGACTTCCCGACGCCGAACGGTCTAAATCGTGAACTTGATCGGATCGCCGCTGCGATATCTCTCGGAGCCGAACGGCGGACGTCGTTGATTCGGGAATCGCAATTGGCAACCACCTCGAGGAGCTGACATGTCCGCGGCAGCGAGAAGTCGGCTGGCGACCCAACAGGCGGCAGTTGTCTCTGCGCTGGTGAGCGACGGAGCCATCCCTGTGGGCTTCGATGCCGAGCATCTGCACGTTGCCACGGAATCGCTGTTGCGAAAGCGTTGCCGCAGCGTTGCTCGAGCCTGGCCGACATTGGCTCGCCATCTTGGATTGGAGTTTCCAGAACAATTCGCCGCGTATGCCGAGACGACTCCCCAACCAAGGCACGGCGGCCCACTGGCTGATGGCCGAGGATTCGCCAATTGGACGCGTCAGCGTGGCTGGCTTTCTGAGGCTGTTCGGCTGCAAACGCTGGCGGTCGATGTCCGATTTGTACGATCTCGGGATGGCTTGCATCCTCGACGGTGGGCAACCATCAAATTCGCTTGGCTGACTCAACCGCGCCGGCTGGTGATCGCTTTGCGATGGCCGAGAATCGGCGAACGCTGGTTCACAGTCCGTCTCGGCTGGTGATTCGCGAGACCTCATCCATCACTTCGAAATGTGGAGAACCGCATGAAAACAATGACGCTCGCAGTGCTGCTCATTTTGGTATCCACGACCGCGATGCTCGCTGCTGACCGAGAGACAAAAGTCCGAGGTGACAAGCAGCGAGTCGAAGGGGACGGCTATTGGATCTACAACGACCTGCCGAACGGGATCGAACGGGCGAAGGAATCCAAGAAGCCGCTTCTGGTTGTCTTTCGCTGCATCCCCTGCGAAGCGTGTGCTCAGCTTGACGAAGATGTTGTGCAGCGTGATCCTCGCATTCGCGAGTTGCTCGACAAGTTCGTCTGCGTGCGGATTGTCCATGCGAACGGGATGGACTTGTCGCAATTTCAGTTCGATTACGACCAGTCGTGGGCGGCGTTTTTCTTGAATGCCGATATGACGATCTACGGCCGGTATGGCACGCGATCGCACCAGACGGAATCGAAGGACGATGTCTCGCTCGAAGGTTTTTCCAAAGCGATCAGCGGAGCGTTGGAATTGCACGCTCGGTTTCCAAACAACAAGGCCGCGCTGACGGCGAAGCGCGGACCGACTTCGGACGTCAAGGTGCCGGAGCAATTCCCATCGTTCAAAGGGAAGTACGGTGCGAAGCTCGACTACGAAGGGAAGGTGGTGCAGAGCTGCATCCACTGTCATCAAGTCGGCGAGGCGTTGCGGTTCGTGGCTCGATCGACCGAGAAACCGATTTCGGACAAAGTTTTGTACCCGTATCCGAACCCCAAAGCCTTAGGGCTGATTCTCGATCCGAAAGAGAAGGCCAAGGTTAAACAGGTCACGGCCGGATCGGCGGCAGAACAAAGTGGCTTTCGCGCCGACGACGAACTCGTGACGCTCTCCGGTCAACCGCTGTTGTCGATCGCGGACGTGCAATGGGTTCTGCATCACGCAAGTGAGACCGACAAGTTGAAAGCGGAGGTCTTGCGGGACGGCCAGAAGCAATCGCTGACACTGATGCTCGCCAAGGGTTGGCGGCAGCGTGACGACATCTCGTGGCGGGCGACCTCGTGGGACTTGCGGCGGATGACGCTGGGAGGCTTGCGGTTGGAGTCGCTGCCCGAAGACTTGCGGCGCGAACGAAAACTGCCCAACGATCAACTCGCACTGCTGGTGAAACACGTCGGGCAATACAACGATCACGCAGTCGCGAAACGGGCGGGATTTCTGAAGGACGACGTTTTGATCGCGATCGACGGCGACCGCTCGCCACTCACCGAATCTGGGTTAATTGCCAAGCTCCTGCAAACCAAACGCCCGTCGGATTTGATCAAAGTGACCGTCCTGCGAGGCTCGAAGACACTGGAACTTCCGTTGGCTCAACAGTAATAATGTCGTCCGCTGTTCTAGCTGACTGACCGGAAATCGGTTCCTTCGAGCCGTGATTCCTATCTCGCTTCCGTGCCGAACACTCTTCTGTCCATTCAGCGTTCGCATCGCGAGTCGTTTGCGTACCTTCCATTATTGGAGGTTCTGGTCATGTCTGCCAAACCTCACTCGGCCGGCTGGAAACTGATGTCGGCAAGCGTGTTCCTCGTCGCGTTCGCTGCCCGCTCGTTGGTCGCAGGCGATGAGGCCAAGTCTCCCAGCGCGGACGAGAAGAAAGCGGTCGCTTTGTTCTCGGAGAAGGGGTCGGTGATTTTCATCGATGGCGATTATCAGGTCACACAGATCCTTGGTGGCCGTGACCTGACGAACGACGATCTCCAGCACTTGAAAGTGTTCAAGAAACTCAAATTGCTGTCGTTGAACAACGCAAAAATCAACGACGCGACGGTGGAAACGCTGAAGTCGCTGTCACAACTGCAATCGCTGAATTTGCCCGCGGGAGCCATTTCGGACCAATCTCAAGAGTCGCTGAAGAAGTCGCTTCCCAACTGTCGGATCATCGTGCCGGATCGACGTGGTTCCGGCACCTTCGGGAGCGGCGGCGCGAAAACGAGCGGCACTCCCTCGGCCGGACTTGGCACTCGGCCGCCCGGTTGGGGAGCGTTTGAGTTTCCACCGATGACTCCGGCACCGTCGATCTCGGCCGAAATTCGTTCGTCCGTCGTGCAAGATCACATGAAGCTCTCGCCTGAGCAGAAAAAAGAGATTGAAAAATTGACCGGTCGCGACTTCCAACGTCAGCAAACGGAAGACGCGATCAAGAAAGTGCTGACTGCTGAGCAGAAGGCCCTGTTGCAACAAGTGCTGTTACAGCGTGAAGGACCGACGGCGTTGGTGCTTCACGAAGTGGCTCAGGATTTGAAACTGACTGTTGAACAGCGAGCGACGATCCAAAAAGTCATGGACGACCGCAGAAAACAGTTATTGTCAATCGGCGATCAACTGCGCGACCGCACGCTGGATTTTTCGAAGTCGATGCAAGAAACGAATCGAATCAACACGAGCTCGAACGAAAAGTTGCTGGCAGTCTTAACGGAACAACAACTCCAAGCCTGGAACGCCAAGATCGGTCCCCCTTTGCCAAGGTCCAATGTTGACGGCTTGCCAAATTCCCAAACCCCGGAGGAAACTGCTCGTTCGGTCTTTCGCAACCTGGACCGCAACAGCGACGGACAGCTTACGGCCGAAGAGTGGCATCGCAGTCGGAGCACGCGGACCAAGTTCGAGAATGCCAAAATCACTCTGGAATGTCCGATCAACGTCGAAGCGTTCGTCAAACGCTATCTCCAGTTGGAACCGTCCCGCGGACGTCCCAATCCGTAGTTCGTTCGTGCAGACACCTCCCGACTCGGCTCACAGCGAGGTCAATGCCGAACGAGCTTTTGCAACAACGGCGAATCTGGAAGCTCTTCAACATGCTCCCCGCAATCGACGCCAGACTCGACGACTCACTCCGAGACATCAAACACCTCCGTGCCGCAACACTTCAACCCGACGCGATTCCTTCGCGTCGTACGTTCCGGCTGATCAATGTGAGTGTGTCACGACTTCTTCAGATACTTCTGGATGACCTCTTCATTGATCTCGATACCGAGGCCAGGGCCGTTGGGGACGTCGAAGTAGCCGTTTTTTAGCTCGAACTTCTTGGCAATGATTTCGTCGCGGAACGGGTTTTCGTAGGTATCGAATTCCATCATCGGCTCGTCGCCGTTGGCGAAGCCTTGGAAGTGCGGGGCCAAGAGAGAGTTCAATTGCAGCGAGGCGGCGATGACGATCGCTCCGGCCCAGCAGTGCGGCAACGCTTGAATGCCGAACAGGCGAGCCATCTCGGAGATGAAGAGCACTTCGGCAATCCCGCCGCACAACGAGACGTCGGCCTGGATGATGTCGAACGAGCGTTTGACGATGTGGTCCCGCGCGGTGGCTCTCGAATCGAGCACCTCGCCGCCAGCCACCGCGATGTCCAAGGACTTCGTCAGTTCATCGTAGCCTGCGTAGTTCGGGGACTGGGGCAGCGGTTCCTCGAAGCAATAGAAGTCGAGCTTTTCAAGTTCCTTGCCGAACTTGACCGCTTGAGGGAGCGTGAACGCACCGTTGCCGTCGGTGAGCAGTTTCACGTCGGGACCGACGGCGTCGCGAATTTTCTCCATGACGGCGAGGTCGCGTTTGTGGCCGTAGCGGCCCGTGCGAATCTTCATCGCCAGGAAGCCTTGCTTGGCCAACTTGGCGGCTTCGGGAGGATGTTGGTCTTCCGGGCGGACTCCTTCCGTGTAATTCATCGCGGCGGCGTAGCCCATCACCTTGTCGCGCTGACGTCCGCCGTACAGATCGGCGATCGACAGGCCCAGCGCCTTGCCTCGCAGGTCGTGCAGAGCGATGTCGCAACCCGCGACCGCTCGGCCATCACCGAAGTTGGGAGCCCACAACTCGCGCCACAGCTTGCGATGTTCCAGCGGGTTCTTGCCGAGCAGCACATTTTTGAGATGTCCCTCGATGATGCCGCGCGTGCCGCCCACATCAGCGGTTTCGCCCCAGCCGACGAGACCGCTGTCGGTGCTGATCTTCACCAGCAGCGCGTCGCGCGTGTTGCCCAACGCCACCGAAGGGCCGATTCCCTTGGCTAATTTGTGCTGCAGGGCGAACGTCTCGACCTTCGTGATCGTCAGCGAACTGGGTTTTGGGTCGGCCGCGACAGCTCTTGAATTGGCGTCGGCCAAGAAGCCACTGGTGGCTCCCAGGCATCCAGCCGTTGCCGCGTGAACGAAGAAATCTCGACGTGGAAGAGTGCTCGGCATGGTGGACTCCTGGGACGGACACTTTGTTTTTTGAGAGCGACGCTGGAAGATGCGGGTGTCATGATTATCGAAGTCCCGGACCATCGCAAACGAGAGGGAGTCATCATGCGTGCGGCTCACAAACTTTTTGCGTTCGATTGGCGACTCATCGTCGTGCTCTGGCTGCTGCCGAGTTGGTCAGTCGCCGAAGATTGGCCGCAGTTTCGCGGGCCGAATTGCAGTGGCGTCTCGACATCGAAGAAGCCGCTGCCGACCGAATTCTCAGCGACGAAGAACGTCGCATGGTCGGCGGAAGTCGGTGATGGCATCGGTTCGGCGACCGTCGCGGCTGGGCGAGTCTTCACATCGGGCATGGTCGGTTCAAAACCGGAAGAGTTGAAATTCGTCGTGTCATGCTTCGACGCCGCGTCGGGCAAGCCGCTGTGGAAACGCGAGTTCGATCCCGGCAAGGAACCGCTGCCGACGATCACCGACCCCAACAGCTATGCCTCGTCCACGCCGGCGGCCGATGACGAGCGTGTCTACGTCTACTTCACTCGTTTGGGACTGACAGCTCTCGACGTCCGCGACGGCAAGTCCGTTTGGAAGCGTGACATCCCGGAGCCGTTCTTCATTTTTGATTGGGGTGCCGGCATGTCGCCGGTGTTGCTCGAGGACAAAGTGATCTTCTGCCAGGACGACGATCTCAGCCCCGCGATCTATGCCTTCAACCGCAAGACTGGCGATCAGATTTGGAAGGACGACCGCAGCGACATGGCGGTGAGCTACTCACATCCGGTCGTTGTGGAAACCAAACAGGGCCGCGAGTTAGTTGTCGCCGGGACCGGTAAGTTGATCGGCTACGACCCGAACACCGGCAAACGAAAATGGTCAGCCGACCTCTTCTGCCGCAACATCAAGACGACGCCGGTCAGTCACGACGGAGTCGTCTACACCTCGGTCGAGAGCTTCGGAATCTCGTACCAGTGGCGAGCCACTGCCGACACAAACGGCGACGGCAAGATCACTCGCGAAGAGATCCAGCAAAGCCGCAAACAAAAAGGCACACCGATCCCGGAAGCGTTCTGGAAGAAGTTCGAACGCGGCGACGTCAACAAAGACGGAGTGCTCGAAGGGGACGAGATCGACAAGGCATTCCTCGACTCGAATAACCAGGGCGGACTGCTGGCGAAAGACAGCCAGGCTCGCGCGGGGGACGAAAAGGATTGGAAGAAGTTCGATACCGAATCGCAAAAGGAAGCCTCGCTGCAAGCGGTGCGCGGCGGCGGATCGGGCGATGTCAGCAAGTCACACTTGCTGTGGAAGAAGGTCAACAAAGCACCCGACCATGTGGTCTCGCCGCTGGTGGCGAACGGTCGCATCACGCTCATCAAGAGCGGCGGGTTCTCCAGTGGTTTCGATGTCGCCAACGGCGAAGCATTGTGGCAGCGTCAACGCATCGGCAACGAAGGGAGCTATCTCGCATCGCCGGTTTACGGTGACGGCAAGATCTATGTGGCTGGTCAGAACGGAGTCATCGTCGTCATCGAGGATGGCCCGAAGCCAAAAACGCTCGCCACGAACGACATGGGCGAGCCAGTGATCGGGACTCCCGCCATCGCCGACGGTCGGATTTACCTGCGGACACGAACCAAGTTGGTCTGCGTGGCGAAATAGACGCCATCGCGTGCTCAGGAGTGACCGCTTTCATGCGTGTTTATCGAGAGACTTTTGATGATGGGCCGGGCGGATGGTTCGGCTACACCAGCAACTCGGCGGGACCGAAGCCGCTGGAGATTCGCGAGAGCTGCGCCGTCTCGCGCAGTCCGTGGTGGATTGACTACAACCACGCGCCGCCCGGAGCCGGATATCTGCACTTGCTCTATCTGTTGCTGACGCGAGGTGCTCCGGGTGAGCATCAGCGAGAGGTTTCCGGGCCGAATCGGTTCATCGCGGGTGGGTTCGGAACGGACTTCACGAATGCGCGCATCACGCTCCGATTGAAAGGTGAGCTACTCGATCGCGGGGCCTGTCTGCACCTGCTTTGCCAAGGAGTTCACGGCGGCATCTGCACCGGCTGGCTACTGACCGGTCAGCCGATTCGAGTCACTCCGGAATGGTCGGAGCAAACGCTGCTTTGCGTGCCGGACGAGCGACAGTGGAAGTGTCTCGGCAGTCGCCACGACCGAGTCGACTACTACGGCCACACGCCACTGGCGACCGTGCTCGGCGACGCGAACGCGGACATCTTGTTCGTGCTACATCCGCTGGACATCGCTCCGATGGGTCCACTGGATGGCGATCCGCATCGACTTCGGCCGGAGAAAGATTATCCCGTGTGGCGCAGCCGTCTGCCGGAAGGTTACGTCTTGCTCGATGAGATTCGCATCGAGTTTCCCAATTGATGAGGGTTCCCTCCATGAAACGCTACCCCGCCTGCATTCTCTGCACTTGCGTTGTCCCCTGGGACGAGAACCACGAGTTCCTCGAGTCCCTGTTTGTCGATGAAGTGCAGCGAATGCTGAAGACGACTCGGCACCTTTACATCTTCGGCACGGCTGGCGAAGGGCACGCGGTCAGCAATCGCCAGTTCCAGCAGATCACGCGTGTCTTCCACGACACGATGCGGGCGGGTGGTGCCGAGCCGATGGTGGGCGTCATCAGCTTGTCGCTGCCGACGATCCTCGAACGAATCGAACTCACTCACGAGATCGGCGCGCGTCATTTCCAGATTTCGCTGCCAAGCTGGGGAGCGCTCACCGATGACGAGGTCCGCGCTTTCTTTCAGGCGGTCTGCGGTGCTCACCGCGATTGTCAGTTCGTGCACTACAACCTGCTGCGGACCAAGCGTCTGATCACTCCGGAGTTGTACGCCGAACTGGCCGAGGCGCATCCGAACTTCGTCGGGACGAAGAACTGCACCGACTCGATGGACCGGCTGCGCGGGCTGATGACTCTGTCGCCGCAACTGCAACACTTTCCCGGCGAAGTCGGATACCTCTTCGCCAGCCAACTCGGCGAGTGCGGTCTGCTGGCGTCGTTGGCCTCGAATGCCACGGCACTCACCGAGTTCTTCGAGGCCGGACGTCGTCGCGATCTGCCACTGCTGATCGAGCGGTATTCCGAAATCGCGGCGATCTTCCAAGAACTCATCGCTGCCGTCGGCCCGAATGCGCACATCGACTCGGCCTACGACAAAGTCCTGTGGAAGCTCCAAGACGAACGCTTCCCACTGCGCTTGCTGCCGCCGTACGTCGGTGCGACCGACGCCGCGTTTCATCGCTTCGCGGATTTCGTGCGCACGAAATGTCCAAGGTGGATGCCGACGTAGACCAGACGTAGGCGTCCGGTCTACGTCACCGTCGGCACGCCGATCCGTTTCAACAGTTCGCGCAACTCCGCACGCTCTTCCGTATTCAGTGATCGAGTTGGCAGCCGATTCGGCCCTCCCGGCCGGCCACACAATTCCAACGCGGCTTTGACCACTGGACTTTCCGCAGCCGTGCGGCCCCACATCTTTGAACGAAAGTCGCTCCACGGCCATTTGGCGTCCGTCTGCATTCGCTGAGCGGCCACGTAATCGCCGGCTTCCAGCCGTTGCCACATTTCGACTTGATGTTCCGGCCAGATCGTCGCCAGATGCGTGATGAAACCGGTGCCGCCGAGCATGTGATTCATCACGGCCAGACCTTGATTGTCGACGACGGCGAACCGATCCGCGAAACGGTGAACTCCGCGAACATAGCTGTATCCGCCGTCGGGAGTGGACCACTTCAGCGACACACAGCGCGGCAATTCGGCCAGCCGAGCGACTTGGTCGAGCGACAGGTTGTAGCCTTCCCAATGTGTGTTGTAGATCATCAGCCCGATGCGGGTAGTCGCCTCGTGGACGGCTTGGAAGTAACGCAGACAGTCCTCGTCGCTGGAGGCGTAGTAGTAGCCCGCGCTCATCTGCACCGCGTCGGCCCCGATCTGTTCGGCCCACTGAGCCATCTCGATCGAGACGTTCGGGTTCGTGTCCTGAGCACCGACGATGACCGGCACTTGGCCCGCTGCCGCTTCGACGATCGTCCTCGCGGCGGCTTTGCGTTCGTCGAGTGTCAGCATCGGAAAGTCACCGCCGGCTCCGACGGCCAGCAGCACGCCTTGACCGCAGGTGACTCCACGGTCGATGACGAACCGCACGTTCTCGCGAATCGCGGCGTGGTCGATCGACAAATCGTGGTTGAGATTCGTGATGACCGGAATCATCGGACCACGAAGAGTACGTTTGATGGCAGCGATGTCTGGCATGGAACCGGCTCCTGATTTTGTCGGATGGGCACTCTCGCCCGTTTGACTTGTGAAAATGGGGAGACGGGCAAGAGTGCCCATCCTACGACTATCCGCTCCGCACTTCGCGGTCGCGGTCGATACCAACCAGCGGCAGTTCGATCCACGTTGTTTGCCGAGTGTGCGAGGCATGGCCGGCGACGATGACTTCCAAGGTTCGCAGGGATTCTTCGGACGAGCAACCGACTGGCGTCCCGTCGTCCAACCAAGCCACAATTTCACGCACCGCTTGATCCATCGAATTGCCCGCCTCGGCCGAGGGATTCGCCAAGACATCGTGGACTCCCGCCCACGTTTCAATCTCCGCGACTCCGCCAGCAACGCGGGCGCGGCCGAGCGTTCCCTGCACGACAATCTCTGCCGGGCCGGCCGGATTGTCGGGAGCATGGACGTGGCCGATCAGTCCGCCGTCGAACCTCAGCATCGCCCAGCCGCCTGGATCTCGAAACTCTGAGCCTCGGCAATCGGGTCGGCCGGTCAGATCGAGCGTGGCGGAGATCGCACGGACGACTCGACCGGTCAGCATCATCGCGGCGTCGATGAAATGCGTGCCGACGTTGCCGAGCCGGCCGGTTCCCCATTGCAGCCAGACGCCAGTGAGTTCGCCCAACTCGCCGGCCGCGATGCGACGTTGCAATTCGCGAAAGTGCGGATGAAACCGCCGATTGTGATTGATGACCAGCAAGCTCCCAGACTGCCGACACGCCGCGAGCATCCGCTCGGCATCGGCCAAGCGAGTCGCGATCGGCTTCTCGCAGAAGATCGCACGCACGCCGCTCTCGGCACAGGCCACGACCAACTCCGCGTGGCTCGACGCAAACGAGGCGACACCGACGAGGTCCAGCTTTTCGCTCGCGAGCATCTCTCGCCAATCGACGTACGTCCGCGCTTTGGTTCGTTGAGCGAATCGTTCGCAGCGTCCGACATCGCGGCTGCTGCCGGCGACCAATTGCACTCGCGGATGGTTCGACAGAGATTCACGGTGATTGCCGTCGAGATCTTCCACACGCTGTCCCAAACGATCGCCAGAAACTTGATCGCCGCCACCGATGAAGCCCAAGCCGATGATTCCCGCGCGGTACGTTGGGTGACTCATGGTTTGCCAGTTGTGAGAGTTTTGGGGCAGAGTTAGCTTGAAACCTGTAATCTCAAGATACAAGTGCGGTGGCTCGACACCGCACTCCATTCGATCGTAGGAGCAGGAGTTCGATCAACAACAGATTTCGCCGTGAACTTGCCGCGAGAAAGAAGGGCATTCCTCACGACGAAGGTCGACTAACTCTTGCAGCCGCTGAGCCGCGAATGAATGGTGTGCTGCGTCGAGCCGCAGCACACCAGGGAGACGATCGCATGTCAACCTCGACTAACCTGATGGAAGCCTTCGCCGCGAGGCGTCCGAAAAGTGCTGCGATGTTTGAGCAGGCCAAGAAGACGTTGGCCGGAGCGGTTGGGCATGACCTGCGGTATTCGTTGCCGATGCCGATCTACATTCGGCGCGGAAGCGGCGGTCGCAAATGGGACATTGACGGAAATGAGTACATCGACTTCTTGATGGGCAACGGCGCGTTGTTGCTGGGACATGCCGATCCCGAAGTTGTCGAAGCAATCGTACGTACTGCGGCGCTGGGGACGCATTTTGGAAACGATCATCCGCTGCACATCGAATGGGCCGAATTGGTGCAGCGGCTGATTCCGTGCGCGGAACGAGTTCGATTCACCAACTCAGGAACCGAGGCAACTCAATTGGCGTTGCGGATCGCGCGTGCTTCGACCGGCCGGAATCGCATTCTCCGCTTCGCGGGGCACTTTCACGGCTGGCACGATGACGTGGTGCATGGGTTTCAGCCGCCATTTGAGGCGGATGGGTCGCTCGGTGTGCCGCCGCATGTTCGACAAGGGCTGATTACGATCCCGGATGGAGATTTGAATCTGCTCGACGAGACGCTGTCGAAGCACAACGACATCGCGGCAGTGATTCTCGAACCGTCCGGCGCGTCGTGGGGGCGAGTGCCGATCGACGTGGATTGGCTGCGCGGCGTGCGTGAAGCGACCGCGCGGCGCGGTGTGTTGCTGATCTTCGATGAAGTCGTGACCGGTTTCCGATTCAGTTCCGGTGGAGCGCAAAAGTTGTACGGCGTGACTCCCGACTTGTGCTGTCTCGCAAAAGTCATGGCCGGTGGGATGCCCGGCGGAGCGGTCGCCGGTCGCGAGCCGGTGATGCGTGTCTTCGACATCACGGGCGATCCGCATCACGACCGACATCAGCGAGTCGTTCACTTCGGCACGTTCAACGCTTCGCCGACTGCGGCTGCGGCCGGCATTGTCGCGCTACGTCGTGTGGCCGACGGCACCGCCATCGCACAAGCCGACGCCGCCGCGCTCCGGCTGCGAAGCGGGTGGGGCGCGGTTCTCGAACGACACGGGATCGCCGGATACGTTTATGGCCCGGCCTCGACGTTCCACGTCTATTTTGAAACGGACCTCGACCGCGTGCGGCAAGCTCGATCGCGCCGCGACTTGCACACGACCGATGCCGCGCGGCTCAAAGGGATGCCGGGCCGGCTGATCGCGCAGTATCAACTGCGGATGCGATTCGGCGGCGTGGACAACATGAGTTCCACCGGCGGCTTGACTTGTGCCGCGCACACGCCCGACGGCATTGATCGCGCGACAGCTGTCTTTGAACAGACGGTGATCGCGCTGCGTGACGAGAAGCTCATTTTCCCTCTCAACTAACCCCCGCGAACTCCAGGAGAACCTCATGAGCCAGCCACAAATTCCCACCGCACACACGCCCGCCGAATTGCCGCCGATGCCAATTGATCCGGGCTGGGTTCAGGAAGGCACGCCGACCGCTTGCGGTGCTGTGTTGACTCAGTCGCAGGACAAATTGTTGTCGTCCGGTTTTTGGAGCTGCACGGCTGGCAAGTTTCAGTGGGTCTTTGCGTGGGACGAGTTCGTCTGCATTCTCGAAGGGGAGGTGACGATCTGCGAAGAAGGTGGCGCGACGCACACGCTGAAGGCTGGGGACGTCGCTCATTTCCCGCGCGGTCTGACCACGTACTGGCATGTGCCGAAGTACGTCCGCAAATTCTTCACGCTGCGCACCACCGAACCGTTCAACTTGTGAGCGTTCACTCGGTCACGATCAAATCGCGGCTGAATCGGGAGAGCAGTTCCGCACCGTCGTGCGTGACGAGCACGTTGTCGATGATCCGAGCTCCCAGGCGCTCTGCGCCGATGAAAACGGGCGGCTCGACCGTCACCACCATGCCGGCTTGAAGCGTGTAAGTGCTGCCGCCGAACAAGTAGATCGGTTCGGCCCAGGTCGGTGGCGAACCGGGAGCGAGGCCGTATCCCGACAAGTGGACTCGTGCGGAATCGAGTCCGGCGTTGGCGATCACTCGCTTCGCCGCCTCGTGCGGAACCACGGCAGGAACACCGGCACGGATTTCGGAGATGCAGGCGTCGGAGGCTCGGCGGACGAGATCGTAAAGCTCGCGCATGTGTGGCGTTGGTTGACCCAAGACAAACTGGCGACCGATCGTGGCGGTGTAGCGTTTGAAGGTCGTTCCGTATTCGACGTTGCCGAAGTCGCCGCGCTGCAACCGTCGATCGGTCGGCGCTCCGTGGCTGAAGCTCGAGCGTTCGCCGGAGACGAGATTGATCGGGCTGGCCGCGAGACCGCTGCCGGAGGTCAGCAGTGTGTGATGGACCTCACCCGCCAATTCGAGTTCACTGCGGCCGGCGGTCAGTGAGTCCGCGAATCTCGTCATGGCCAAGTCAGAGATGCGGTTGGCTTCGCGGATGTACGACAACTCGGTCGCCGATTTGACCAGCGTGAGGTCGTGAATCAAGTTCGTCGCCTCGGCCACAAGCGACTCGCCGAAGAGTTGCTTGATCCGGACGTAGTGATGCGGGTGCAAGTAGTACCCCGGCACCTCCATGCCGATGCGTGTCCCCGTCACGCCGAGTGTTTCCGCCAACTGTGCGAGCGCCGCGATCGGGTCTTCCGGTTCGCCGCCGCCCCAAGTTTGAAGCTGATCGACCAGAGCGTCGTCCAGAAATTCGTTTCGCTCGCCATCGCGAGTCAACACGCTGATTGGGCCAAGCTTGGCGGAGATTAACAGGCATTGAAACTCCTGATAACTCTTCGCGTCCGTCCCCGTCAGCCAACGGATCGACACCGGATGAAACAGCAGCATCCAATCGAGCCCGGCATTACCAATCGCTTCACGCGCGCGTGATCGTCGGAAAGCGAATTCGTCGGCGGAGAAATCGTGTTTGGACATGAGCGATCCGTTTCTTCGATGACGGCTACGTTGGCGGCGACTTGATCCAGAACCAAATCAGTCCGCCGAGGCCGGCGATGACGCAGGCCACGGAGATCGCGTTGGGCCAACCCATTGATTGGGCCAGGAATGGTGTGAGCACCGGTGCAATGAAGCCGCCAATGGTGCCGACGGTGTTCAGGAACGCTCCGGAGAAGCCACGGGCTTTGCCACCGATGTCGGTCGCCGTCGTCCAGAAGACCCCTTCGCACATGCCCAACAAACCCATCGAGATCGCGAGGCATAGGGAAACGCTCAAGTAGTCTTCCATCTGCACGCCGAGCCGGGCGAACAGCGCGCCCAGGATCAGGCCGGTCATGACGATGCAACGCCGCCCGTGATTCGTCCCGAATCGCTTGCACATGACACCGGTGCTGAGACCGCCTATGGACATGCCAGCTCCCATCGCCAAGAAAATGTAGAACGAGGCTCGCCGCGAGTCGGCATCCGACACATGCAGCTCAGACTTGAAGTAGTAATCCAACCAATAAAAAAAGAGGTATTGGAGATAGCTGTAGGCGGCATAACTGAGCGACAGTAGCCAGAGATTGTGATCTCTCAGCAGCAACCAAGCCGCGTGGGAATCGTCCTCGGCCGTCGCCGCTGAGGCCGATGGTTGCGGTGCCGGCAGTGACGGCGACGCCACGCTCTTCCACAGCACACCAAACGCGATCAACGCGGAACCGCTCGCGACAAACGCCCACGGCCAGCCGAGCGTATCCATCAACCATCCGAAGATCGGATAGCTGAACGCGATGCCAATCAATGCTCCAGCCGTGCGCATCCCATTCGCGGTGGCTCGATGGCGATCGGGCATCAAATCGGACGCGACATGTGCGGCTCCCGGATGCAGCGGCGCGCTGCAGGCACCGGTTAAGCCACGCAGCAACAGAAGTCCAATCAACAGACTTCCCGGAGTGTTGCTGAGCCAGGTCAGCGTCCCGGTCAGCGCGACGACCATCCCCATGGTCAGGCCGAGCAGCGTCAACACTCTCGCCGAACCAAAGCGGTCGACCAGCCAACCACCGGGCAACATCAAAGTCGTGTAAACGATCCCAAATGACGTGTAGACCCAACCCATTTCGACTTCAGAGATGCCGAGTTTTTTGATGAAGACTTCACTGCCAGCGACCGCTAGCCCTTCACGGTTGAAGTGCGCCAGCGCCGTGTATCCCATGAGCAGAACCACAATCCGCCAACGATCGAACGAGGATGGTGAACTCGTGGCAGGTGTGTTTGTCATGGATGTTCTATTCCTTCGGGACGCATCAAAGGTCGTAGTCGAAGTCGTGAGAGTTCGGGGGCGAAGTCTCACGACTTCGACTACTTCACGCGGTACTTCGCGGCCAGATGTTCGGGGAACCGATAACCGATGCCTGGAACATCCGGAAACTCGATCGCGCCGTTCTTCACTGGGAAGCCGGCCTCTTGCAGTTCTCGACGCAGCGGCGAATCAAAGACTTCGGCGGGTGCGAACTCAATGAACGGCGTGATTGCCGAGTACGCGGCCAAATGAACCGACGCCGCGCCGAGAATCTGCGTGGACCAATTTCCGGGACAGACCAACGCTCCACGCGGCACGGCGAGATCAACGATCCGTTTCGCTTCGGTCAGACCGCCGCAAGTCGTCATGTACGGCTGCATGACGGAGACCTTGCCGCGATCCATCATGTCGAGAAATTCCCATCGCGTGACACCGTGCTCGCCCATCGCCAGCGGGATCGACGTCATCCCGGAGAGTCGGGCATACGGCTCCGGCGAATCGACCGGGAACGGTGTCTCGAAGAAAAAGATGTCGAACTCTTCCAACTCGCGGCAGATGCGAGCGACCATCGGCACGTCGTTGAACAAGTAGCCGACATCGACCATCAGCGCCGGTTCGGGGCCGAGCACTTGTCTTGCGCGGCGAGCCATCTCGACGACGTCCTTCGGCGAGGACATCATCGGCTCGACTTTGAACGCTCGATAGCCGAGGTCGCGCAACCGCGCAGCGCGATCCGTCTGCTGAGCGATCATCGCCTCGCCACCCCAGACGTCAGAAACCAACGTGCAATACGGCACGACGCTCGACTTCCGCGTTTCGTCATGCGTCTGAAACGGCCCGCGTTGACTTCCGCCGAGCAATCGCCACACCGGTTGGCCGAGCGACTGCCCATAGATGTCCCAGATCGCGACATCCAACGCGCCGAGAATGATGATCTCCCAGCCTCGGCGATTCGTGTGGATCAGTGAATCCCAGATATGCTGCCACAGCCGTTCCGGATGCGTGATCTCCTGTCCGATCAGCAGCCGACCGAAATGCGTGTCCGGTCCGCTGACGGTCGCCTGCACGACTCCGGGAGGCACACGAAAGACTTCGGAAAATCCGGTCAGCCCGTCGTCGGTTCGCACGCGCAGGCAGGCGAGCGGCTCGATGCCTCCCCGGTCGGGATCGACATCCGGACCATCGCCAATGACAAACGTTTCCAGCCGAGCGATCTTCAACATCACGAGCACGCTCCCCACCGTGCGTCGGCCACTGTAATTTGTCACATGCGATGCTGAAATTCGCTCGCCCAAAAAAAGTAGCCACGTTCGCCAGAACGTGGCTACGGTTTTGAAACGGCCTCTGGTCAAACTCGGTCGACAACAATCACGCTCGGCTTTTGAAGAAATCCTCGATCAACATGACTCACACCGCGCGCTATCGGATCGAGGGGATGCACTGTGCCGCCTGTGTCGGGCGTGTCGAGACCGCCATCGGCAAGTTGCCCGGCGTCGTGGCCGTCGCCGTCAACTTGGCGACGAACGAAGCTCGCGTGCAGCACGACGGCGATCAGCCAGATGTCGTTCGCGCGGTCGAGGCGGTCGGCTATCACGCCAACGAATTGCCGGCGTCAGCCGATTTGACATCCGGCGGCGAAGTCCAGACGCCGCTGGCCGCGTTCCAAGTTCAAGAGCTTCTTCGACCCGCTGCGCCGGCGCTCGCCGTTGTGCTGCTGGCGTACTTCGTCGAGTCCGTGCCGCTCGCGCCAATTTGGATGCTGTTGTTGGCGACGTTGGTGCTGTTGACGAGCGGTCGTGAGTTCTTCTTCAACGCTGTTCGGTCGCTACGACACGCCGCGCTCGACATGGACGTGCTGGTTACCTTGGGGGCTGGCTCCGCGTATCTCGCCGGAGCGTGGTCGCTTGGGGAGCTTTTGAAAGCCGACTGGAGCCACGTCGGACATTCCGCCGTGAGCGGTCAGTGCGGCTCGGACTTCACGGCCGCCGTGCTGATCGTTGTCTTCGTGCGGCTCGGCCGAACATTGGAACTGCGAGCGCGCCGCAAAGCCTCGGACGCAATTGGCCACCTGTTGAACCTGCAATCGCCAACGGCGCATGTGCTGCGGTCCTCCCAAGACCTGCTGACTCAAGAAAGCGAAGTCGAGTTGCCGGTCGATCAAGTGGCGGTTGGCGACGTCGTCTTGGTTCGCGCGGGCGAACGCATCCCGGTGGATGGCGTCGTCTTGGCGGGCGTCACCGAGATCGACGAGAGCAGCTTCACCGGCGAAGCACTGCCAGTTCGCAAACAACCGGGTGATCGAGTGCTCGGCGGATCGGTGAATCAATCGGGCAGCTTTCGTTTCCGCACCGAGCGGGTTGGTGATGAGATGACGCTGCATCGCATCGCCGCGCTCGTGCGAGACGCTCAGGGGAGCAAAGCTCCGATCGCGCGACTAGCGGATCGCGTGGCTGGAATCTTCGTGCCGATCGTGCTGGCGATTGCCGCTGTGACGTTGATCTGGTGGCTGAATCACATCGACGTTCACACGGCCATCTCGCGAGCGGTCGCGGTGCTGGTCGTCGCCTGCCCGTGTGTTCTGGGCTTGGCAACTCCGACCGCCGTGATGGTCGCAATGGGCAAGGGTGCGGAACTCGGAGTGCTCTTCAAAGACGGAGCGGCTTTGGAGCGAACCGCGTCGTTGCAGATTGCACTGTTCGACAAGACCGGCACACTGACCGAAGGCCGCCCGAAAATCGTCGAGGTCTTGCCATCGGAGAGTGTCTCTCGCTGCGAGCTGTTGCGCGTCGCGGCGACGATCGCGTCCGTCTCGAATCATCCGCTCGCGCGAGCGGTCGTCGCACTCGCGAAGCAAGAGTCTGTGCCGCTCGACGCGATGCCGGACCAAGTGCATTCCGAACCGGGCCTTGGATTGAAAGCCCAACTCGGTGGCGAAACGGTGTTGCTTGGAAGTTGGCGGTGGTTGGAATGCGACGGGGTCGGAAGTCGTGGTCCAGATTGGCGAGCGGACGTGAGTCCCCCGAGAAGTCTCGTGGCTGACTCGGGGGATTCACGTCCCCCGCTTGCCAAACGGGATCACTTCCGACCTCTTGCCGCACGAATCGAATCGCTCAGTCGCACGCCCATTTTTGTCGCATGTGGCCAACAAATTCTCGGCGTTCTCGCCGCGGAAGACCGAGTGCGACCGACTGCGTCCGCCGCGACACTGGCTCTGCGACATCTGCACATCGACACCGGCCTCATCAGCGGCGATCGATTGGCCGTTGTGCAAAACGTCGCGCACAAGCTCGGCATCACGCTGATCGAGGCCGAACGCTTACCGAGCGAGAAGGCCGACGTCGTCCGCTCGCTGCAAGCGACCGGCTGCCGAGTTGCGATGATCGGCGACGGAGTCAACGACGCACCCGCTCTCGCTGTCGCCGACGTTGGATTCGCGATCGGGGCCGGAGCCGACATTGCCATCGAAGCCGCTGACGTCACGCTCGTCGGCAGCGATCCACGAGCCGTACCGCACGCCATCGAACTGGCTCGGCGCACGCTGCGGATCATCCGCCAAAATCTGTTCTTCGCATTCGCGTACAACGTGGTCTCGATCCCCTTGGCGTCCGGGTTGCTTTCGGCGTTCGGCGCAATCATCCTGCCTCCGGGCTTCGCTGCGGCCGCGATGTCCGCCAGCAGCGTGCTGGTCGTGACCAACAGTTTGCGACTGAGACGATTTGTGCCCCACGTACATCCGTAAGACGGGCACTCTTTCCCGTCCTACATAACCAACCAAGTGAGTCGATCATGCGATTGTGGACGATTGCTTCCCTCTGTTTCGTCAGCTTGGTCGCAGCCTGCGTCAAGGTGGAACAACCGTCGGCAGCCAGCGCGGCGGGACCGAAGGAGACCGCCGCAAAGAAGATTGCTGACGCAAAGGGACCTTCGGTGAAGCAGCCACCGAAGCCGTTGCTCTCTGCCGACGAGATCGCTGACGGCTGGGTTCAACTCTTCGACGGCGAGACGCTGTTCGGCTGGAAACCGAACAGCGACGTGAATTGGTCGGTGGCCGATGGCGTCATCACCGCCGACAAAGGGACAAAGCCGGGACTGCTGCTGACAACGGTGCCATTCGCGGACTACGAACTGCGGTGCGACTTCTGGATGGCCAAGGGGGGCAACAGCGGCGTGTTCCTGCGAACGCCGACAGTGCCGACCGATCCGGGAGTCGATTGCTACGAACTCAACATCTGCGACACGCACCCGCAAGGCTTCAACACCGCCAGCTTCGTGAAGCGGCAGAAGCCGACGAAAGAAGTCTCCGGCGAAGAGGCGTGGAAGACATTTCACATCCGAGCCGAAGGGTCGCGCGTCGTCGTGAAACTCGACGGCGAAGAAGTGCTCGACTTCACCGACAAGACCGACAAGCCGTTGAAGTCCGGGTTGATCGGGCTGCAAATGAATTCCGGGCTGGTCAAGTTTCGCAACGTGTTCGTGAAGCCGCTCGGCACCAAGGAATTGTTCAACGGCAAAGATCTCGCTGGTTGGCGCGAGGTGCCCGGATCGAAAAGCAAGTTTGAGGTGCTCGACGGCGCGATCCACGTCACCAACGGCCAAGGCTATTGGGAGTCCGAAGCGACGTTCGCCAACTTCGTCCTGCAAGCTCAAGTGAAGACCAACGGCGACGCGCTCAACAGCGGCATCTTCTTCCGAGGTCTGCCGGGCAAAGAGGGAGCGTATCCCGGCTACGAACTCCAAATTCAAAACGGCATCAAGAATGGCGACCGCACTCAACCGGCGGACTTCGGCACGGGCGCGATCTTCCGCCGCCAAGCCGCGCGGTTCGTCGTCTCGAACGATCGCGAATGGACGACGCTGACACTGGTCGCCAGCGGCCCAACCTTCGCCACATGGGTGAACGGCATTCCCATCACTGTCTGGACCGACGAACGTGAGTCCCATGCGAGCGGCAATGCCCGCGAAGGTTTGCGCCTCGAAGGGGGCCATCTCAGCCTGCAAGGGCACGACCCGACGACGAACCTCGACTTCCGCAACCTGCGCGCGGTCGAATTGCCGTGACTCCACACATCAATTCGCGCTCGGCGAGTTCTTCAATCGCGGGTCGTCCAGATCCACGCGGTACATGATTTGGTTGTAGTCGTAGCGCGGCGTCTGGTCGGTGTTGCCGGAGAACGTGTGGGTGTAAGTTCCTTCGAAGAACAGAAACCGGCCGGCCGAGAAATACGGATGCTGCTTGGGATTGTAGAAGCTGTATTTGTCGTGCGTGACGATCTTCGTCGCCTTGCGCCACGGGCCTTCGGGAGCATCCGCTTCCGAGTACCAAATCTCGCCCAGCAGCGATGAGCCGAAGTGCTGCGTGAAGACGGACACCCAGCGGCGGCGATGCCCGTTCCATGTCACCGAGCCGGCGTGAGCGATGACTGGCTTGCCGCTCTCGGTGTCGGTGATTTTCAGCCATGCTTCGTCCGGTTTGAGCTGTCCGCTCTTGAGCAGCTTCTCTTGCAGCGACCAGCGAATCGGAGCGGTGTCGCGCTTCCAACCCCAGACGACTTTGCCGGCGGAGTCCCGTTCGACTTGTGGTGTCTTCTCGCGTCCGCCGGGGACGAGGCAACTGAAGCCCTCGTACTGGCTGAGATCGCGAAAGGCTTCGACCGTCGCGCGGACACGTGTCAAGGCTGCGGCCTCGCTGAAGTAGATGTGCTCGACCCCATCGACCTTGTGCCGCAGCGGATGTCCGTCGGGGTACAGCGGCACGTCTTTGTCAAACTTCTGCCGCTGCAAGAACTCGCGGCGTTCATCGTCGAACTCAGCGATGCCGCGCTCGTAGACTTCCAACAAGTTGCGGACTTTCATGTAGCCACAAAACATTCGATCGCGGCCGTCAGCATCTCGCAGCACGGTCAGGCCGAAGATCCAAGTCGGGCCATCGCCGGGCATTTTGCACATCGCCTTCGCGAAGCCGTCGTCGCCGACAAAGTAATCGAGGTTCACGCCGACCGCTGGATCGAGTCCGCCGTCGCTCGGCAATCGCGATGTCGCCCCCGGAACATGGAATAGGCCGAGCGGATACTTCGGCCGATTCGTGTCTCCCCAAAACCAATGCAGCCGACCGCGATAGATCGCCGTGACGACGCTATCCGACCCAGAGACTTGAGCATTCAGCAACGGCTGCTCAATCGGCAACTTTTCTCCGAGCAACACGCTGTCCGCGTAGATGCCCGCTCCGGTGATGCGATACAGCCGCTCGGCGATGTTGAGCCGTTTGATCTTCAGTGTCATCTCGCCGCCCGATTCGACTTTGAGCTGTTTGCCGCGGAACCCAAAACCATCTTTGGGGAACTCATAGCCGTGACTGTTGACGTGAAAGAACACCGTCTGGCCGAACAACTCCGGTTCGCGAATCGCTACGACGCCCGCCGAGTCGGTGATGAATCGCTGATTGGACACCGTCTTCAATTCGACCAGCGGCACGCCCCGACCGGTTTGGTCGTCGAGCACGCGAATCGCGAAGACGTTCTCCGCCGGCAACGCAGTGGCGACGTTCCACGACATTACAACGGTGAAACTCAAAACGGTGGCACGTATCCACGGCATTCGTAACTCCGATGGTTTCATCACGTCAGTCCGTTCGGTCGGAGCACAGTTGCTTCAGCAACTCGGCGCGGAAGATCCGTTGCCGGACCAAGTCGAGTGAGCGGCACGGCGCTAGCCGCCGGTCCCGATGAGCCGGAACGCCGGTTGTGCTGCGAGCGACGCCGACTTCTAGCGGACTCGAAAACGATTCGGGCGACAGCGGCCGACGAAACTCTGCGTTGGGACTCTGACCGAGCGTCGTGCTGGTGACAACAGTCAGCGTAGACGTTCCCACGCCCGCACCCGCACACGCCCCATTGGCGCTCGCCTGAGGGTCTGCCGCCAACGCTTCCAGGATCTTCACGCTCCGACGATTCAAACGCTCGTCTCCCAAATCCATTCCCAACAACTCTCCCGCAATCCCTTCGCACACCACGCCGCTCCTGGCTCAGTTGGCTGTCCAAAACTCCTTCACTCGCCGGCGCAAAAGTCATGCCGATGGGTCAGGAAATCTTCTTGAGTTGTGTCTGAACAACCGGGGCTGTCGTTCAAAAGTCGCCGGCCAAGTCTTTGGCCGATTTCGTCGACAGGGCTTTTAGCGTGTTGTACGAAACGTTGAGGCTCAGGAATCGCACGCTGCCATCGACCAGTAGAAAGTGGACGCCGCCCAGATGCCAACTCCAATAATTGCTGACCGTGATGCTATTGGTTGGCATGTCGTGCGGCGGCACCAAGCCGTTTGTCAGGCTGAGGTATTGCTCGCATTCCGAACCGCCGCACATCACCCAGCCCCAGCCGAGATCGTTGGGCAAGCCGCGCTCGCCGAAAAACAAAGTCTGCGACGTGCCGTCTTTCACATGCTCCATGCGAGTCGAACTGCGTGTGAACATCATACCGGTGCCTTTAGTGGTCGCCGTGATGCTGAAGAAGCAGGCCGGATAGCCGATGCCGGTGTCGCCGGAAACTCCCAGATAGTTGCCGGGGTACAGCAGGCCGCAATCGGCGGACCCGGGGTTCGGTCCAATCGGGCCGGAGAGCAGCGTTTGGCCGGAGTGTGGATCGCTCGGACAGGTGTAGGTCGTGATCCGCACGCTGGCCGGTTCCGGCTTGTTCGCGGCCTGCATCTGCTTTGTCCACAGACAGCAATCCGGAGCGTTGAAGTCCACCGTTTGAAACGCGGCACGTTGCTCGATGTGCGGCAGCAGCGACAACAAACTGCCCCAAGCGAATGTCCGAACGTGTGATCCCATCGGAAAGCAGCGGTTGGTGTCGTGGTAGTTGTGCAGGCCGATGCCGATTTGCTTGAGATTGTTCTTGCACTGCGTCCGCCGCGCGGCCTCGCGAGCGTTCTGCACGGCCGGCAGCAGGATCGCGACGAGCATCCCGATGATCGCGATGACCACCAGCAGTTCGATCAGCGTGAAGCCGGTTGGGCGAGCGTTTGCAGAGCGTCGAGAAAAAAACGGCATGAGTCGCGTGGACCTCTCGCGACTCTTCGTCGGTCAGGCTTTCCAGCCTGACCCGAACAGCCGGTTGACGTCGTTTCCGAAATGAGTCCGCCTAGAAAGGCTGACCTACGGTTTTGATTCGGCGGTTTGTTCCTCGGGACTTTTCCAAAGAAAGTGATGCGTTGCGGATTCTTGGTCAGGGATGGTGATCTCCTGCTCCCACTGCATCGGCGGCGGCGGAGCGTTCGGATCGTCGCTGGCGGTTTTCGACAGACTGCTGAATTCCAGATTCACACTCACCTTGTACTTGCCGGGATAGGGACCATCTAACTTCGTGAAGTTGTACAAGCCGCCGACAACATTCGTCATTGCCACTGGTCCAGCATTTCCGGCCTCTGGCAGAAACCGAACGGTTGCTTCCGGCACGAGTTTGTCGCCGACGATCACTGAACCGTGCACCGCGACTCGGCGAGGCTCCGATTTGGCTCCACAACCGGTCAACGAGACGATCGTCAAACCCCAGAAACAGAATCCGGCGAGCAGTCGCATCGAAGAACTCCCGTGAACCAATTCGCTTTCAGCGGTCGGCCAACTCCGTTGGGTCGTGAGTCATTGCAGCAATTCCGTGGTGTTTGGAAAAGGCGCGATGGCAAGGATCGCTGATTCGTCCCGCCCCATTGCATGCCTGTTGCCGTCGCGTGACGCGATGGTCAAGACTTCCAACCGCAAAACTGAGGTTGCCGGAAATTCCTGGAAAATCTCGCGGATGAATGGGCTGGTCTTCCGGTTGGCGCCGACCGCACCATAATTGTCCGAGTTGACGTCCGAGACGATCCGATTTCCTATTGGAGAACTCGTCGACCGCGACTCAAGGAGTTTTAACATGCTCGACAATCAACCAACGCCACTCGCACAAAGATCACGAGGCTGGCAGGCGATCGGTCGGCTGGGGGCTGGTCTTTGCCTCGTGGCGATGATCGTCCTGAGTTCGCTGGCTCAAGAGAAACTGCCCCCTCCGCCACCAATGGATGATCTCCCGAGCGAAGCATTGTCGCAGGATGACGTCGAAGTTTTGACGCGCGGCCCGGTCCATGAAGCGTTCGCCGAACCGCTCGCGAATAATCCCGAAGCGGGGCTGATCGTTCCTCGGAAGCCACCGCAAGACATCGTGGAAGTGGCTCCGGATTTCAAACCGGAGGGAGACAACGTCGTCTGGATTCCAGGGTATTGGGCCTGGGATGACGACCGCGACAATTTCCTATGGGTCAGCGGCATCTGGCGCAAGCTGCCTCCGGGGTTGCGTTGGATTCCTGGCTATTGGGTGGACACAGATGCGGATGGCGACTGGCAGTGGGTTTCCGGTCTGTGGGTTCCAGACCAGCAAGACGAATTGTCCTACCGCCTCACTCCTCCAGAATCATTGGAGACCGGCCCGAACACGCCGCCTCCCAACGACAGTTCCTTTTGGGTTCCGGGATGCTGGATGTGGAACGATGCTGGCTATCGCTGGCGGCCGGGCTATTGGCATCCGTATCAGGAGAATTGGGTCTGGGTGCCCGCTCATTGGGTGTGGACCCCCAGCGGTTGCTTGTTCGTCGCAGGATACTGGGACTATCGAATCGGGACGCGCGGCCAACTGTTCGCACCGGTCTTTTTCCGTCGCAACAACTGGTATGCGACGCATTATTACTCGCCGTGGTGCGCGATCGAAAGCACGCCGCTGCTGGTTCACTTCTGGGTTCGACCGCGCTATTCGCACTACTACTTCGGCGATTACTACGGGCCCAGCTATGTCACCTTGGGGCTGAGTCCTTGGTCCCGTTGGCATTCGCATGCAGGTCATTGGGATCCGCTGCTGACGCACTACAACGTCCATTATCGCCATCACGACCACTTTGATTACGCGGCCCGCATGTCGCATTGGCATTCCCATTACGACAGCCATGTGGATGACCGTCCGCGGCGAACATTTCACGATCAGCAGCAGTTCGCGAGTCGCCTCGGCAACAAGCCGTCTCCGATCGGCCAGCAGTCGTTGCTGGGTCAGACGCTGGCGACGGCCGCAACGCAGCACGATCGGCCCGTTGCGTTGAAGCCGGTCACTCAAGATCACAAGCAGTTGCAGTTTCGCGAATCGAAGCAACTGCGTGACCTGACTCGTGAACGAGCCAAGTCCGAAAGGTTCGCGAAGTTGGATCCTGATCGTGGTGACAGGAGGGACGTCGGCAAAGGCGGATTGAATCCGGAATTGAAGGGCAAGGTGACGGACGGCTCAAAAGTCGATCCGCCGGACACCGGCAAAGGAAAGTCCGCAGAGACCGGCAAGTCGCCCGAATCAACGGTGAAGCTCAAGGCGGACGAACCGGGCAAGAAGGTGACCGACCAGGATGGCAAGAGTGGGCCTGACCAGCGGCCGACGCGAGTTGGAACGCTCAAGCTTCCCAAAGCCACGATGACCACCGGGAAGCTGGCCGTCGACGCACCGAAGACTCCCGCGCAAGTCGCCGCTCCGGCAGCGATTGATCGCAAGGATCTTCCCAAAATG
Organism: Candidatus Kuenenia stuttgartensis; assembly: GCA_945861865.1. Lineage (GTDB taxonomy): Bacteria > Planctomycetota > Planctomycetia > Planctomycetales > Planctomycetaceae > SXKJ01. The sequence continues at coordinate 1,343 of CAMAWN010000042.1, read as the reverse complement.
GAACGTCCCAAAACTGGGCAGGCGGTTGGCGGACAAGCTCCACAGGAGCAGCCGAAGAACAAACCGTTCGATCCCAACAGGCCGTTTGATCCCAAATCGACACGGCGAGTCGATTCTCCCAAAGATCCACCGAAAGTCGAATCTCCCAAGAATCTTCCAAAAAACGAGCCGTCGAAAGTTCAACCAAAGGTCGAATCTCCCAAAGTTCAGCCGCGTGTGGAACCGCCGAAGCAACCCAAAGTGGAGTCGCCGAAAGTGCAGCCCAAAGTTGAGCAACCAAGACCTTCCAAAAGCGAACCTCCGAAACGCTCCGACCCTCCCCCAAAGAGCGATGGCGACAAGAAGCCGAAACGCGGTGGAAAGTAAAACGAGCTTCAACCGTTGGCCCATCGGACATTGTTTCTCGTTCGATGGGCCATCTTGTTGGACCGCCTGCGGAGTTCGACTCCGCGATCCGCCCATGCTTCCGGGACGTCGATGCTGTCGCAGCCCCAGTTGCCAATTCTCTCTCTCGCAGAGATTCGCGATGTTGGTCGGCCGCTGCGCTCCCGCGCGTGACTTGCTGCGGCCTCTTCGCGACACTCCAAACTCACGGAAACTTTTTCAATCACCCACCACAATCAACGACACATGACCGAACTTGCCAAGCAGTACGAACCGAAAGAGGCTCAAGCCAAGTGGTTTTCGTTTTGGGAGGAACGCGGCTATTTCGACGCGAATCCGAACCCGGACAAGAAGCCGCACACGATCATGATTCCGCTGCCGAACGTGACCGGCGCGCTGCACATGGGGCACGCGCTCAACGGCACGTTGCAGGATTTGCTGACTCGCTGGCGGCGGATGCAGGGCTACGAGGCGCTCTGGATGCCCGGCACCGATCACGCCGGCATCGCGACACAGGCGGTGGTCGAGCGGCGGATGCTCGAAGAAGAGAAACTGACGCGGCACGACGTCGGCCGCGAGGCGCTCGTCGAACGCATCTGGAAATGGAAGGACAAGTTTGAAGAGCGGATCATCAGCCAGCAGAAAATGCTCGGAGCCAGCTGCGATTGGCGGCGCGTGCGATTCACGCTCGATGATGTCTGCTCGCGAGCCGTCCGCCGCACGTTCTTCAAGTTCTTCAGCGACGGACTGATCTACCGCGGCAAGCGGCTCGTCAACTGGGACACGTACCTGCAAACGGCTGTGGCCGACGACGAGGTGTTCCACGAAGACGTCGCCGGGCACTTTTGGACGTTCAGTTATCCGGTCGTGGACGATGCCGAGCAGCCCACCGGCGAACGCATTTCCTTCAGCACCACCCGTCCCGAAACCATGCTCGGCGACACGGCCGTCTGCGTGCA
>CAMAWN010000041.1 GCA_945861865.1 Candidatus Kuenenia stuttgartensis | reverse complement strand
CTAGTGGTTGGACAACTTGGTTTTGACAGGGCGGATCGTTTCTGGGAGACATCGCTGTTGACGGATTGAGAGTCTCATCCAGGAGCGAGTCATGGGCAAGGATGCCAAGTTTGTGGTTCGATTGTCGGTGTCCGAGCGTTTGAGCTTAGAGAAGCTGCTGTCACAGGCGCGGGCGGCCAAGGCCAAGCTGTTGCGAGCGAGAATGCTGCTCAAGGCCGATGCCGACGGCCCCGCGTGGAGTGATCCGGCGATCGCAGAAGCGTTTGACGTGAGTCTTTCGACGGTGCATCGGTTACGGGAACGGTTCGTGTGGGAGGGTTTTGAGGCGGCGTTGGATCGCAAGCCTTTCTGCCGTACCAAGCCGCGAACGCTGGATGGAGCGAAGGAAGCGAGGCTCATCGCGACGGCGTGCAGCGTTCCTCCGGAAGGCCAGGCGCGGTGGACGATGCAATTGTTGGCCGACAAGCTGGTGGAACTGGAGATCGTGGAATCGATTAGCGGCGAGACCGTGCGGAAGACGCTCCAAAAAACGAGCTCAAGCCGTGGCTCCGCGAGCAATGGGTCATCCCGCCGGACGCCAATGCCGAGTTCGTCTGTCAAATGGAAGAAGTGCTCGATGTCTATCAACGCCCCTTCGATCCGCGCCGGCCGCTGGTGACGTTCGACGAAGCGATGAAGCAATTGGTCAAGCACACGCGAGCTACGATTCCTGCCACACCGGGTCAACCGGAGATCATCGACTACGAGTACGAACGCAACGGCACGGGCAACCTCTTCATGCTGTTCGAGCCGTTGACCGGACGCCGCCGCGTCCTCGTCACTCAACGACGAACGGCCATCGACTACGCTCACGCCATTCGCTGTTTGGTCGACGAAATTCACCCCGACGCCGAAAAGATCGTCGTGGTCCAGGACAACTTGAATACTCACAAGCTGGCCTCGCTGTATCAGGCCTTTCCGCCCTCAGAGGCTCGCCGTTTGATCGACAAGCTGGAGATTCATTACACCCCCAAGCACGGCAGTTGGCTGAACATGGCAGAGATCGAACTGGGAGTTGTTCAGCGGCAATGCCTCGCTCGACGCATCCCGGACTTCCACACCTTGCAATCCGAAGTCGCCGCCTGGGAAACAACTCGCAACACCGACGAAGTCAAAGTCCACTGGCAATTCACTACCACCGACGCTCGCATCAAGCTCAAACGTCTATACCCCGTGATCGAACCTATTAAAACCAAATTGGCCGACCACTAGATCTGTGTGGTTCTTAGTCCGGAATTCGCGCCACCGTCCCGAGGGATCTTTGCCTCGGGAAGGTTGGCGCACGCCGGTTTGCCTGCGACCATGCCCCCCTTTGCACGCGGCCATCTGTGACCGAGTGCGACGCGGGATGATCAGCAACATACGGAGGTGTGCTGTGAACTGCATCCGCTTGCAAGGACCGCACGATTGCTACACCATCGCGTCCGACCTGTGGGTCGATTTGCTCGATTGGGCGCAAGACAACGGCTGGAAGCCGAAATATCCGCGCGAACTGTACGACGACAGCCTGCACCACTTGGCCGTCAGTGACGAAGACGCGGCCAATCTCGCCGATGCCCTGGAATTCATCGCCGGCGATCTAGTGCTTCATGAATTGAGCCTCGTCTCCGACCGCTTCATGCGCGATTTGGTGGACAGCCTCTCAAAGCTGAGCGTTTTCTTTCAGCAAGGTGGCTTCCAGATTGCCGCCCCGATAGCCGCCGTCGGGTGAGTTGCGGGCGAACGGAGGGCATTCTACCACTCGCGTCGCTGAATGAGAGGTTTCCCTGTTTGTGAATTTCCGCGACACAGCGGATGGGTGTCAGGATGTCCGCTGATGTTTTGGCACACTGGCAGGGAGTCGGAGCATGTCCTGGTTACGAATCGAGTTGACCGACGACGAGCAGCGGATCGTGTGGACGAGCGCGAGTCGCATCCGTGTGCGTGTGTGCGACGCAGACTGTGGGCCTTGTGGTTGCGGCACTGTGGTACGAAACGCGAATCGGCCGCGCCATGTTGGTGGCCAGTGGTTGGGTAGCCGGTCAGGGTCTTTTGCAGCATCTCGCTGAAGGATCGCGCGGGCGGCCGCGCGAGTCGCATACGATTCGTGATGCACCAACTCCTTCATGAGCGTCGCGAAGAAGCTCTCGGCCAGAGCGTTGTCCCAGCAATTGGTACGGCGGCTCAGCGGCATTCGATCTCGTGTTACGTGAGCACTCCTGGAGATTGCTCGCTGGCGTATTGCACGCCGCGATCCGAGTGTGCGATCAGACCCGCCACAGAATCGTTCGAGGACACGAGGAGTTCACGCGAGATGGCCATCTCCAACGCATCGACCACCAGCCGACGGTCGATCCGCTCCGACATCGACCGGCCTCACGCATCACCTTCGCCACCGTCTTCTCGTTGACCAGTTCGCCGCGAGCTCGCAGTTCCCGAGGCACTCGCGTGATGACCCGCGTGGAACTCGCGAATCTGTGCCATCAACGCCGCGCCCGTTCGCTCACCGGCAGTGGCGATTTCGCCGCTTTACCCTGTCACCCCCTGCGTGCATTCGGCAGAATGATCGGCGATGTGCTTTCCACGTCCCGTCATGAAGTCCGTACCATGAATCGCCAAGCTGGGATCGCCTGGCTGATCATTCTGCTGCAAGCGGCGATGTTCTGGTACATGTCGGAAACGATTGTGTTTCCGATTCTGGTGGCTGTGATCAGTTCGCCGGCGGTGTGGTGGCGACATCGGTGGCAAGTCTCTGCGGCGTCTTTGCCCTGGATCGACTTGGTGCTCGCGATCGGTTGCGCATTGCAGTGGAACCTCGCGCCGTATGAACCGCCGACAATGACCACCATCCTGAACTATCCGCTGGTGCATGCGGCGGCTCAGTTCTTCTTGCTCGTGCAGGTAACTCGATTGTGGGCCAGCCGTCCTGACCGTCCGATGCCGGTCTATCTGCCGTTGCTGGCGGTCATGGTTTTTATCTGTTTGGGAGACGTGCAACTCTCGAAAACAGGTCGCATGCGGCGCATGCATCAGCGAGCGACGTTGGCGTTGGTCGGACTTTCCTGCGCGTATTACTCGCTGGCGCGGCGACGTCAGGAACCGCTGTCACGTTCGGCTCGCTGGGTCCGTCCGGCGGCGAGCGTGGCCGTGCTGGTCGTTTGCGTGGTGAGCACTCGTGCCGGCAATGCATGGCTCTTGGAGAAATGGTCAGAGATCGACCATTTTTTGCGCGGTTCCGGAACACGTCCCACAACGGCACGGCAGAATGTCCTGATTGGATTTTCGGGGCATGCTCCGTTGGGATCGATCCAGTTGCTGCGTTCGTCGCTGGACGAAGAAATCGCTGTGCGAGTCATCTCGGATCGACCGCCGGGCTACTTGCGCGGCGCGGTCTTTGAACGCTATACGTTTCGCGGTTGGGAGTCGCACAGCGACTGGATTCCCGTCAGCCGCAACCGGAGGCCATTGCCGATACCGAATCGGTTCGATCCAGCGGTTCGCGCGCAGCGTCCGTCACAGTCCGTATTTCTGCTGCGTGAGAATTCCGCGAACAATCTGCGGCCGGTCACGATTTGGCGAGCACCGTCCATGGACCGGTTTACGTTCCTGCCGTTGACCACGTCGCAGTTAGAAACTCCGATCGACGTCTTGAACTTCGATCGTCACAGCGTGGTCGGCGCGGACAACTTGCCGACGGAGGTCAGCCTCACAGCCTGGGTGCCCGATCCATCCGAACTCCATCCCATCGAACCGATCATTCAACCGATGTTGTGGGAAGCCGGAATGCCGTGGGAATTGGATCGGCTGGCCACCATGACCGCCAAGGTGAAGTTGCGACATCTTCCCGATCGGTTGACCACGAACCAAAAACTTTTGCAACTCGCGACACAGGTGTTCGCCGGCTGCAAAACGCCGAGCGACAAAATCACGGCGATTCAAAATCACTTCGCAAAATACCGCTATTCGACCAACATCGAGATCCCACCGATGGTCGATCCCATGTTGCACTTCTTGCTCGAGAAACCGGCGGCGAACTGCGAGTTCTTTGCCAGCGGCACGGCCGTGCTGCTGCGAATCGGGGGCATCCCCTGCCGTTACGTCACCGGTTATGCCGGAGGAGAATACAACCTGTTGGGAAAATACTGGGTCGTGAGGCAGCGGACCGCTCACGCTTGGGTCGAAGCCTACTTGCCCGACGAAGGCTGGGTGATCGTGGACTCGACTCCGGCAGATCACACGCCCGCAACCATCACGACGTTTGGCCTGTGGCAGTTGTGGGATGAGCTGACTCTGCGCGGTCAGATGATTCGTACGGCGCTGGCCGGCGAAGGCTGGTCCAGCAAGTGGCTGGCGTTGAAGCTGTCCTTCCTGAGCTTGTTGAACACGATTCCAGGCGCTGTGATGACTGGTGGATTACTGTTCTTAGCGGTTCGGAAGTTGCGGTTCACTCGCCGGACCAGCGAGTCAGGTCCGCTGGAGCCTGCGGTGATCGAGTTGCGTCGCTTGCTGGAAGAGTTGGATCGCCGGTTGCGACGGCTCGATCTCGAACGTGCCACTCATGAGACTTTGCATCAGTTTGCTGAGCGGCTACGCCTCGCCACGCCATTGCGTCCCAATTTGCAGGATGCGGCCGAGTGGTATCTCCGTTATGCCGCCACGCGGTACGGCATGTCCTTTCGCCCAGAACTTCAGGAAGTCCTGCGAACGGAGTTGCAAGCCGTGTGCGCTCGCCTGAGCGAACGGCGGACATCACAGTAGACTTCCGCACGGAACTCGGCGACGCACGAGCCATGCCGACTCAGGTCGCTTTCCGAAGCGCTTCGATCGGTGCCGTGTTGCTCGCAGGCGCGAATTTGATGACGTGCGGCGACTCGATCGGTGGCGAGGCATCCGAGTCGGCGTGGGCAACTGCCGGCAAGTCGATGCGAAACTCTGGCAGGTTGTCGCCAGCTCGGCCTGAAGACTGAGCACAAAAAAGCCGCTGATACGCTGGGCACGATTGCAGCAATTCGTCATGCGGTCCGACGGCGAGAAGCTGACCCTGTTCCATGACCACGATCCGCGAGACGAATTCCAGTATTTCGGGTTTCACCGCATGGGTAATGAGAAACACCGTCCGGCCTTTGACGAAGTCCCCCAGGCATTGATGAATCATCAACTCGCTCTGCGCGTCCACGGCGGACGTGGCTTCGTCCAGAATCAGAATCGTCGGATCAATCAGCAGCGCGCGAGCCAACGCGACTCGTTGCCGTTGCCCTCCTGAGAGCTGGCTGCCGCGCGGACCGACACGTGTCGAGAAGCCTTCCGGGAGTTGATCGAAGAACTGCGGCACACGGGCCTTTTCAGCGGCGGCAAACACCTCGGCGTGAGTGGCACCGGGATTGCCGTAACGGATGTTTTCGTAGATCGACTCGTCGAACAGCAGTGTCTCTTGTGTGACCACACCGATCTGGCAGCGCAAGTCGCGCAGACGCACGTTGCGAATGTCGACGCCGTCAATCAGCACCGAGCCGGAATTCGGGTCGTAGAACCTTGGCAGCAGATTGACCAGCGTCGATTTTCCGCTGCCGTTCTCGCCGACGACGACGATGACCTCACCCGCCGCGACTTTGAGCGTCACATCCGTGAGCGCGTTCGGCCGGTCGATGCCATCCGAGTCGTATTGGAACGAGACTTTTTTGAAGACAATCGACTGCGAATGACGCGGCATTGGCTGCGGTTGTTCAGTGAGCTTCAACGCCGGCTGCCAATCGAGCACTTGAAAGATGCGTTCGGTCGCGGCGGAGGTGCGTTTGAGCTTTGAGTAAATCGACGACAGCTTCCGCACCGGGTCGAGCGTGCCGGCCAACAAGGCGTAGAACCACGACAAGTCCTCGATCAGCAACGGCTCAGCAGCCAGCTTGATGCCCCAGATCGAGTCTTCGTGGCGGAGCACCAAGTACGCTCCCGGCAACAACGACACGCAGACCGCGAGCGTCAGGAGCAACTCCGTGGTCGGACTGGTCAGCGAATCAATCTGCACGACTTTCATGGCCTGGTGGTAGTAATCTTTGTTCTCGTAGTGAAATCGCTTCCGATGCCGCCTATCGCCGTTGAAAGCGATCACGACTTTCAGCCCGTCGAAGGTCTCCTCCAGCGATTTGTAGATGCGCGACATCCGCTCCATCATGTGATGGCTGGCTCGCTTCAACAGCAGGCCGTAACGGTGAAAGATCACCGCCATCACTGGCACGCACACCATCGACAGCAGGGTCAACTGCCAACTCACAAAGAATGCCACGAAGATACAGGCAAAGGCCTTGAGCGGCTCGCGCACGATTCGCCCGCCGAGCAGATTCAAGCCGTCCGCCGCCACGCTGATGTCATTGGTGAACCGCGACATCAATTCCGGTTTCCCGTGCCGCATCAGCGTCTGATAGTCCAATTTCAGCGCGTGTCGGAAACAATCCTTCCGCAGCGTCATGACCGTCAATTCGACCACGCTTCCGACCAGCACCTCTTGAATGAAGACCGCAGTTCCTTTGGCAGTCGTCCCAATCACCAAGATGAAGAGGATCACGGCGTAGGTCTTGAATTGATCGTTCGGAATCAACGGCATCACATGCCGCTGAATCCAGCGAAATGCGACCAGCCGATGCGTGGCCGAGCTGAGTTTTCGGGCGACACGATCTTGGCCGCGACGAAGTTCTTTTTCGGAAACGGGCACCGTTCCATCCGAGAGGGCCCCAAACGCACGGGCTTCCAATTGTCGATCCAGTTCGTCGAGCTCACGCTGACGTTTGTCGATCTCAACTTCGCAGTTCTTGACTTCGTCTCCGACGTACTGCTGGAGGCTTTGGTCTTGCAGCAGCACCTTCACGACCAGAAAGGTCAACGACAGCGTGGCCGCCCACAACAGAGCGACAACCAGCGCGAACGCCGTCGATAAATACAGCTTCCAACGGTGTTGCCAGAGGTACGGCAGCAGTCTCGCGAATTGTTGCACAGCGAATTCATCCTTGAAGCGACACTCCCGGCGCACCTCCGGCGACCGGATTGAAGGGGGGATTACAGCCCGATTGGCGGCTGAGTGTCCAGACGAATTCAGCGAGGCAATCCCGTGCTCTGCACAACACCTTGCGCTGCTTCAAAGTAGACGTAAGGCGACACGGCGGCGGCGATTCCCGGCTGTCGGCAGTAGCTGGGCCAGCCGTGGCCTTTGCCGATCACCGGCGCGACGTCCAATTCGGAAACTTGCACCAGTCGATCGCCCAGTTTTCGTTGGTCCTTGCTCGTGAATCCGGCGCGAGCCAGTGCGCGGCCTGAGAAGGGCTTTCTGAGCGGGTACAACGCCAATGCAAAATCGCATTCGTTGCGAAGGTTGAGCAGACATTCGGCTCGGTTGAGCGCGCAGCCATAACGATCGCCGGGATTGAGCCAGTCGTGTTCGATGGCGGCCGCCGCCAGAACAACGCGAATGCGGTGTCCGCAGTCCGCTGGGTTCCAGCGAGCTTGACCATGAACCGTCCCACCACCCAGCAGATGCAGACTGCTGGCAACGGTTCTCGCTCCCAGGCTGTGTCCAATCAAGCTGACCGTTGTGGGGCCGGGCAGCGAGCCAATCAGGTCGGCCAAATAGAAGCCGTTCAGTTCCGCACGGCGTCCCAAGACTCCGAAATCAAGACACGGAATCACCGTCGAGAATGGGTTGTTCGGCACCACCGCGAATGGTCCTTCGCTGGGCCACGTGAAGTAGATGAAGTTCAGCGGCACTTGAGGACACGCTCCACGCAGCCAGCAATACGTGCATTCAGAGTCCTCCCAAACATCGTCCATTCGCGTGAAGCTGCCATGCGTCAGCACACAAGTCGGAGCACCAGGAATCTGTCCGGCGATCAATTGCTCGAAGCAAACCGGGACGCACTGACAATCCTCGGTGACTGCGTGGCAGGTGAACCGGCAATTGAGTCCGCACTTGTGATGCGACTGACGGCAGCCGCGAGTGCTGACGATCCAGTACTTCACCGCGAGACCGGGCGCAGCGATCGGAGTGTGCCGTTCCGGAATCGGCGGCACGGCCAATTTCGGTGCCGGCTCTTCTTCGAGCGGAGCGAACTTCAGCGTCGTGTGCGGCAATTCCGGCTTCGGCTGAGCCGCTTCGAATTGGCCGGCCGGTGGCTGACCGGGCAGGGCTTCTTCGATGATCGAGTCACCCAACGTCGCCGGAGCGAGGACGATCTTTGGAAGCGAAGGCTCCACCGGAGTCTCTTCGAACGCGACATTGGAAAATCGAACGGACGCGATCGGTACTTCAGTCTGCGGAGCGACCTCTGTTTCCAAATCGGCGACGGCTTTTTCGGCGGTCGGAACCCTTTTTTTGAGTCCACTCACCGGCGGAACGAGCATCTTCAGCTCGTCCGAGGTCGAGACCTCTTGCTTGACCGGTTCGTCGGGCAGCGGCGTGATGCCAGTCAGGACCGCGCTCGGTCGCTTGGCAACAACCTGTCGCACGATCGACTCTTTGCCGAGCAATCTCGGCAGACACACGAGCGAAGCCAGTGCCGCCAAGAACCAGATCATCCAGGGAGCGATACGTTGTTGTGAGAGCAGCATGGATGTGACTCAGGCTATCCGTTTGCGAGCGTCACCAGCATCCTTCTGGTTTCAAACGCTCTAGTTATCGACGAAGACACGGTCTCGGCGGCGAGTTTCCCACCGATTGCCGAGGGCAGCGTACAAGCACTTTTTGCCAGTCGCGCCGACGAAATCGGCAGCAGCAACCAAGCCACCGTCGGAACCGTCACCGTCAGCAACATAGCTCGCAATTTGAAGCGTGTTGCCAAACCACAACACTCACAGCAAACAGACCGGTGCGGTTCTGACGATCAAACGGATCGCACCGAAGTCACTCGCCGCAGGTTCGGACTGTTCCAGTCGTCCGACGTTGAGACGACAATGCCTTCAAAACTGTGAGGTGACAGCGCCGTGACGGAATCCAGTACAGGTGAATCCGCCGGTTGGCGGCGACATTGGTCGTGGGCCAAATGGCTCTTAGCGGCAGCGTTGCTGACGTTTGTTTTGTGTCGGCATTGGGACAAGCTGCTAAAGATCACACAACAACCGCTGCACTGGCCCAGCTTCGTGACGGCGCTCGCGTTGTGCGGCGGTGCGATCGTGCTGACATTTCTGCGATGGTTCTGTCTGGTCAAGGCGTTGGGGTTTGTGTTCACAATCCGCGATGCCTTGCGGCTGGGATTCATCGGCTACCTCTTCAACTTCGTCGCGCCTGGCTCGGTCGGAGGAGATTTGGTCAAAGCCGCATTGCTTGCGAAAGAGCAACCTGGCCGACGCACAACGGCGGTTGCGACCGTTCTGTTGGACCGGATTCTGGGAATGCTCGCACTCTTTCTGATCGGAGCCTGGGCCGCTTGGCCGCAATGGGCCGAGATTCGCGAACGAGCTGAACTGAAAGCGGTCGTCGGTTTGTTGGTCATTGGCAGCGCGGCCGGATTGGTCGGGCTGACGCTGATGCTGATTCCGGCAGTGACTCGTTCGCGAGCCTGGCAGCATCTCGCACGGTTGCCAGTCGTCGGGCACATGATCGCCGAATTGGTCGAAGGGGTGCGGCTGTATCAATCGCAGCGGCGTGCGCTTTTCGTCGCGTTGGGAATCAGTGTCGTGGGACACTTCGGCACAATCTCGTCGTTTTACTTCAGCGCGAAAGCCATCAGTGGCGAGTCGTTCGTGCCGAGCTACGCTCAGCACTTGTTCTTCATCCCGGCGGCCGAGTTGGCTGGAATCGTGCCACTCACGCCCGGTGGCGTCGGGCTTTTGGAAGAGGCGGTCAACGCGCTCTACAAACTTAGCGGAGCCGCTGACGGCACAGGCATTTTGACTTGCCTGGCCTATCGAGCCGTCACGCTGGCCATCGCTCTGGTCGGCATGGGCTACTACTTGACGGCACGCCGCGAGATCAACCAAGCGTTGCATGCCAAGCCGAACGCTGAGAACGTGCCGATCACGTCAACGTAAACGCCAGATTCTTTTGCCACTCCCAGCCAGCAGTCCGACTCGCTTTCCTCTGGAGTTGGCGATTGATTTAATGCCCGCACCAATTTCCGGCCGCGTCACGGACGGACGCAAGAAAACTCTTGGAGCAACGAAGTACGCCGCATGATGACGTCGTTGGTTGAACAAGGATTGGTCGAGACCGACCGTGCTCTCGAAGGTGCGGGGTGCGAGTGGATCGTCGATGCGAGCGGTTGCTCGCGCGAGCGGTTGCGGACGCTGAATTCAGTGCGAGTCGTCTGCGAGCGCGCGGTTCGTGAACTGGAATTGCAGGTCGTCGGGCAGCCGCTGTGGCGACAGTTTCCAGAACCGGGTGGTGTTACCGGACTCTATTTGCTCAGCGAGTCGCATCTGGCTTGCCACACCTGGCCGGAGTCGGGTTTGGCGACGTTCAACCTGTTCTCGTGCCGACGGCGCGGCGATTGGCCGTGGGAAGATCGGTTGCGCGAGATGCTCGGCGCGGAGTCAGTTTCGGTGCGCATCGCAGAGCGTGGCGTTGCCGTGGCGACAGGCGTCTCGCCTGTCATTCGACCGGAAGGAGCGACCGCATGAAGAAGCGAATCGTCTCCTGTCCCGCGTGTGCTGCGCCGGTCGAGTTCAAGCTCAGCACGTCGCTGGTCACGGTGTGTGACTTCTGCCGCTCGGTCGTCGCCCGTGCCGACAAGAAAGTCGAAGACCACGGCAAAGTCGCGGACTTGGTCGAGACGAACTCGCCGATCCACCGTGGTCTTTCGGGGAAGTACGAAAAGAAACGATTCGAGGTCGTCGGCCGCGTGCAGTATCAACATCCGGCCGGCGGCGTTTGGAACGAGTGGTACTTGCGATTCTCGCTGGACAAGGTCGGCTGGTTGGCGGAGGCTCAGGGGAAATTTTATTTGATGTTCGAGCGGCGCTTCGCGGACGAAGCCGAGTTGCCCAGTTTTGAATCGCTCAATGTGGGGCATCGCTTCCAATCGTCTGCCGAAAGCCTGCCGAAAAAAAAATCGTCCACCGGAAGTGGCTACGTCGTTGCCGAGAAGGGTGTCGCAACGGCAGCCACGGCGGACGGCGAAATCCCGTGGGCATTTCGGCAAAACGCTGAGCATCGCTTCGCCGACCTGCATGGCGACGGAGATCAATTCGGAACACTCGAATACAGCGGCGATCGCCCGCGAGGATTCTTTGGACACGAAGTCTCGCTCGCCGATCTGAATCTCGAATCGGACGGCTGGGAATCAGCGCCTCCGGCTGGCCCGAACACATCCGCCTTGCAGCTCAACTGCCCGCACTGTGCCGGGCCGCTGACGCTGTACGCTCCCGATCAGTCACAGCGAGTCACCTGCCCCAGTTGCCATTCGTTGCTCGACTGCGGGCAAGGCAAGCTCGAATACCTCCAGACGCTGAATCTTCCCGTGGTCAAGCCGGTCATCCCGCTCGGATCGGTCGGCAAGTTGTTCGACACCGAATACACGGTCATCGGATTCATGGTACGCTACGCCGTTTGGGAGGGTAAAACTTTTCCGTGGACCGAATACCTGCTCTACAACCCGGCGAAAGGCTTTCGGTGGTTAGTCCGCAATGACGGGCATTGGAGCTTCGTGGAATCGGTGCCGCTCTCGAAGGTCATGAAGCATGGTGGCGACCGCGCCGTCAACTTCGACGGCAAAGAGTTCAAGCTATATGACAAAGGGACCGCCTATGTGCGCTTTGTCGTCGGTGAGTTTTATTGGCGACTGACAACCGAGGAGACGGTTGAGACGCGGGATTACATCGCGCCACCTCTGATGCTGTCGTTTGAAACGACGAAGTCGGAAAAAGGGGAAGAGAAAAACCTCTCACTGGGGACGTATCTCGAGATTGAAACGATCGAGGCGGCCTTTGGACTGAAGGATCTCCCCAGAGCCTTCAGCGTCGGCACGATTCAACCTCAGCCAAGTCGGGCGGATGTCTGGGGCCTGTGGGTCTGCTTGGCGTCGTTGTTGGCGGTGCTGGATTTCGTGTTCGTCTCAGGGGCCGTGAAGACACCGGTCAGCCAGGGACATTTTATGACCGCGCAGTTCATTGTCGCCGCGTTCCCGCTGGTCATGTTGGCGACGCGAGGTACCTTTGAGGTCAATCGCTGGAAGAACAGCGATTACAGTCCGTATGCACAAAGCGAATGACGAATGGGAGAGAGGCTGATGTTGAAGAACATATCGGGACTCGGTTGGTGCTACTTGACCTACGGTTTGTTGACGTGCGGTTACTTCTGCGCGGCCGCGATCGGCGGTTGGCGGTATCCTGATCTTCTCAGCGTCCTCGATTCACCCGGTTATTCAAGTTATTCAGGCGGCTCGTCGTACGGCCGCAGTTCAGGCGGCTCTTGGGGAGGAGGCAAATAGTGATGAGTATCGAATCCATTTCCGGCGGGATGATGCCGGTCACATTGGCGTTTGCTGAAGGAACGGCAGGACTGGACGGAGCGGGTCTGGTGAAACTGCCGATCAACGTGCTCGCTGCCGTGATCTTCTCCTTGGTCGGCGTCGCCGTGCTGGCGGGTTGCTTCAAACTGATGAACAAGTTCTCTCCGTTCTCTCTCAAGAAAGAGATCGAAGAGGACCAGAATGTCGCGCTGGCGATCATCATGGGAGCAGTCATCATCGGCATGTCGATCATCATCGCGGCGGCGATTCTGGGATAGGCACGGCCATGCAATCCGAAGACTCGATGAACCGCGCGCCGTTGTTTTTGCTGTATCTCAACGTGCTGATCATCGCGTCGTGCGGGTTGGTCTACGAACTGCTGGCTGGCACGCTCGCGAGTTACCTGCTGGGAGACTCGGTCACGCAGTTCTCGTTGGTGATCGGCATCTACCTGTCGGCGTTGGGGGCCGGAGCGTGGGTCTCGCGGTTCGTGGATCAGCGGCTGGCTCGCTGCTTCATCGAAGTTGAGCTGGCCGTCGCGCTGATCGGTGGAGCGTCAGCACCGGTGCTGTTTCTGGCCTTCTCATCGGTCGGTGCGTTTCGAGTCGTGCTCTACGGCATTGTGTTCGCGATCGGGACACTCGTCGGACTCGAACTTCCGTTGCTGATGCGGTTGCTGAAGGATCACCTCGACTTTGAAGACCTCGTCTCGCGCGTGCTGACGTTCGATTATCTGGGAGCGTTGTTCGCGTCGCTGCTGTTTCCGATGTTCTGCGTCCCACGCTTGGGCTTGGTGCGGACGTCGCTGCTGTGTGGATTGCTGAACGCCGTGGTCGGTTTGTGGGGGACGTACCTGCTACGGCCGCTGCTTTCGTCGCGCGGGCTGAGCGGTCTGCGAGGGCGAGCCTGTCTGGTGATCGGACTGCTGATCGTGGGAATCATCAAGGCCGACAGCCTGACGACTCTGGCCGAAGAACATGTGCTGGGTGAGCCAATCGTGCATGCCGAATCGACGCCATACCAACGGATCGTGCTGACTCGGAACACGCGAGGCTTTCAGCTTTTTCTTAACGGACATCTGCAATTCAACTCGGTGGACGAGCACCGCTACCACGAGGCGTTGGTGCATCCAGCGTTGTCGTCCGTGAAGTCGCCGCGGCGAGTGTTGGTGCTCGGCGGTGGTGATGGGTTGGCCGTTCGCGAAATTTTGAGATACCCGTCGGTTGAATCGGTCACACTGGTCGATCTCGATCCAGGCATGACGTCGCTGGCGGATCGTTTCCCGCCGCTGGCCGAACTGAGCCGCTCGTCGCTGAAAGATCGCCGCGTGACGATCATCAACGAGGATGCGTTCCTGTGGGTCGGCCGCGACGTGGGCCCTTCATCGTCCAAAGCATCGACAGCCGGGCCGTTTGAAAACCTGCCCCACGAAAAGTTTGACACCGCGATCATCGACTTTCCCGATCCGGGCACGTTCTCGGTCGGCAAGCTGTATTCGACCCGGTTTTATCGAATGCTGCGTGAACGTCTGACGGCCGAGGCCGTCATCAGCGTGCAATGCACGTCGCCACTGGTTGCGCCGCAGTCGTATTGGTGCATCGTGAAGACGCTCGAATCGTCTGGCTTTCATGTCCGGCCGTATCACGCCGCCGTGCCGACATTCGGCGAGTGGGGATTCGTTTTGGCATCCTCTTCCTCACCGCTTCCGGTGAAGTTGAGCCTGTCGTCCGAACTCATCGGGCCATCGCGGTTCTTGACCGACAACATCTTGAACAGCCTGTTCGATCTGCCGCCCGATCTGGCTCGCGTCGAGGCCGAGGTGAATCAACTCAACAACCAAGTGCTGGTGCATTACTACGACCAAGAGTGGGGAGCGATGAAGTGACGCTCACTCGCCGCGAACTGATCGTGACGCTGCTGGGAGCACCGGCGTTGTTCACGTCGGGATGTTCGGCATCGCCGCGTTTGCCGCCGGCCGGCGAGTTGCTCGGCCAGTCGCTGGAGATCGGACATCGGTTGCGAGATGGTTTTCGCTGGCCGCAGCCGAATGCGGATCAATGGCAGGACGTCGGTGTGGTCATCGTCGGAGGCGGAGTCGCCGGTCTGTCAGCCGCGTGGCGGTTGCAGCAAAACGGCTGCGAGGATTTCGTCGTCCTCGAATTGGAGTCGCAGCCAGGCGGAACATCGCGATCGGGGCGCTGCGAGCTGACTCCGTATCCGTGGGGAGCTCACTACCTGCCGGTGCCGCTGCCTCACAACCACGATTTGATTCGGCTGCTGAATGAAATGGGAGTCGTCGAGTCCGTGGCCGAAGACGGATCGCCGATCATCGGCGAACAGTTTTTATGTCGCGATCCCGATGAGCGGGTGTTCGTGGACGGCGAATGGATCGAAGGCTTGTACCCAGCGACAGGAGCGTCGGAGGATGACCTCGCGCAACTCGCCGCATTTCGGAAAGAGATCGACCACTGGTCCGCGTGGCGCGACGCGGCCAGTCGCCGAGCGTTCTCAATCCCGATTCGCCACGCGACCGATGATCCAGAAGTCTTGTCGCTCGACAAGCAGTCGATGGCCGAGTGGCTGCGTCAGCACGGTTGGACGTCGCCGCGATTGCACTGGCTGGTCGATTACAGTTGCCGTGACGACTACGGTTTGACCGCCGAGCAAACCAGCGCGTGGGCCGGAGTGCTGTACTTCGCTGCTCGGCTGAAGGAGCCGGGAGCCGACCATCAGCCGTTGATGACTTGGCCGGCAGGAAACGGTCGCATCGTCGAGCACCTGGCATCGCAAGCCGAAACGCGGCTGAAGACCGGCATCGCTGTGACGCGGATTCAGAGTCGCCAATCTCGCCAGAGATTGGGCGAGCTTCGCAACGACTCCCCAATCTCTGGCGAGATTGGCTACGAAGTCCTCGCGTTCAACACCGCGTCGGAACAGCCGATCGGCTTCCGCGCGAAGTCGGTCATCTTCGCCGTTCCGCAGTTTCTCGCCCCGCGTTTGATCGACGGATTTGCAGAACGAACCGGCCGCAATGCCGAACAGTTTGAATACGGCTCGTGGCTCGTGGCGAACGTGCATCTCAGTCGCCGCCCGCGTGAGTCGAGCTTCCCTCTGAGTTGGGACAACGTGATCCACGACAGCCGCTCGCTGGGCTATGTCGTCGCGACGCATCAATCGGGGAACGATCACGGGCCGACGGTGCTGACGTGGTATCACCCGCTCTGCGACGACAACGCCAAGGCCGCGCGGCAACAACTGCTCAAGGCGAAGTGGTCGGACTTGGCCGATGTTGTGCTCACCGATCTCGAACGGCCGCATCCCGAGATTCGCTCATTGGTCACTCGGCTGGATGTTTTTCGCTGGGGTCATGCGATGATCCGCCCGCGCCCCGGTTTCATCACCAGTCGCCAGCGCCGTGAAGCCACTCAGCCCGATGGTCGCATCCATTTCGCAAACACAGACCTGAGCGGCATCGCGCTGTTCGAGGAAGCCTTTGACCACGGCCTGCGTGCGGCCGACGAAGCGCTGGCCTCTCTAACCCCCAACCCCTAACCCCCAGCCCCTCCTGTGTCCTACCCGTGGCTATTCTCCGCGAAGACAGACCTGCTGACGTTTGGCGGCAGCGCGGGCGTGGCGTTGCTGCTGGTGGCGGTCGGTTGGCCGTTGGGTTGGCTGGAAAGTGACACGCCGGATTGGCTGTGGGTGGTCTCGGTGCTGTTGATCGATGTCGCTCACGTCTACTCGACCGGGTTCCGCGTGTACTTCGATCTCGCGGAACTGCGTCGTCGAGCTTGGCTGTACGTGCTGGTGCCGCTGTTGGCGTTTGGAATCGGAGTGGCGTTGTATTCGGAAGGCTCGCGGCTGTTTTGGCGGACGTTGGCGTACGTCGCTGTCTTTCATTTCGTCCGCCAGCAATACGGCTGGATCGCGATGTATCGAGCCAAAGCTGGCGAACGCGACGGACTTGATCGAGCCATCGACTCGGCAGCGATTTATCTGGCGACAATTTATCCGTTGGTTTTTTGGCATTCGCACTCACGGCGTTTCTCGTGGTTTGTGGCATCGGATTTCGTCGAACTGCCTGTGCTCGCGGAACGAGTCCTGGCTCCGATCTATTGGGGGGCGTTGGGGGTGTACGCCGCACGCTCCGCGTACCGGGCGTTCTGGCAGCGACAATTCAATCCGGGCAAAGACCTCGTGGTCGCGACAACAGCGCTGTGCTGGTACGTCGGCATCGTCGGCATCAACTCTGATTACGCCTTCACCGTGACGAACGTGATCACGCACGGCGTGCCGTACATGGTTTTGGTCGCGTGGTTTCGATCGACTGGCCGCACCGAGTCCTCGCCGGCCCCGGTCAGCAGACGCCCTGGCTGGCACTGGTGGCAATTCCTTGGCTGGTTGTGGCTGTTGGCGTATGCCGAGGAGCTTCTCTGGGACTGCGGCGTCTGGCACGACCGATCGTGGCTGTTCGGCCCCGCTTGGAACATTGGCGGTTGGGATCAGGTGCTCGTGCCGTTGCTGGCCGTTCCGCAGATCACGCATTATGTCCTCGATGGGTTCATCTGGCGGAGACGCTCGAACCAGGATGTCGGCCAATTTGTCGCGTCGAGCGGGATGCCGATGCCGGTGCTGAAACCTCCATCTTGACCCTCTTCGGGAAATCTGGGACAAGCCGCTCCCCTCCGACCGGTCTCGGATGACTGGTCACTGTCCTCTCGTATTCCGTCTTTGCCATGGATGGCAATATGCGTAGTTGCGTGACTCTCCCGCGTCACTGCGGATCAAATGCCTGCTGGCTGGCATTGTGCCTCGGCTGGCTGAGCCTTTCCGGCTGCGCCAATGTCGTCGAGACGCGCACCATTGAGCAGTTCGGCATTGCGCTCGAAAGCGGCGACTTGCAGAAGCTCAAGAATGCAACCTCAACGGGGTTTGAAGAGCGGGCGTTGCGAAAAGACGAAGCGCTGGACGACCTCAAACTGCTGCGGCTGCCGACCGGCGATCTGGAGATCGACAAGGTCGAACAAATTTCACCGACGGTGAAGCGTGTCTCCGTGTTGGTCGGCGAATCCAAACAGAAGCTGAAGTACCAATTGAAGCTCGACCCGCAGACGAAGAAGTGGGTTGTCGATGACATTTACCTCAAGCAGAAAAAAGACGGCGTCACGGCCACGAAATCGGTCACCGAGCAAATGGACCTGCTGCTTTCGGTGCGTGAATTCCTCGACGCTTGGAAAGATGGCGACCGCGAAGACGTGCTCCGCACGGTCACTCCGGAATTCGCGGAGACACTGCGACCGCTGCCTCCCGCGTATCTGAACCGGCTGACGCAGCAAGTCATTGGCAAGCAAAAGACCGGCAAGCGGCTGCAACCGCGAGCACAACTCGATGAAAACACCGCACATATCCGCCTGCCGATCGCGGTCGGCGAACTGTGGCTGACGGCCAAGCGTGCTGACGGTCACTGGCTTGTGGACGAAGTCGAAGTCAATTCGCGAGAAGAGAAGGAAGCCATCCCCTCCACGCGGCAACTGGCGCAAGTCACTCACACGGCGACGGCGTTCCTCAACGCCTATCAAGCGGGTGACAAGTCACGTCTGCAATCGCTTTCCACGCCGAGGTTTTTCAGCGGCAGTCTCGCTCCCGCAAATCTGTCGCATGTGACACTGCCCAGCGGCGACGTGCCAGCCGACAGCGTGCAAATTCATGTGGCCTGGCAGGGATTCTCCACAACCAATCCGCAGGAGGCTCAACTTCGCGGCAAGCATTCCGACTTCGTAGTCGAAGGATCGAACGAAGTGCTCAAGCTGAGCCTGCTCCGCGAAGAAGCCGACGACGCCGATCACCAAGCGAAGTACTTGATCGAAGAAGTGACCCTGTACGAACTCGACAGCCGGCAGGAGAAGCGGTTGTCCGCGCTCTTCACCGCTCATGCGCTGGTGCAAATTTATGCGGAAGCGCTGGCTTCTCGCGACCTGGACACGCTCCGCGCCAGCTCCTCGCCCGACTTCGACCGCCGTGTGTGGCGTTCACTGCACGCCGGACTGGTGCATGAGATGCCGCTCAACGAAATCGAAGACGCACCACCCAAGATTCAATCGACCGTTTTCTCCGGGTCTCTCACGGAAGTTACGGTCACGCAAGGTACGCGAGCGTTGACCTACATGCTGCAAGACCGCCAAGGGGAACTGCTGGTCGATGACGTGTTGCTGCCCACCATCGGCCGCCCCAGTTCGTTGAAATCCACACTGGAATTGATGCTGCCGGTGCTCGATTTCGCCGCTGGCCTGCGTTTGGGACAACTGGACGCATTGCAACGCCATTCCTCCAGCGACTTCAATCGGCTGGTCTGGCATCAAACACCCAAGATTCCCAATATCGGACACGACATTGTTCAGCACCTGCACGCCCCGTTGGTCTCGATCGAACAGAGCGATGACCGAGCTTTGCTGGTCCTGGGCGACGACAAGTTCGGTGCTCAAGTCACGTTGATCCGCGAGTCAGGCCGATTTGTCGTCGATGAATTATTGCTGATCACCGGAACCATGCCGCGTGACCACGTTGAGCTCAAACGCCACCTGCGATTGCACATCGCCTCCTTCGGCGTCGGCAAACAGCCGCGAGAAGAAATCAAACCGGTCAGCGGCACGCGTTAACCCGTCGTCGTTCGGACGCCCACGTCCGAAGTCTTCCACGCGACCAAGGATTTCATCAATGGACGACGTACCACCGCTCAGAGCCAGATTTCGCCGAGGACTCTGGCTGGCAGTTTGTCTGGCAAGCCTCGGCCTGATCGTCCGCGAATTGGCGGCGGCCGAAGGCGAAGCGGTGCGGCTGGCGTATCAGTTTCAGCCCAGCGAGGCGCTGCATTTCGAATACAAACAGAACATGACGATGGACTTTCGGCTGCCGAACCTCAAACGGAAATTGGTCAGCCAAACGATCGCGAACAAACATCTGCGAGTCATCTCTGTCGATGCCGACGGCAACGCACTCGTCGAGCCAATCATCGACCGCACGCGCATGACCAGCCAGCAAGACGATGACGCGGAATCAAAATTCGACTCGGCCGATGGACCGGACGGTTGCCCAGCCGAATATCGCCCTGTGCTGGCGACTGTGGGCAAGCCACTGGTGCGAATCAAATTTGCTCCCAACGGAAGTCTCCTCGTGGCGGACAGCGTGACCGGCGACGGCAAGGTCTCCAAAGACTTCAAGGATGATCCCACGCTGAATTTTCTGATTGTCTTTCCGGATCATCCGGTGCGAGTCGGTGACACCTGGAAAGACGAATTTGAAGCGATTGCGAATCTGGACAAGACGCTCAAACAAGGGGTCAAGCTGCGTCGCAAATACCGTCTGCTGAAGCTGGACGGGGCGCAAGCCGAGATCGAATTGCAGACCTCCTGCTTGACGCCGCTCCGCGATCCGTTGATCGAGATGCAAATCACCGCGCGACTGCTCAGCGGCAAAATCATCTTCGATCACCAACGGGGCCAGATCGTCTCACGCGAGATGCGGATGGAAAGCCAAGTCCTCAACGGCAACGGCCCCAACACACTGGTCAACACCGTGATGACGCAGTCCGAACGCCTCGTCCCGAATTCGAAACTCGCCAATCGAGAGAAGTAACCACCAGGACTTTCCGCCGCATGATCAAGCGTCACGAACTTTCGCGCCAGTCCGAAAGCCTGTTGTTCGCCGCGCGCAAAGTCGCGGAGGACACTGAGGCTGTTGCGGTCGTGATGTTGGCGGAGGTGCCGTACAACTTCGCCGAGATTCGCGACTCGCTCAAAAAAACGCGGTTGATCGTCACCTCCGACAAGATCGAGGTGCAGCAAGCGGCCGACGACGACGAAGTGGCCGTCGTGCCTCTGCAAATTGAGCCGCAGACTCGGCAATACCAAGTCAGCCAGGCATTGCTGGAAGCCATCAGCGACGAACTGCTGCGGAGCGGCGATACCGTTGTCGCGGTCTACGCCGGCTTCGACAAGGAAACGCTCGACACGCTGACCTACATCCGTTTGGGCGAGCACTTGACGTCGTTGACCGCGCGCGACTTGCAGAAGCTGGAAACTCAAGTGCCGCTGGAAACGCTCCGGCAGGTGACTGACATCGCCATCGAGATCGGCCGCGAAGGCCGTGAAGGACAACCGGTCGGAGCGCTGTTCGTCGTCGGCCAACACCGCAAGGTTTTGGAATTTTCACACGAACAGATCCACGATCCCTTCCGCGGCTATGCTCGGAAAGAGCGGCTGATTCGATCTCCGCGCGTGCGCGAGAGCGTCAAAGAGTTGGCACAGATCGACGGTGCGTTCCTGGTCTCGGCGGACGGAGTCATGATCTCGGCGGGGCGCATCCTGGACGCTCCGGCCAGCGGCGTCGCGTTGTCGAAGGGCCTGGGTGCTCGTCACTGGGCGGCGGCTGCGATCTCGAAAGTCACCAAGGCCATCGCCATCGCCGTTTCGCAATCAACCGGCACCGTCCGAATCTTCCAGAACGGACACGTCGTGCTGCGCATCGAACCGATGGACCGCACCCCAATGACCTGGCACGACGTCACGACCGAACCGCCGCCGATGACCGACTGAGCACGGCTGGCCAATTTGCCCGTCTGCGCCTTGTAACCCGATGCGTCAGCGAGGGCGAACGCTTCACCGACGCGTGCAAATCGTCGCGTTCTGGAGCCCCCGCCCTCGCTGACGCTTCGGGTTACAAAACAGAGCAGCTTTCGCAGATTCAAACATTAGCAAGCCGTGACCGACTGAGTGGCAAGCCTGCACTCAACCTGTGTCACACAGTATCTTCCGCGAGGCCAACCCTCGTTGACGAAAGGACTGTGCGATGCCGAGCGCTGAAGCGACCTATCAGGAATTGCTGACTCAGTTGCGCGGAGCGGCCGTCCTTGGCTCGTGTGCGAGCGTGCTGGGTTGGGACGAGCAAACCTATCTGCCTCCCGCTGGTGCCGAGCATCGCGCTGAGCAACTGGCTGTGCTCGCGGGGCTGACGCATGAACGTGCCACGTCGCCGCGCATCGGCGAATTGTTGACCGAGTTGGAACAATGCGGGGCGCTCGGCGAGGCGACTTCGGCGATGGCGGTCAATGTGCGCGAGGCTCGGCACAGCTTCGACCGCGTCACGAAACTTCCACGAGCGTTGGTGGAAGAGCTGTCGCGCACGACGACGCTCGCGCAGACCGCCTGGGTGGCCGCTCGGAAGAAATCCGACTTTGCCGAGTTCCAGCCGTGGCTGGAAAGAATGGTGGGTCTCAAACGGCAGCAAGCCGAGGCGCTCGGCTATTCCGGCGGCGTGCCGTACGACGCACTGCTCGACGAGTTCGAGCCAGGGGCCTCGTCGCGCCAGATTGCGGCGACGTTTGCTCCGCTGCGCGACGAACTCGTCAAGCTGGTCGATGCGATCCAAGGGAGTTCGCGCCGCCCAAACGTCGGCTTGCTGACGCGACGATTTCCGTTGGAGGCACAACGACAGTTCGCCGAGAGCGCCGCACGCAAGATCGGCTTTGACTTCGAGGCGGGACGGCTCGACGTCGCTCCGCATCCGTTTTGCAGCGGCATGGGGCCGGGCGATTGCCGACTGACCACTCGGTACAACGAACAACATTTTCCAGGAGCCTTCTTCGGCGTGCTGCACGAGGCCGGACATGGGTTGTACGAGCAAGGACTCGACCGCGCCGCGTTCGGCAGCCCAATGGGCGAGACCGTCTCGTTGGGGATTCACGAATCGCAATCGCGGTTGTGGGAGAATTTCGTCGGCCGCAGCCGAGCCTTCTGGCAGCATTTCTTCGCGCCGGCTCAGCAGGCGTTTCCGGACGCGCTGACAGGGGTGAACCTCGACGATTGGTGCGCGGCGATCAATGACGTGCGGCCGTCGTTCATCCGCGTCGAGGCGGACGAGGTCACGTACAACCTGCACATCATGTTGCGGTTTGAACTGGAGCAACCGCTGATCTCCGGCGATCTCAAACCGGCCGACGTGCCGGCCGTGTGGAATGAGACGTTCTCGCGGTACTTCGGGCTGACGCCGCCCGATGCGGCCCACGGTTGCCTGCAAGACATCCACTGGGGTGCCGGCTTGATCGGCTACTTCCCGACGTACTCGCTGGGCAACATGTACGCCGCACAATTTTACGATGCCGCCCAGCGTGACCTCGGAGATTTGCCGGCACAGTTCGCGCGCGGCGAGTTCCGCCCGCTGCTCGACTGGCTGCGGAAGAACATCCACTCGCGCGGCAAACAGCTTCGCGCCGGCGAGATGGTCCAGCGAGTCACCGGTGCACCCCTCTCGCATCATGCGCTGATCGCGCACCTGCACCGCAAGTTCGACCCGTTGTTCGAACTGACGTAAATTCGTGGGGCGGGTTTTCAACCTGCCCGTCGTGAATTGGCATCAGTCTGTCCACACTTGATTAGCAGACATGCGATGGCCCACGCCGGGCTGAGAGGTTCTTTTCCGCGGGTGACTCCATTGTTGATCACCAATTCTCCGTCCGTTCCATGGCGGACCTCGATGGGAGGCATTCCCATCGCTGATGGCGAATTGCCCGAGAAATGGCTTTTCACTTTCGCCTGACTTTCCGAGTCGGGTCTTTTTTCGCAACATGCCCGACTCGGAGAGACAGGCGATCCGACGCTTGCGAAGAGAACGCCGACGCAGCAATCTGTCGCGGTCTCGATGTCTCTCTCAAGCTCGGAGGTTCAATCATGAGTGCTGATCGCAGTGTGTCCCGGCGTGCGTGGATGAGTTCGGTGGCGACGGCCTCGCTGGTCGGTGTTGCGGCGGCGCAAGAGAAAGCTCCAGCCAAGCCGAACCGGGAAGAGCTGGAGAAAGCCTTCTCCGAACGGATGACCGGAACGGTGCTCGTGGGGAATTACTCCGTGGCCGGCAAGGACTCGAAGCCGGCGAATCCGGAGCGGTACGAGCTGAAGAAAGTCTCGAAGTTGGCCGAAGACTTGTGGGTGTTTGAAGCTCGCATCAAGTACGGCCAGACGGACGTCACGCTGCCTCTGACGCTGCGGATGATCTGGGCCGAAGACACGCCGATGATCTCGCTGACAAACGCGAATCTGCCGGGCCTGGGCGCGGCGTTCGGTGCGCGCGTGATCTTTCACGGCGATCTGTACGCCGGCACTTGGCAGCACGGCAAAGTCGGCGGCCATCTCTGGGGAACGATCGAGAAAGCCGCTGCGGCGAAAGACGAGAAGAGCAAGTGACCATTGGAGTGCGGTGTATCAGCACCGCTTTGGATTGCATGAGGGAAACAAAAGCGGTGCTGACACACCGCACTCCAAAAGTTCTACCGCGCCGACGTGGTCGCCGACTTCGCGTCATTGGGGCGGGCGTCGTCTTGCGGGTAGATCAGAATGCGGTCGTGGACGAGCAGCACCAAGTCGGGGCGGCCGTCGTTGGTGACGTCCACGATCAGCGACTCGCGAGGTTCAAAGTCGCCACCCTCCCCTTCGCGGCCGAAGCTTTTCTCCTCGAAGATTTGAAAGGCGAGGGCGGAGCGAAGCGACGCCGGTTGGTCGAGAGTTGGCGGCATAAATCTCAGGATGTCGATGATGTGCGACCGAGTGTCGATGACGGCCAGATCGGGCTGAGCGTCACCATTCAAGTCGCCGCCGACCACGTCGGCGAAGAACGTCTTTTCGGTTTTCGTTTCGTAGGTTGCGAGTTCTTTCATCGTCGGGACGGCTCGGCCAGAGTACAGCACGGCGAATTTGCCTTGCCCGAAGAGCAGCAGATCGTCCTGCTGGTCTCCGTTGAGATCGGCGACGTGCGCGGACTTGAAGGGGAAACGGCCGAGTTCAATCTCTTGCCACGGGCGATAGACGCTATCCTCTCGACGCAGGATTTTCAGCTTCTGCACGCCGACGTCGATCAGCACGATCTCGTTGCCGGGTTGTCCGTCGAGATTGATGGTGGCCGCTCCGACCGTTTTTGCGATCGCTTCTGACGAATTGAATTGGTCGGCGACTTGCCATCCGTGAGTGGCTTCATCGAACCGCATGTTGCGGACGAACTTGTCCTGGGCGACGAGCAGCGTGGGGACTTGCAGTTGTCCGAAGAAGACCGCTCCCGGCTGCACGTTGCCGAGTTGAATGCCCCCTTCGGTCTTCACCTCTCTCGGCACGCCCTTATCGTCGAGCGAGAACAACGTCGGAGCTTTGTCCGTGCCGCCGAAAAGCATGAATTCCGGCCGTCCGTCGTTGTTGAGGTCCAGGCGTTGAATACGGTTCGGTGCCCCTTTGAGTTCAAGCGTCACGGACGGCTTGCCGTCAAAGAGATGCGGTTCCCAAGCACCGTTGGCGGCGCGATGCAGAGCTTCCAGCGTGTAGGTCGTTTCGCGTGCCGCGCGTGCCTTGGTCAGGTAGATGATGTCGGAGTGTTTGTCGTCATCGAGGTCCGCGAGTTCCAGAGCGATCGGTTCCTTGCCACCCATCGGCAGCGCCTGTGGGAACGTCAGCCGGCCTTCCGCCATGCGGCTGACTCCGATCGTCTTTTCTTTGGTGCTGAGCACAACGACCTCAGCGGCTCCGTCGCCGTCCAAGTCCGCCGTACGGACTTGCTCGGCCCCAACCAGGCCGGAGAACGCTTCGCCCTGTTCGAGTCCGATTCCTTTCCGCTGCTTGAAGACGATCATGCGCGCGGCATCGGGGTCGGCGATCACCACATCTGTCAGTCCGTCACCGTCGAGGTCCGCAGTGGCGATGTCGCGAGACTTGTCAGCCGCTTGCTGGCCGAGTCCGTATTGAATCAAGCGGCTGGCGAGTTCCCCGGGCTTCGGGGCAGGACGTTCGAGTTGCAGGAGTTTCACCCGTCCGGTCAAGGAATCGACGGTCAGCACTTCTACCTGAGGCGATTGGTCGAGCTGCGCGATCGACACCGAGCGCGGCTTGGTCATCTCAAACCGCAACTCCGGACCGAGTCGCCCGTCCTGGCCTTGCAGCCGTGCGGCGAACGCTTGCTCGGCTTCATCGTGCGAGAGGTAGCACAGATCCTTGCGTCCATCGCCATCGAGATCCGCGATCTGGCCGAGCGTCAGTCGCTGCGACGTGTTGAACAGACTCTCTGGCGAACCGAGCTTGCCGTCATTCTGCTGATACAGCAAGTACGTCTGGCTCAAACCGAGCACGGCGATGTCGTCGCGCTTGTCGCTGTTGAGGTCTCCCGCGAGCACGACCCATGCGAACGCCGGAACATCCGGCAGCCGAATGGTGGTCTTCTCAGTCCAGTCGCCGGTCTTCGGCTGAAAGCGGATGACGAGTTTGTCGGTGCCGCCGAAGTACGCGACGTCGGTCAGTCCGTCGTTGTTGAAATCTCCGACCGCCATCGCGGCGATTTCGTGATCGACACTGAGCTTGCGATGCTCGAATCGCCAATTGGCCGCGAATTGATTGACCTCAACCTTCCCGCCGGGAACATTCGCTGGCTTGGCACCACGTTGCAGCAGCAGGTCGATGCGGCTGTGTGCATTGTCGGCAATTACCAAGTCGGTGATGCCATCGTGATTGAAATCTCCAGCGACCAAATTGGCCGAGCGATCCGAGAGCTTGACCAGTTCCAGCGGCTTGAAGCCGTAGAACGGCGACAGCTCGTTGACCATGTCCTCGTCTTGAGCCGGCGCTGGGGAACCGCTGAAAACAGTGGCGAGAGCCACCACGAGAACTCCGAACCGCTGACAAACCGCTCGCATGAAATGCTCCTCGAAATTGCCGAGACGCTCGAAAGTCCGTTCGTGCTCCGCAGGCTCGGCGGCGAGAGCATAGCAATCGGGACGAAGAGTCGCAAAAACACGTAACCCTTGATGGGCAATCGGTCACGACCGCAGCAAACGGGAGCTTGACATGAATCGGACTTTGTCAGCAGTCGGAGTGGTTTTACTGGCTTGCAACTTTCTCGCTCTGCCGCTGTCTGCAACAGGCGGCGAACTCAAGGCCGGCGCGTTCGCGATGGACGTCACGCCGCTGAAGTTTCCGATCTCGATGAACGGCAACATGCAGGATACTCCCGCCAAGAAGGCAGCCGATCCGTTGCACGCGCGGTGTTTGGTGCTAGACGACGGGCGGACGCGGGTGGCGTTCGTGGTCGTGGACAACTGCGTGATCCGCCGCGAACTGATGGACGACGTCAAACAGCGAGCCAGCAAACTGACCGGCATCCCGCCGGAGCGGATGCTGATTTCCTCCACGCATGCGCATTCGTGTCCGACGGTCACCGGAGTGTTTCAGAGCGAGCCGATCGTCGAGTACGTCGAGTTCCTGACCGAGCGGGTCGCTGCCGGGATCAAGCAGGCGAATGACAATCTCGCGCCGGCTCGCGTCGCTTGGGGCGTGGGTCGCGACGAGACACAGGTCTTCAATCGCCGTTGGTTGTTGAAAGAACCTTCGAACGAGACCAACCCGTTTGGTCGGATCGACAAGGCTCGGATGAATCCAGGATTCAACAATTCGAAGGTCTCGAAGTCGGCCGGCCCCGTCGATCCGGAAGTTAGCTTCTTGAGCGTGCAATCTCCCGACGGCCGGCCGCGCGCGTTCTTGGCGAATTATTCGCTGCACTACGTCGGCGGCACGGGGAACGATTTGTCCGCCGACTATTTCGGAGCGTTCGCGGAACGGATCGGTCAGTTGTTGAAAGCCGACAACTCGGCCAAGCCGTCGTTCGTCGGCATCATGTCGAATGGCACGAGCGGCGATGTCAACAACGTCAACTTTGGGCTGACCATGCCTCCCAAGTTTCAGCCGTTCGAGAAGCTCAAAGTGGTCGCCAACAGCGTTGCGACGGCGGCTCTCGCGGCACATGAGAAAGCTGAATATCGCTCAGCCGTGTCGATCGTGATGCGCCAGACCGAGATCGAATTGAAAGTCCGCAAGCCCTCAGCCGACGACATTGCCGCTGCGAAAGAACGGCTCTCGAAAGCGGGCGAGTTTCCGTACAAGACGATGCTCGACATTTACGCGAGAGAGACGCTCAAGCTGGCCGAGTACCCCGATACGGTGAAGCTGAAGTTGCAGGCCATTCGCATCGGCGAACTGGGGATCGTCGCAATCCCGGCCGAGGTCTTCACGGAGATCGGCCTCGAAATCAAGCGCCGCAGCCCGCTCCAGCCGACCTTCACGATCGCATTGGCAAACGGTTGGAACGGCTACCTGCCGACGCCGCAGCAACACGAACTCGCCGGGTACGAAACATGGCGAGCACGCTCCAGCTATCTGGAAGTCGGTGCGTCCCCGAAGATCGTCGAGACGCTGCTGAAGCTGCTGAATGAGGTCGCGGCCGAAAACAAATGACCGCGAACGCGTGCTCGTTATTGCAGCCGAGTGCGGCTGAAGTCGTCGAGTTGGACTTGCGCATCAAAGTCTATGTTTTTGAATGCGTAGAGTTCCAACAGCGTGGTTTGATCGAGCTTTTGTGGATTTGCGTCGGCGATTTTTTCCGGCCAACCGTAGCAGCGGATACAGCTCGGCATTTTGGTCTGCGAGTCAATGTAAATCATTGACTTGCGGTACTCTTTCTTTTCGTCCGAAGCAAACTCTGGTTTCGCATATTCAACGACCAGGCACTGGCAATCGCGGCCGTTGAGTTTCTGATGGTCCAACAGTTTGGCGGAGACTCCCGATTCGAGCTTCAGGTCCGCTTGGCGTTGTTGGCGAGTGATTTTCGTCAGGTTCAGGAGTCCGGCATCTGTAATCGGATGTCGGGAATGCTTCATCGCCATCACGCCGACGGGGTTCAGCGAGATCACTCCCAATCGAGCCTCAATGCCACTGAGTTTACGGACCAGCATGTCCCCTTCATTTTCCCCCTCGGCGTAAATGGCTCGTTGGCCGGCGTCCTTGCCCCCTTCCCACTTCATGGAGATTCGCTTGGGTTGGTGGACCATTCGAAGCTGAATCACCTGGAGTTCGGTCAGCGCATCGCCGATCCGTTCTTGTTTGACGAAAGTCGCGGTGTAGGCCGAGATTTTTTCGAGCTTGGCTTCTGCTTCTCGAAGGATGCGATCGCATTCCAGGAGGGCCTCCTTGCCGGTGAGCGTGGGAGTGTCGTTCGTGGCGACGGACGACTGCGATATCCCCACAGAGCCAACCGTTCCGGGACCGCCGAATTCCTTCTCGACGTCTGCGAGAGTTGCTCCGCCGTTAGCCGAGACCGGGTCCGTTCCGGCCGTCGTCGGCTGCGCGTGGGCGTACAAGAATCCGATGGTGAGAATGACAACGAACGAACCCAACGCGTTGTGGCAATGCGGCGAGCGCCTCATCCGGCGAGCAACTTTGGGGACATTGCGCACGGGATTCGTCAACCAGCGAGACTGGCCAAGAAACCAAGACAGGTATTTCATGCGACGGGCGGCCTTGCGCGTTCCGAACGGATCCGCCAAGCGGTGCCCCCAATCCACTGAGGTCACCGAATCGACAGGACACCGCGGTTTGCGAGTGAGACGTGATGAATCCCGAAACCCGCAGAGTCCATCCGCACGGGGCAGTTAGGACTCAGATCGACGCATCGCTTCCATCGCGGTGACGAGAATTGCCGCCGTCCAACGATCCGTCGCGGCGAGCCTGCTGCGGATGTTGAGAAGATTTGGTATCCCACGACCGGCCGCCGCCAACTGCGGGATCGGTGCAATCGCGTAAGTTTGTCACGGACGCGGCCGGAAAACTTCGCCGCTCATTTTGCGAGCAACCTCGGCTACTTCGGTTTGTCCGCTTTTTCCAGCGGCTTTACCGGCTTGGGATCAAGCTCTGGCACAAGCTCCAGCAGAACCTCGGTGCCGACGGGGGGAATCCGATCGGCCCAGGCTTCCCATATCAAGTTGCTTTCTCCGGTCGCAGAACTTGGTACCGCGAGATCCAGCATGGCGGAGGCAAAGTTTGCGACGCAGATCAGGTCGCCCCCCTCGGCCAGATACGACTTCGTGCCGTTGGCCTCGTCCACGAAAAAGCCACTGCCGGCGAAGACCCATGGATCTGCCAGTTCGTGTGGCTGCGTTCGGACGAAAAACTTTTGAATCGCCTTCCGATACTTCGCGTCCTTCGACAGCGCCAGGAATGAGTCGCGTTGTTTCTCCGACATGTGGCCGAACCAATACAGCTCTTTGTTTTTCTCGTCCCACTTCAATTCGGAGTCCTCTTTCAATTCGAGGCCGACTGGTTTTTCGTCGAACAGTTCCACGAAGAATCGCTTCGAGGAGTTGCGAATCCATTTCTCGGCCGGTTCACGATGCGGTTTGCCATCTTTGTCGGTCCACTGACAGAAGAGCCGAATCCGAGTTCCTTTGGGAGGCGAATACTCCGGCTGAAACTTCACTGGCGATCCGGGCTTCGCCCCCAGCGCAAGCAAACCGGTGTGAATCACGTAGGCCTCGGAATCAATCGACAGAATCGACT
This sequence comes from Candidatus Kuenenia stuttgartensis, assembly GCA_945861865.1. Lineage (GTDB taxonomy): Bacteria > Planctomycetota > Planctomycetia > Planctomycetales > Planctomycetaceae > SXKJ01. Next base: position 5,677 of record CAMAWN010000041.1, on the reverse strand, counting down.
CGTGCTCCTTGGTCTGCTTCAGACAGCAGAACATTTCGAGCACTCCCTCGCGCAGACAGACTTTGGTTTTCAGCAGCAAGCGTTTGCCATCCACATCGAGCAGCACGGTTCCCGATTTGTTGAGCGGCACCGGCTCCTTCGACTTCTTGGTGTCTTTCGCCGGATCGGCGGCGAGTCCAAAACGGTCACCGGCAATCGCGGTCGTAGAGGCGGCGGCCACCACGCTCAAGAATTCACGGCGTCCGAAATCGCGGTCGATGGTCACAGGCATCATGAATTCCTTGAGGCTCGCGTTTTCTTTGAACGGGCGCCCACGCCCGGTCAATTTCCATGGGACGACGGAATATAACCGCTGACACGCTCACCAGCCTGACGAATGCCCGGCCAATCTTCCGACAACCTTGGCCAAACACTCGCCAGACAACTCAGCGAACGGCTGGCGGTTGACTTGCCAATTGGACGAGTGCCTCACGGACGCGCGCGACCTGCTCGGCGTTGACCGTCAAATACCGCTGCTGTCCAGCGTCGACGAGATCGAACTGCGTCACGTCTTGAGCATCGACGCGAATTCGACCGGCAGGAGACAGGCCGAAATAGCCATGATCCGGCCGGACGGCGTACAGCACAGAGGTCAAATCCCAGGTTTCACGGTCATACGGCATCTTCTGATACAGCTCATAAGCCTGCTTGAGCGGATGATGCTTCACGTAGCCGAAGTCCCGTTCGATGCTCGTTGCCGGAAACTTAATCGCCAGCCCAATCTCGAACCCACTGGTGACGAGCGGAGTCGGCCATTCGGTGAACACTCTTTGAGCCGCGGGCGAGTCGATGAAGACGTTGTATTCCTTCACGCGATTCTTCTCGCTGAACATGCCGGCCATCATCGACAGCAGCCGGACTTTCCGAGTCACCAGTTCTTTGCCGGCCAGCGGCGAGTGTTGATCGGCGGGCGAGTCCAACAGCCGCAAGATGTTCGTCGAGAACCCGACAACAACCAGTGCCACCGACCGATCCGGTTGAGCCGCGAGCATTTTCCGCAACAGGCCGACTGCCTCAGGGGCTTCTTTGCCGCTGCGAAGTTTGTGCGGATATCGCGGCTGGCCGTTGTCGAAAGCATTAACCGTATCGGTCAGATAGCGACTGTCTTCCGGCGTCTTGCCATTGCGGACAACTCCCAGCGGGATATTGCCGCGTCCGTAGAAAGTGTTGATCAGATCGACGAACGGCGCAGCGAAATCGTTGTCTTTGCTGAGCGTGACCGCCAGCAATTCGCACTCACCGCGACTTTGCAGCGCGTGGATGACGCCGAGCGCGAGCGCATCGTCGATGTCGTTGCCCATGTCCGTGTCGAAGATCAGCTTGACTGGGCGAGTGGGCGACTCATCGGCACGAGTCGGTTGCGTCAAAGACGCTAAAAACAACAACAGCCAGATCGGGACGGACAGTATCGAGGACGGCCTTGGCATTAAAATACTCCCAGAGGTAATTTCGGGAGCGGCATTTCAGCAAGTACGCGCGCAACAAAAAACCCCCACCACACAATGCGATGAGGGTGGAGAGAGAGCCCTCAGATTTTTGCTGGCCGTCGTTGAGATTGTTCGGCGGCTTTCAGAAACATCAGCAAGTCGTGGTGATTGGCGTGACTATCTCACTGCTCTTGTTGGTCTTCAAGCCGGTGTAGGAGTAGCTCTGATTGATGCTGCCGATGTCAGAGGCAACGTCTTCGAGTTCCTCTCTGATCGCTTGGCGAACTTCGACCAGCCCGACAATCACTCCCAGAACCACGATGGCCGAGACCAGGATCCGTTCGGCGGACACAAAAAACATTCCCGCCGTGAATAAGCTCTTCTTGATTCTCTCTACTTTTCGCGGAGTCTTGGCATGCTACGATGCCGCGCTTTCGGCCCCATCCTTCAGGAGGCTCTCATGGATACGGCAGCGGATCACGTCTTCCATTCTCAGTCCGCGTCGCAGGCGTTGCTGATGGCCATGCGAGAATTAGCCGAGGCGACGGATCGTGCTCTGAAAGATCTGGAAGGGATCACGCTGGGTGTCGCGTTCGATCTCGCCGTCGAGACTCACGGCGACGAATTGCCACAATTCTGGTTGATCTGGAACGAGTGGAACTTGGCCCTCGAAGAACCCCCCGCTGAGATGGGTGACCTCTGACGTGGAGCAGGTTTTTAACCTGTTCGGCCAATTAGGGCAGGTTGAAAACCTGCCCCGCGAACTTGGCCGCGACTTCCGCCGGTGACTCGTCACCCGTGATTGGCAGCGAGCGGCACTCCTCAAGATTCCGAAACCAAGTGTGCTGCCGCTTCGCGAACTGGCGAGTTCGCGTCTGAATCAACCCGACCGTTTCGGCAAGCGATCCCTCACCTCGCAAGAATTCAATGAGTTCCTTGTAGCCGAGCGCCCGGCCTGCGGTGTGGCTGAGCGGCTGAGGTTCAGCGAGCAGCGACCGCACTTCGTCGAGCCAGCCGGCGTCCAGCATCGCCTCGACTCGCTGATTGATACGGCTGTAAAGCCAGTTGCGCGGTGGCGACAACCAAACCACGTTGGTTGGCCGCTGGTCGAGCGGCAATGGCTCTTCGCGGTGCTGAGCGGACATCGGCTGGCCGGTGAGTTCGATGACTTCGAGTGCTCGCACGACACGCCGCAAGTCATTCGGATGCAATCGCTCGGCCGTGTTTGGATCGAGCTGCTGCAATCGGCGATGCAGAGCGTCCACACCATCGAACGCGGCTTCGGATTCCAGACGTTGCCGAAGTCCCTCGTTGGCGGCTGGACCTTCAAAGACACCTCGCAGCAGGCTGCGCAGGTACAGCCCAGTGCCACCGACGAACAGCGGAGTGCTGCCGCGTACGATGATCTCACGGCATACTCGCTCCGCCGCGACGAGGTACTCGGCGACGCTGAATTCCTGCGAAGGTTCCAAGAGGTCGAAGAGGTGGTGTGGCACACGGAGGCATTCTTCGATCGCGGGCTTGGCGGTGCCGATGTTCATTCGCCGGTACAACGTCATCGAATCGAGCGAGACGATCTCGATCGCCAGGCCACGCTCGGCAATCAATTGTTCCGCCAGTTTGAGCGCGACGGCGCTTTTCCCGCAGGCGGTCGGGCCAGCGAGGAAACAGCAACGACGAAGGAGATCGGGAGCGAATCGCATGAGGTTGAAGCCAAGAGCCAGAGTTTGATCGTGCGGCGGCAACGTACCTTCGCGCCGCGCGTTCGACTATGCTCCGGCCGACATTCCAAGTTGGGAGCAATAATTCATGGCCGTGTTCGAAGCGAGCGTGGAATTGGCGTGTTCGCCCGAAGTCGCGTTCGAGTTTTTGGCTCAGCCGGAGAACATCCGGCTCATTACCCCGTCGTCCGTGATGCTCGTGTTCGACGCCGCACCGCAGCGACTGTCGCTGGGGGCACGAATGGAATTCCGAGTGCAGGCTTACGGCGTCGTGCGTTCGGCCGTGCATGACGTGACGGTTTGGGACGAGCCGCGAAGGTTCGTCGAACGCCAAGTCGAAGGACCGCTGGGATCGTGGGAACACGAGCATCTCTTCGAGGCGACTTCGGCGGGCAGTCGTGTGACGGATCGCATCACGTTTGTTCCGCCAGGCGGGATACTCGGTCTGCTCATCAACGAACGGAAGATTCGCGAGGCACTCGAAGACGGATTCGGACATCGGCATCACGAACTCGAAAAACGGTTCGGCACTCCATCGGGAGCTGCCTGATGGCCGAACGACCTTCCGACGACCAACGCAATTCCGCGACCTTCGCTGCACTGGCGATGTTGCTGCTGATCTCCGCCGCGTTCTTGGCGTTGGTAGCGTTAGTCCTGCCGGATTTGTTATGGATGGTCGTGATCGCGATTGGTTTGACGCTGAGTGTCGTGTTGCAGTATTTGATTTGGGGACGCTGGTTGACGTCGGTGCTGCGAGACAAAGAGGACGCGGCACAACGGCAATCGCCGAGCGAAGAATCCGATCGCAAATGATCCAACCCGAAGGGCTTGCGAGGGCGAAACGGAAATGAAAAAACTGTCTCCCAAGCACGCTTCGGAAACAGCGTTTCTCGCTGACTGCCAGACTCGAGTCCACTAAACCGCACCGGCACCTTGTTCGCCGGTGCGGATGCGAATGACTTCGTCCAGACTTGAGACGAAGATCTTGCCGTCGCCGATTTGCCCCGTGCGCGCGTGGCTGGTGATCGTGTCAATCGCCTTTTGCAGATCGCCGTCATCCACGACGACTTCCAGTTTGACTTTGGGCAAAAAATCGACGGTGTATTCCGCTCCGCGATAGGTTTCCTTGTGGCCGCGCTGCCGGCCGAAACCGCGGACTTCGCAAACGGTCATGCCGAGGATGCCGGTTTCGGTGAGTGCGTTTTTTACCTCTTCTAATTTGTAGTGCCGAATGATCGCTTCAATTTTCTTCATGAGTGCAACTCCTGAAACCGCGTCCGCCAGCGAGCGCTGGCGAGAGTCCGCTATTCGTGCCGTCTGAGGGTAAGTTTCAAAGGTTATGAGAACGCAGCGCAATGACTTCCGCAAGCGGCAGTCCAGCCGCGACCTGGTTAGTACGAAATGATGTAGCCTTCCTCGCCATGCTGGCTGAGGTCGAGCCCTTGAATCTCGTCCTCTTGACTGGCTCGCAAGCCGACCAAGGCATCGACCACCTTGAGAATGATGAACGTGCCGACCACGGCCAACACCAACGAGGTTCCGGCTGCGACGACTTGATTGACCAACTGCTGCGAGTTCCCCTCGATCAGTCCTCCCTTTCCTACTCCAGCGATTTCGGAGCTGGAGAAGACGCCGGTCAGCAAGGCCCCCGCCAAGCCGCCGACGCCGTGGACACCAAAGGCGTCCAGTGAGTCGTCGTAACCAAACTTGGACTTGATCGTGGTGCAAGCGACGTAGCAGACGATGCCCGCAGCGATGCCCGCAGCGATGCCCAAAACCATACCCGATGTCGGAGTCACAAAACCGGCGGCAGGGGTCACGCACACCAAACCAGCCACGCACCCCGAACAAGCTCCGAGAATACTAGGCTTACCCCGCTTGAACCATTCGATGCCGGCCCAAGTCAGAGTTCCTGTGGCCGCCGCCATGTGCGTCGCGACAAACGCGGAGACCGCTGCGGCATTCGCCGCTCCCGCGCTGCCGGCATTGAATCCGAACCATCCGACCCACAACATCGTCGCGCCGATGAACGTGTACGTCAGATTGTGCGGAGGCATCGGATCCTGCCCGAAGCCCAGACGCTTGCCCAGCATGATGGCGCACAGCAGAGCCGACACTCCTGAAATCAAATGCACCACCGTGCCACCCGCAAAGTCCAATGCGCCGAACTTCGCGCCGGCGTTGGCATGGTTGAACATGCCGTCTGCCGCCCACACCCAGTGAGCGACCGGGCAATAAATCAACAGCCCCCACAGCGCGCAGAACAAAACCATCGCGCTGAACTTCATGCGTTCAGCGAACGCACCACAAATCAATCCGGGAGTGATGATGAAGAACATCATCTGGACTAGCCCACGTTTTGCGTGCGCGCAACGTAGCGCGTATTGTGACGCGTGAGGGGCGAAGTTCATGTCAAAACGTCGAGTGTTTACGAGGGAGTTCAAAGTCGAAGCCGTGGCGTTGGTGTCGCGGCATGGTCTGAGTTTCGCG
>CAMAWN010000040.1 GCA_945861865.1 Candidatus Kuenenia stuttgartensis | reverse complement strand
CGACTGTGTCACGACATTTTGGATCGCTTGGATTTCCTCGTGGTGCAAGACATGTATCACTCGACCGAGACGGCGCAGCGAGCACATCTCGTGCTTCCGGCCGCTGGCTGGGGCGAAAAAGATGGCACGTTCATCAACAGCGAACGCCGCTTTGGAGTCTTGAAAAAAGTACGGCGTGCGCCGGGACAAGCTCTGTCCGACTTTTCGATCTTCCGATTGATCGCTGACGCCTGGGGCTGTGGAAAAATGTTTGACCGCTGGGATTCGCCGGAAGCGGTGTTTCAGATTCTGAAACAGCTATCCGCCGGACAACCCTGCGACATCACTGGGATCGAAGACTACCGGATGATCGACGAGAGCGGCGGGATTCAATGGCCGCTTGCGAGGGGTGAGGAGCAAGGGGCGAGGAGCGAGAAGGAACGTCGACTCTTTGCCGATGGCCGTTTCTATCATCTGGATGGCCGCGCGAAGTTTCTGTTCGAGGCACCGCGGCCGATGACAGAGCCGGTGTCGACGAAGTATCCGTTCGTATTGCTGACCGGACGCGGAACGGCGTCACAGTGGCACACGCAGACGCGGACTTCGAAATCCGAAGTCTTGCGGAAGCTGTATCCGCAACTGCTGTACGTCGAGATCAATCCGAACGACGCCCGGTCACTCGGCATCGCCCCGAATGAAATGGTCTCGGTCGAGTCGCAACGCGGCCGAGTCATCGCTCAGGCGTTTCTGACTCCCAGCGTGCCGGTCGGGCAGGTGTTCGTGCCAATGCACGAATCGAACGCCAATCAGCTCACCGATGCGGTGTTCGATCCGTACTCCAAACAACCGAACTACAAATCGTGTGCGGTGCGAGTGACTCGGATCGGGGCTTGAACGTAGCCAACGTGTCTCACGTCGGTCGAATGCGAGACGCATCCGCCACGAAGCGCAAAACGAAACCGGCCGAGGTTCCACCTCAGCCGGTTCGCATTTCCGTCTCGTCGAATCAGGATTGCGGGAGAATTAGTCCTGGTAGTCCACTTCGATGTAGCCCTTTTTGCCACGAATATCGACGGCGTACTTGCCGAAGTCGTAGCGGACGTTCTTGCCGTTCTTGCTGCACTTCACGGTCGGCGGGCAGCAACTGCACTCCGGCACGCAAATCTGCACCTTGACGCACTGCGGCTTGCCGCACGGATTGCACGGATCCGGCTTCCAGCAGGGGTCACGGACCTCAACGATCATCGGCTTCGCGCAGGGAGCCATTTCTCTGAGATCGACATACTTCACACAGCGATACAGCTCAATTGGGCCGCCAGATGCCACTGAGGCTGCCATTGGTTCCGGCACCGGGGCCAGAGGTTGTGCACCGCCCACTGCCGCCGACATCGCCAGGACGCCAGCCACCATCAGACTCAACAGATTCTTCATTCTCTCGCTCCTTTTTTGTTCTTTAGGACACCCAAGTCCCAGCTAACGGTACTGCAACGTCAGCCACCGAAACATACCTCACCCGCCACGGGACGAGTCGCCCAGCAGCCATTTTTTGTTCGGTACTTTGCGGGTTATCACGAGCTTGCCGGACTTTGCGGGTTATCACGAGCTTGCCGGTTCCGTCAGGTAAGCACGGCCGAAAAATGAGGACATCCTTCAGTTCCTTCGCAAGAAAGTCTCTGGAATTTTTTCCCAACTCCCCACTCTCGCACAATGTTGCTCGATGGGTTCTGACGCAATCGGAGCGGGGACATTTCGCAACATACGGGCAAACCAGGCGATGAGACCTTATCCAAATGAGTTTCTTGGAAGTGCCGTCGGAATGGTGATAGTTGGCGGATGAGTCGAGACAAGTTACTCTCCGCCGACTATGAGCAAGAAACCGCAACTCGACCAACCTGCCGACGACTGGGCAGGTTTGGCTCAGAATCTTTTTGGCATCAATTTGGATAAATCCACCGGCGACGAAGACCTCCTCGACGAGGACATGTTCAAGGTCGAGCTTCCCAAGCCGCCGGAGCCGCCGGCTTCGATTCCTCAGTCCGAAGTGGAATTTGCTCCCGCAGCGGAGTCAGAAGTGGCTCCGCCGGCACCCACCTCGCCGCCGGTTGTGGCCACAAAGCCACCGGTGAAAGCGGCTCCCCAACGAGTCGCCAAAGCGAGTGTCAAGAGCGACGACGATTCGTTCGGATTCGGCGTTGTCGAAGAGGTCGAAGTGGCTGGCACTTCGGTTGCCGGGTGCTCAACCGCCGAAGCCGGTTTGATCTCGGATGACGATGGCCTGACCTTGCCCGATGACTACGACGCTGAAGGGCTGACTTTGCCCGCTGACTTTGACGATGGGCTGACACTGGCTCCCGAAAGCAGCGTGGCCAGTGTCGATGTCACTGACAGAGATGAAGAGGACGAGGACGAAGAGAGTGATGCCGAAGTCCTCTCGCCTGGACGCGTCGATGCGGCTGAAGAAGTGCGATCTGAGCCTCGCCGCAGCAGGCAGCCACGGCGCACGCGGGAGGATGCTTATTGGGACATGCTTGAGAATTGGGAGTGGGAAGAGATTCCAGAGACTGATTCCCCACGCGGCGAAGGCGAACGGCCTCGATCGCAGCGTGGCGACCGAGGAGATCGCGGTGGACGCAGCGGCGGTGATCGTGGCCGTCGGGACCGCAGTCGAGATGAACGTCCGCGATCGGAGAATCGTTCTCCAGCCGGGCAGCGACCGCCCCGAGACGAACATCGCCCCGCTGAAGCCTCGGCCACTTCGGGAAGCAATTCCGGAGAACAGCGGCCTCGTCCGCAGAGCGGGGATCGTCCCCGTGATGATCGTGGTCCACGCGGAGATCGGCCGAGTGGCGAGCGTCGCCCGGAGCGCGATGATCGCCGCCGCGACGAGCCTCGGCAGGCCGCGCCAGCCAGCCAACCAACCGCACCCTCGGCCGGCGGTTTTGAGGATTTCGGGAGTGGCATCTTCGACGAGCAACCCAAAGTCACTCTGCCGTCATCGAGCGTGGCTCACGTGGTGTCCGCCCGTCGGCCTCGCGAAGAATCCGTTGCGCAAAGTTCACAAACGCCGGATGCTGTTTTGAAAGACCGCAGTGGATCGGCGGGTCGGTCGATCGATGATGAACTCGTTTGGCCCGACGAAGATTCGGACGTGCGACCGGCACCTGTCGGCAGCGTGGTCGAGACTTCGAGGCTTCCGCCAGCCGAGGCTGCGGGTGAATCCGATGAGATGGTCTCAGCCTTTGATGTCGAACCAATGGACAAAGACGATGACGCACTGCGTCCACGCCGTCGCCGCCGTCGTCGTCGAGAGCCTCGTTCGGAGTCGCGCGCATTGCCGCCGGATGGTAACGAAGGAACGACGTTCGATCTGAGTGATGCCTTGGCCGCAGACGGTGAGTCTCACGATTTCATTCCCTCCGCCGTTGCGGGCGATTCCGCTGTGAGCGATGGGCTAGGCGAGGAAATCGCGGCGGAAGGTGCCGCAGACGCGGACCGTCCTTCCTCCGAACCGCGCAGTGGTGTTCGTCGTCGTCGCCGCCGTCGGACTGGTGATGGTCCGGCAAGAGATGCTGCCTTCAGACCGAATCGCGAACCTTCCGCGGAAGGAAGTGCTGCCGACGTCATCGAGGCTGTCGATGGGGACGCCTATGTGGTGACACCGATTACCTATTCGAACATTCCATCGTGGGAAGAGGCGATCAAGTACTTGCTGCAACCGCAGCTTGTCGGCCGTAATCTGGGGCCAGACGACGCCGATGAAAGCCTGGAAAATGATCCGCGCGGATCGGGTGGCGCGGAACCGACGCCACCACCTCCCCCCCAGCGCCGCCGAGGCGGTGGTGGTGGCCGAGGTCGGCGACCATAAGTCGTGGCTGACGTGTCTGCCACTAGCCAGTCTGCGGCAAGTCCATCAACGTTGCGAAGCGGTCTAGCACTTGCAGTTTGAGTGGTGCGTATTCCGCCGTGTCGATTGCGCCGCTGTCGATCGCATCGCCGGCGGCGTGGCGAGCCTCAACCAGCAGTTCTTGGTCGCGCAGGATGTCCGCGAAGCGGAGCGGCAGCTCGCCGTGTTGCCGAGTTCCGAGCACATCTCCTGGCCCTCGCAGTTCAAAATCCGCCTCGGCAATTTGAAAACCATTCGTGCTGGACTCGACCGCGTGCAACCGTCGCAACGCATCGGGATCGTCCGCGTCGGAGAAGAGGAAGCAGTATCCCTGAAACTTGCCACGACCGACACGACCACGCAGTTGATGAAGCTGCGACAGACCGAAACGTTCGGCGTGGAAGATGGCCATCAGCGTCGCGTTGGAAACATCGACGCCGACTTCGATAACGGTCGTTGAAATCAGCGCTTGCAAGTCGCCGTCGCGAAAACGTTCCATCGTCGCGGCCCGTTCGTCGCGCGGCATCCGGCCATGAATCAGACCGACTCGAAAACCTTTCAACTCGCTGACCGACAGTTTCGCGAAGGCCTCTTCAGCGGCGAGAGGCATGTCGGTCGAAGAACTCGCCGCGCCGGGAGCCAGATTCCGCAACCACTCGACGACCGAGGCTTCGTCAGCATCGTCGCTCGCTCCGATGCGAGGGCAGACGACGTACGCTTGCCGGCCAGCGGCGAGTTGTTGGCGGATGAATTCCCAAGCTCGCTGCCGAGTCGGTTCCGAGAAGACACGATTCGTCACGATCTTTTGACGGCCCGGCGGGAGGTCCGTGATCGACGTGATGTCGAGATCGCCGAATTGCGTCAGGCACAAGCTGCGCGGGATTGGAGTCGCGGTCATCACCAGCACATGCGGCGCGAGTCCACCGCCGCCGAAATGCGCGCGCTGCGCGACGCCGAACTTGTGTTGCTCGTCGATCACGACCAATCCGAGCTTGGCGAAGCGAACGTTCTTTTGAATCAATGCCTGCGTCCCGATGATCAACTGCGCCGCGCCGGATTCCATCTCCGCCAGTGTTTGCCGTCGCTGTGACTCGGTCAGACTGCCGGTCAGCAGCCGCCGTTCGACGCGGCTTTCGGCCAAGAGTGAGTCGATCGTGTTCCAGTGCTGCGTCGCGAGCAACTCGGTGGGAGTCATGATGAGCGCCTGATGTCCGTTGGCGACCGCGACCAACATCGCGTGGATCGCAATCGCGGTCTTGCCGGCCCCGACATCCGCTTGCAGCAACCGGTGCATGGCTTGATCGGAGCCGATGTCTCGGCAGATTTCCGCGACGGCTTGGTTTTGGCCGGCGGTAAATTGAAACGGGAACAGCCGGCGTGCTCGTGCGTCGATCTTGGCGTTGACCGGCAACGGCGGAGCAGGGGGACCGCGCTTCCAAGCTCGGCGTCGCAAGGCGAGTCCGACTTGAAACTCCAACAAGTCCTCGAAGATCAGCCGCCGCTTGGCTGCTTGGAATTCGACCATGGTCTTGGGCACATGCAACTGCCGGATCGCGTCGCGACGTCGCGGCAGCTTGTGCCGCGCGAGTAACTCTTCCGGCAAGTGTTCGACGATCAACTCGGCGAAGCGTTCGGTGGCCGCTCGCGAGATGCGCCGCATATCGAGCATCCGCAAGCCTTCGGTCAGGTGATACCGCGGCAGCACTTCGCTGGGCGCGTCGCTGTCGTCGGTGTCGAGGTATTGAAACTCCGGATTGCTGAACTCCCACCGGCCGGTTTTCCACTTCGGCTTGCCGGAGAACAGCACCGTCTGCTGATCCTCGAACTTCTTGATCATCCACGGTTGGTTGAACCACATGCCGCGCACGTACCCGTCGCCGCAATTGAGCAACACGGACGTCATGGTCTTGCCGGTGTTGGTCAGCCGAGCGTCCCGATCGACGACCTTGCCCTTAACGGATTGCAAGGTGTCCGATTGCAAATCTCGGACACTCGTGACGCGAGACAAATCCAGCACGTCCCGCGGCACATTGAGCAGCACATCCTCGGCGGTCTTGAGTTCCAGCCGTTCCAACAACGGTGCCCGCGACGGCCCAACTCCAGGCAGAAACTGCACCGGAGTCTGGAGCGAAGGAATCTCATCTCGCTCAGCGATGTCGATGAAGTGCTCGTCGTCCATGTTCGGAAGCAAACGGGATCGGGCTCTTTCGCTGCTGACTACCTGACTGGCGGACCGATCCGGAGGTTGCGGAATTTCACTTCGGTACTGTGATTTTGCAGGCCGAGGAAACCTTTGAGCTGTCGCAGTTTGATGAGCGGGTGCGAATCGCTGTTGATGTCGGTGACGGTCACGCCGTTGTGCCGCGTGATGACTCGGTCGCCGTCGCAGACGATTTCGAGCGTGTTCCATTCGCCGGGTGGGCGGGTGTTGCGCGGGTTGGCTCCGGCGATGTCGTAGATCGACGCCGAGTACTGATAGTCCTTGAGTTTCGCGTGTTCTTTGGCGGCATCGTCGAGGACTTGGATCTCGAAGCCGGCGGGCGGCTTCGTGTCGTTCTCGCGATGATGGTTGCCGTCTTGTGGGACTCGCACGTAGACGCCGCTGTTGCCGCCGCCGGCCAGCAGGTAATCGAACCGCATCGAGAAATTGTCGTACTCGCGACAGGTCCGCAGCCACGGGCCTTTCTGGCCGGTGCAAACGAGCAATCCGTTTTCGATCTTCCAGCAAGTCTCGGCCGGTTGGCCCGCTCCTTCCCAGCCGGCGAAGTTCTGGCCGTTGAACATCGACGCAAAACCGAGTTCGGTGATGCAGAGATTTCGCAGCAGGAACTGGCCCCCCTTCGGGACCTCGACTTGAATGCCGACGTGGCCGACCGGTTCTTTGATGCCTCCGACGGAATACGCTGGGCAACCGTTGATGACCATCATGACGCGATCGCCGATGACGGTGATGTCGAAGGCGTTCCATTCGCCTGGCCTCACGAGACCTTTGCTTTCGGCTCCGAGCAGGCTGCCGATGTTGCCTTCTTTGCCTTGCAGCAGATTGGCTTGATAGCCCTTCTTCGGGAACGGAGCACCGTCACGCTGTGCTCGCAAGTAGATGCCGGCGTCGTAGGTGTCGGCCTTCAAGGCTTTCCATTCGACGTGCAATTGGAAGTCGCCGTAGACGTGATGCGATCGCAGCCAGCCGTCGCCGTCCTTGAGCAGCAGATTGCCGTCTTGGATTTCGACTTTTGCGCCATTCTCGACCGCCCAACCATCGAGCGACTTGCCGTCGAAGAGACAGGAGGCATGGCCACTGCGGGTGTTTGCGTTCTGAGCCAGCGCGGGCTGCGAAAGCATGACGAAGAACCAAACCAGACAACTGGCGGACGCCAAGATCATTGTTCGCATGGTGTTGCTCCAGTGGTTCGGAGGTTGGTCCGACTTCGGCGGATTGCCCGACCGTGTGACAGGCAAGAGTGCCCATTCGACAAAAGTTACGCGACGGGTTTGAAGACTCGCTGCAATTCTTCGAGGGCGGTGATTCCTTTGGCGACGTGCCGCAGGGCGTCCTTCGAGAAGGTGGTCATGCCCTCTTTGCGAGCCACGGTGCGGATCGCATTCGCATCACCGCCGCCGATGATGCACTCTTTGACTCCGGCGGACATCTCGATGATCTCGAAGATGCCGATGCGGCCGAGGTAGCCGGTGTCGTTGCACTTTTCGCAGGGATCCGGTTCCTCGACTTCGCCCTGTTCGTTCTCGGTCGCAACGGGTTTACGGTACAGCGTCTTCGTGTCGGAAGGCAGGCCGACTTTGGCGATGAGCTTGGGATTCGGCCGATAGGCTTGCTTACATTCGGGGCAAATTTTGCGAATGAGCTTGGTGTTGATGAGTCCCATCAAGCCGTTCGCCACGAGGCTGGCATCGCCGGCCCATTGCACCAATTGCACGATCGCGCTGGCGCAGTCTTTGGCCGGCATCTCGGACAGCAGCGTGATCTTGTCCTGCATCGCAAACAGCGTCTTGGTGATGTCGGCATTGATGACCGGATCAACGAAGACGCAGTCCGACTCGACGCGGATAATCCGCATCAGTGTCTGATCGAAGGAGTCGTCCGCGTTGGCCTGGTACGGCGTGACGTTGATGACTTCTCGAGTTCCCAAGTCACGCAGCGAGTGAACCTGGAACATGTAGCAATCCACGCCCCGCAACATGCCGAATGCGGTCGTCGTGACGCCGGTGTTGGGAGCACCGACCGAGAGGCTCAGTCCTCTGTGCTGGCTGGTCCATTCGCGGATTTTCTTCTTGAGATCGTCAGACATGCCCAATTCATCCGGCGTGACGATTTGATTCTTGAGGGGGCGAGCCTTGATCGTGAGCAGCTCGCTGCCATCTTGTTGTGGCTTGGTGTTGACGACCAGCTCATACGGCAGTTCGTTCCATTGAGCCTTCATGCCTCCGGACTGCGGCTGATTGCGGACTTTGATGTCCAAACCGGCGAGCAGCTTGAGCATCTGCGTGATGGCCAGTCCTTGCGGCTTGGTCAGCTTGCCACCGGCGTATGGCATCCCATCGACGAGAAATGCGACTTGCGAGCGTTCGCCTTTCGGCTCGACGCGAATCGTTTCCGCGCGGCGCGAGAGACCGTCGGTGACCAGCTCCTTGGCCGGATTCAGGCCCGCCTGAACCAGTCGTTGGTTCTCCTTCATGTTCGGCTCTTTGCCGTTGAGCGCGCCTTGGAAGAGAACCAGTTCGACTTCTTCTTCGTCATCTTCATCGTCATCGTCTGCTCGACGACCAAACAATCCCACGATCTGATCTCCCTGAAATGTAGGACGGGCACTCTTACCCGTCCGAAAGACACAAAGACGGGCAGGAGTGCCCATCCTCAAAAATTACAGCAACCCATAAGTTTTTAACGTGCCGGCCAAGCACTCACGCTGTTTGGCGTCGAGCGGCGTGAGCGGCAATCGTACCTCGCCGGTGTCGCGGCCGAGTATCTGCATCGCCGCTTTCACTGGAATTGGATTCGTCGATAGCCCCAGCATATCGCGGCACAACGGGAACAACTTGCGGTGCCATTTTTGAGCGGAGGCGATGTCCCCTTTCTCCCACGCGGCCAGCATGGCTTTGACGTCCTTCGGCACGATGTTGCCGACGACCGACACCACGCCTCGGCCACCGAGCGACAGCAGCGGCAGCGTCAAACTGTCGTCGCCAGAGAGCACCGTCAGATTGCTGAGGGCGATGATCTGCGACGCGGCGTCCATCGAGCCGGTTGATTCTTTGACCGCCACAACACTCGGCAGCTCGCCGATGCGCGCGATCGTCTCCGGCTCGATGTTCTTGGCCGTGCGGCCGGGAATGTTGTAGAGGATGATCGGCAAGTCGCACGTCTCAGCGATTGCCTTGAAGTGCTGATAAAAGCCTTCCATTGTCGGCTTGTTGTAGTACGGCCCGACGATGAGTGCCCCGTCCGCTCCCGATTTCTTGGCGGCGACGGTCAGCTCAATCGCCTCGGCCGTGCTGTTCGAACCGGTGCCGGCGACGACCTTGATGCGACCCTGAGCCTGCGCGCAGACGACGTCGATCACGCGGTGATGTTCGTCGTGCGTCAGCGTCGGACTTTCTCCCGTCGTGCCGACTGGACAAACCGTGTCGGTTCCTTGCTCGACATGCCAATCAACCAGCTTTCGCAAGCCGGACTCGTCCAACTTGCCGTCTCGAAACGGAGTGACCATCGCGACGGTCAGCCCTGCAAACTTCTCACCCTTCGTTGCCATGATGTTCCCATTGGTAGCCACGTTCGCCAGTACGTGGGTCAGCGACCACAAGCCCACGCTCTGGCGAGCGTGGCTACGAAAACTATCGGCCCTTCCAATCGACGTCTGACAGCCGTGCCAGCGCCAATTGCAGCGCGTGCGTGCCCAGACGTCCGCCCCCTTGAGCCTTCAGCGACAGATACAACTGATGAGATAACGCCAAGCCGGGTAACGCGAGATTCATCCGCTTCGATTCGTCCAGCGCGATGCCCATGTCCTTGATGAAGTGCTCAACGAAGAAGCCCGGATCGAAGTTGTTCGCCATGATTCGCGGGCCAAGGTTCGACAGCGACCAGCTTCCCGCCGCTCCGACCGACACCGACTTCATGACGGTCTCCAGATCGAGGCCCGACTTGTAACCGTACAGCAACGCCTCGCAGACGCCGACCATGTTGCTGGCGATCAGAATTTGATTGACCATCTTTGTGTGCTGGCCGGCTCCGGGACCGCCCTGATGGATGATCGTTTTGCCCATCGCGGCGAAGCAGGGCTGTAAGGCGTCAACGGCTTCTTTGTCGCCGCCGACCATGATCGACAGAGCGGCATTCTTGGCCCCGATGTCGCCGCCGGAAACCGGAGCATCGACGCTGAATACGCCCTTGGCCTTTGCGGCTTCGGCAATCTCGACCGCCAGCGACGGCTCGCTGGTCGTCATGTCGATCAGCACGTTTCCGGACTTCGATCCCGCCAGTGCCCCGTTCGTGCCGAGCATCACTTCGCGGACATCGCTGGGAAATCCAACGATCGAGAAGATGACGTCGCTTTGCTCAGCGAGTGCTTTCGGAGACTCAGCCCAGCCGGCCCCTTTGCTGAGCAGCGGATCGGCCTTGGCCTTCGTCCGGGTGTAGACCGACACGGCAAAGCCGGCCGCCAACAAGTGTCCGGCCATGCTGTTGCCCATCACGCCGGTACCGATCCAACCAATTTTCGTCTTGCCCGGAGCCATCACCGGAACCGCCATCGTGTCACCTTTATTGTCGCTCAGGATCGTTGTCGCGACGAATCGCCGTCGCACGGGCGGGGCAGTATATCGGCCGGTTTTCGGCAACTCCACGAAGTCGCCTCACGTGCGAGCGGCTTGCGGCGTATTCACGGCCCGAACACAATCCCGCGCGATATTGTCGTCGGGACGCCTACGCCCGGACAAAATCGCTTCGATCCCATCGACCGGACGTGGGCGTCCGGTCGACGTCGGCCAAAATCACGGAGGCGGCATGTCTTTGGTGCTCGACAATCTCAAGAAGAGCTATCGCGAGCCAGGCGGCGGACGCATTCCCGTGCTGAATGTGCCGCACTTCGAGTTGCAGACTGCCGAACAGGTCGCCCTCGTCGGCTCCAGTGGCGGAGGCAAGACGACGCTGCTCAACGTGATCGCCGGCATCACTTCACCCGACAGCGGCCGAGTCGTCGTCGACAACGTGGATGTCACCGGCCTCAACGAACCGAGTCGCGACCGCTTCCGAGCACTGAAGATCGGCTTCGTCTTTCAAACATTCAATCTGTTGCCGGCGTTCACCGCGTTGGAAAACGTTCTGTTGGGGATGTGCTTCTCCGGCAAGGGGACTGACTCGCATCGCGCGACCGATCTGCTGACCCGCGTCGGCCTCGGTCATCGCCTGCATCATCGCCCGCCGCAGCTTTCTGTCGGCGAACAGCAGCGAGTCGCCGTCGCGCGAGCGCTCGCCAATCACCCGTCGCTGCTGCTGGCCGACGAGCCAACCGCCAGCGTCGATATCGCCAACCAAAACACGATCCTCGACCTGATCCGCGACACCTGCCGCGAGAATAACGTCTCGCTGTTGTTGGTGACGCACTCACCCGACGTCGCCGCGCGATTCGACCGCATCGAAAAACTGAGTGACTTCAATCTTTCAGAGAAGGCGAGCGGGGGACGTTAGTCCTCCGAGTCATCGGAAATGTTTTGGGTTCGTTTTCTCGGAGGGCTGACACCCTCCGCTCGCCGAAGGCAAAGACTCCATGAATCTCGTCACCATCGCCATCAAAAGCATCAAGCAGCGGATTCTTTCATCGAGCCTGACCGCGCTCAGCGTCGCGCTCGGCGTGATGCTGATGGTTGCCGTGCTGATCATCAATGGAGTGGTCAGCGACCTCTTCAGTCAGCCGAGCTTCGGCTTCAACCTCGTTGTCGGGCCGAAGGGGAGCGACCTCAGCCTAGCCCTCAGCGCGATCTACCGTCTCGACCGCCCGGGTGAACCGTTGCCGTATCTGTTTTACAAAGAGTTGAAGGAACACCGCGCCGTCGAAAAAGCGGTGCCGATCGCGATTGGTGATGTCACCGAACAAGGGGGCTTTCCCATCGTCGGCACGATCCCGGAGTTCTTCGATCTCGACTACGCCTACAACAAGCCGTTTCGGGTGTGCGTTCCAGGAACGTTTTTGAAAACGCCGTGGGACGCCGTCATCGGCTCGCGAGTCGCCGCCACGAACGGCTGGAATATCGGCAGCGAGTTCAAACTGATTCACGGCGGAGCCGAGAGCGACCACATTCACGACGAGAAGTTCCGAGTCGTCGGTGTGCTGGCTCCGACGGGGACGCCGAATGACCGCTCGGTGTTCGTCAGCCTCGCTGGATTCTGGGCGATCTCCGGCCACGAGAAGCCGTTGAAGGAAGCGATCGATCGGCTGGAGAAATTCCGCTACCCCGTGCCGCAGTCGTTGCGTGACAAGGCCGCGAAGCCAAACAAGGCTCACGATGCACACGCCGGCCATGACCACGATCACGAATTGCTTGACGAGCAAAAGGAAGTCACCGCCATCTTCGTCCGCACCAAATCGACCGTGGCCGAGATCGCCCTGGCCGGCGAGATCAACGAGGACGTCCGCGCGATGGCGGTCAACCCGATCTTTCCGATGAAGCGGCTGATGACCATGATCGTCGACAACATCAAACTAATGTTGTTGACGCTGACCAGCCTGATCATCGTCATCTCGGCGGTCAGCATTTTTGTGAGCATCTACAACTCAATGTCCGACCGCCGCCGCGAGATCGGCATCATGCGAGCGCTCGGTGCGCGGCGCGAGACCGTCTTCACGATCATCCTGGCCGAGTCCGCGTTGCTGTGTCTCGGTGGCGGAGTGATCGGTCTGTTGCTCGGCCACGGCTTGGTTGCAGTCGCCAGTCCGGTCATCGAGGCTCGCAGCGGCATCCTGGTCAACCCGCTGTCGTTCGAGCCATTGGAGTTGGTCCTCTTTCCGGTGCTGCTGGTCGTCGGCTCACTGATCGGATTCCTCCCCGGCCTCGCCGCGTACCGTACCGACGTCGCCGCAGCCCTCAGCGAATAGCACGACCGAACATGGCTCACGTCTCGTGAAGTCCAAGAGGTCTACGATGCAGTCCATTCAAGAATTTCGTGACGGAGTGACTCGCCGACACTTTTGCGGCCGCGCTGGCTCCGCGTTGGGGACTGCGGCGGCTGCATCGCTGTTGGCCAAAGAGGGACTCGCGGCGTCCGCAGCCCAGCCAGGCCGCACGCATTTCGTGCCCACGGCCAAACGAATCATTTACCTCTTTCAATCTGGAGGACCGAGCCATCTCGATCTGTTGGACTACAAGCCGGAGTTGAAGCGGCTGCACGGTTCTGAGTTGCCCGACTTGATCCGTCAGGGACAGCGACTGACTGGAATGACTTCGGGGCAGAAGAGCTTTCCGGTCATCGCGCCGAGGTTTGCGTTTCGACAGTTCGGGCAGAACGGAACGTGGCTGAGTGAACTGCTGCCGCACACCGGGCAAGTCATCGACGAGCTGTGTTTGATTCGCTCGATGCACACCGAGGCGATCAATCACGACCCGGCGATCACGTTCATTCAAACCGGATCGCAACAGCCGGGCCGGCCGTCGCTCGGCGCGTGGGCGAGCTACGGGCTCGGCAGTGAAGCGGACGACTTGCCGGCGTTTCTGGTGCTGATCTCGCACGGCACCGGCAAGGATGCCAATCAAGGACTGCTCGACCGCTTGTGGGGCAGCGGGTTCCTGCCGACCAGTCATCAAGGAGTGAAGCTGCGCGGCAGCGGCGATCCGGTGCTGTATCTGTCCGATCCCCCCGGCATCGATCGCGAGCTGCGCCGCAAGATGCTCGACGGTCTCGCCAAGCTCAACGAGATCGAACATGCGAAAGCGGGCGATCCGGAAATCACGACCCGCATCGCGCAGTACGAGATGGCGTTTCGAATGCAAACCTCGGTGCCGGAATTGATCGACTTCTCGAAGGAATCCGCGGCGACGTTCGAGTTATACGGCGAAGAGTCTCGCAAGCCCGGCACGTTCGCCGCCAACTGTTTGCTCGCGCGGCGATTGCTCGAACGTGGAGTCCGCTTCGTGCAGCTTTATCATCGAGGTTGGGATAACCACGGCTCGCTGCCGACGAACATTCCCAAGCAGTGTCACGACGTCGATCAGCCGCAGGCCGCGCTGATTCGCGATCTCAAGCAACGCGGGTTGCTCGAAGACACGCTCATCATCTGGGGCGGCGAGTTCGGCCGCACGGTCTACGGCCAGGGCGGACTGCAAGCGGACTATGGCCGCGATCATCACGGCCGCTGCTTCTCAATATGGCTTGCCGGCGGAGGCATCAAGCCCGGTGTCGTTCACGGCGAGACCGACGACTACGGCTACAACATCGTCCGCGATCCGGTCCACATTCACGACCTCAACGCGACGATCATGCACTGCCTTGGCTTCGATCACGAGCGATTGACCTTTCGCTTCCAAGGCCGCGACTACCGTCTGACCGACGTGCACGGCCGCGTCGTCCGTGAAGTGTTGGCGTAACCTTGGAGTGCGGTGTCGAGCTCCGCACTCCAGAGTTACTTCTCCGGGTTCGGTCCACCGAGCGTCACGGGAACATTCGCTTTTTTGCCATCGCGCAGAACCGTGAGAACGACCTGATCGCCGGGGTGCTTGGCTTCGACGACGCTCAAAAAATCGTCTTGCGATTTGACCTCTTCCTCGTCCACGGCGACCACGATGTCGGCGGATGCGTAATCAATCCGCACGCCTCCCAGCAGGCCGGTTTTGCGAGACAACTTCGGGCCTCGCAGTCCCGCTTTCTCGGCCGGGCCGTTGGGTTGCAGTTGAGCGACCAGCAGACCTTTTTCGGTCTTCAGCAGACGCACACCGATTTCCGGGCGGATGACTTTGCCGTGCCGAATCAATTCCGGCACGACGCGCGCCACCAGATTCGCCGGGATCGCAAAACCGACTCCCGCGCTTTGCCCGGTCTTGCTGGCGATGGCCGTGTTGATGCCGATCAGCCGACCGTGCGTGTCGAGCAGCGGGCCGCCGGAGTTCCCCGGATTGATCGCCGCGTCGATCTGAATGATCTGCTTGATCGACCGATTGCGAATTTGCAGCGAGCGATCGACGCTCGAAATGCTGCCGGTCGTCAGCGTTCGTTCAAGTCCGAACGGGTTGCCGATCGCGAAGCACTTCATGCCGACTCGC
Organism: Candidatus Kuenenia stuttgartensis; assembly: GCA_945861865.1. Lineage (GTDB taxonomy): Bacteria > Planctomycetota > Planctomycetia > Planctomycetales > Planctomycetaceae > SXKJ01. Next base: position 20,682 of record CAMAWN010000040.1, on the reverse strand, counting down.
AAGTGGCTGGAGTCACCCAGCGCGACGGGATTCAGCATTTCGGGCGGAGCCTTCACACGGATGACCGCGACGTCGTTGTCCGGGTCCGCGCCGATGAACGAGGCGTCGTACTGCTTGCCGTCGTGCAGTGTGACGATCACGTCGTTGGCGTCCGCAATGACGTGATAGTTCGTGACGATATGACCCGCCTTGTCGAGGATCGACCCCGAGCCGGTCCCCTCGGCCGTCACCTCGAACGCCAACAGCGCCGAGTGCGTGCTCTTCGTGTTGATGTTCACGACGCTTTTGTTGATCGCCTCGTAAACCGCGACGTTGATCGCTTCCTCCGGAGTCAGCCCCTCGCGATTGAACAAGGCCGGCAAATTGGTCGGCGCGTACGACCGATTCTCGTCCAGCGAGAACGACGCTCGCGTGATTCGCTCGCTGTTCCGATCCTGAGCATCCACCGGCAACAACACGCGGGCATCCTGCAACGCCAACGCCAGCAACGCTCCGACAAACGCCGATACTCCACAGCCCAACCAAAATTTCATAGCTCCCTCCAACAGCGACACGCAAACCGGACCAAACGACCCGTCAGCAGCGCGCGGTGAGAGGTATAGGCCGCTGGCCGCGTTTGGCTCAAGACGATTCGCAAAACATGACATCCGTCCAACCAAAACCCCGGCTGACCAACCCGACGCCGACTCTCATGCCAACTCTTTCATCATTTCGGCGCACGCTCGTTTTTCGAGGTCTAAAAGATCGTCAACACCCAATGCGATCCAACAACTGCATGATCGACTCGAACTTGTTTTCGACGACGATGGGGCGGTTGGCGGCGGGGGTTTGGGTGACTCCGGCTTTGCGGAGCATGGTGGCGTACGCGTCGTCCTCGGTGGCTGCGGCGGCGGAGAGGCGGGCGGGATCGACGGAGTGGTACGCGACGGTGGCGGTCGGATCTTTGAGTTGGTGGCCGGTGAGGATGCAGACGACTCGGTCGCTGGGGGAGATCACCCCTTGCTCGCGAAGCAGTTTGGCACCGGCGACGCTGGCGGCGCTGGCGGGTTCGCAGCCGAAGCCACCGGCTCCGATTTGGGCTTTGGCTTCCAGGATCGCTTCGTCCGAGACCTCGCGCACGACGCCGTCGCAGACTTCAAGTGCTCGCAAACATTTCAGCAGGTTGACCGGGCGGTTGATTTCGATGGCGGTCGCGAGCGTCGAGGCGCGGCGGTTGTCGGCGTCCATCTGAGTGAAGAACTTGTCGGTGATGATTTTCGCTTCGTCGAGCCGGCCGCCGTTCCAGCGGAGCTTGTGTTGCTCGAAGAGTTGATACAGCGTGTTCGAGCCAGCCGCGTTGATCACGGCCAAGCGCGGGATGCGATTGATGAGGCCCAACTCTTTCAGCTCGGTGAACGCTTTGCCGAACGCGCTCGAGTTGCCGAGGTTCCCGCCGGGGACCACGATCCAATCGGGGACTTCCCAGTTCAGACCTTCGAGCACTCGAAACATGATCGACTTCTGGCCTTCGAGCCGGAACGGGTTGACGCTGTTGCAGAGGTAAATCCCGCGCGCCGCACAGACGTCGCGAACCTGCCGCAACGCGTCATCGAAATCTCCTTGAATCTGCAACGTCTTGGCTCCGTAGTCGAGCGCCTGCGACAGCTTGCCGAACGAAATCTTGCCGCTGCCGATGAAGACGATGGTCTCGAACAGCCGCGTCGTGCTGGAATAAATCGCCAGCGACGCCGACGTGTTGCCGGTCGAAGCGCACGCCGCGACTTTCGCTCCGACCATGTGCGCGTGCGTCGAAGCGGCCGTCATACCGTTGTCTTTGAAACTGCCCGACGGGTTCAGCCCCTCGTACTGCAACAACAGTTTTCCAGTTTGAAACCCGGCATATTTCCCAACGCCCGCCGACGATTGCAGGATCGTCTGCCCTTCGCCGATGGTCACGATCTGCTCGTCCTTCGCGAACGGCAGCAATTCGCGAAACCGCCACACGCCGCTGAAGTCGAGCGGATTCCGACGGCTCGACCACCGCGACTCAAACTGCTTGAGCGACCCCGGCACCGGGACTCGGCTCCAGTCGTAGGCGATGTCGAGCAGATGCCCACACTTGGAACAATCGACGAGCGTTTCATCGACCGAATACGTCGCTCGACAGGCGTGGTTCATGCAGACTTGATGGGCGAGATCGGAATGTGTTGAACTGGAAATGATTGTGCTCCCGATTGGACTCTCAAAAACGGTCGGACGAGACTTTGATGCGACCCGCTCGGTGATGGAGCGGAAACGGTGCTTGAAATAGCTAATTCCGCGCCGAAACAAAAGACCGTCGCCGCTGGAGCCGCTGGTCGCACATTCGCCAGAGCGACCTCCGAGACTTGGGCGTTGTTTCGCTGGTCAATCTCTTGGCGGTTTTCAATGCGGAGTCGACCACGATCGCCTCAGGAATGGCCAACCTTTTCGGCTCATCGGGACTCTTGGGGGTTGGTGACATCATGCCTCAACCAGCAAGGGTGAATTTGGTGTGGTGAAGAGTCAGGAGTCGGAGTTTGAAGTGGTCGTATCGGCGGTATCCATAGGCTCGGCGTTGCAGGAGGCCGATCTTGTTGTTGGTGCCTTCGAGCGGGCTGGTGGAGATCGGGTGATCGTACCAGTTCAGCAAGCCGACGCGATGTCCGCGCAGCGTATGGCTCATGGTGCGGAGGACACGGATGCCGGTGGCGTCGGCACCAGTCGTCGAGGAACTTTGCGGCGGTGGCTTTGGAAGTCTGCTGCTAGAACAGACGCAGTTCGTCCTTGAGGTCGTACGCTTGCGCCAGCGGTTCATTCCGCGTCAACGCTGCGGCCAGTCGTGAGCGTTCATCGACGCGGGCCGTCGGCTTCACGTTTTCCGGGTTCTTGACGAGCAGCCAGCGCACGCCTTTGAGCACGTCACGTTGCTGCACGTCTTGAAGTTCGCGGGACGAGTCACGGCGCAGTTGGCTGAGCGTCTCGTTCATCAGCCGTTGGACGTGCCGTGTGGTTTTCTTGGCGGGATCGAAGACCAACGGGGTTGGCCAGAGATGTTTCCTCACGGCCGCGATGTCGCCGCCCGCCATGTCCGTGGCCACCACGCGAATACACACGCCAGCCCGTTTCCGCCGGGAAAAGAAGGCCGTCAACGCTTTCTGGCCGCGACCCTTCGACACCGACACGATCGCCCCGCTGTCCAAGTCATACACCAGCGTGAGAAACCGATGGAGTTTGCCGACATGCACTTCGTCGATCGCCAGCCGCTGCAAGTGCGGAAGCTCCGGCCGGCCGAGCCGCTTCAGCCGCCGCTGGTCGATCTCGGCCACCGTGTCCCACGACAACCCGCACGCCTCAACCACGTCTGAAAACGTCACCCGGGCCCTCCAGTCGATTTGACGAAGCTCCTGCAGGCAAAGTTGATCGCTGCCCTGACGAAGCACCACCAATATGCCGGTGGTTGCCTCAACTTAGCACCTGTCGGCAACAACGGGTTGGCCCGGCTGGCTGGCGTAGACCAAGCGACCGCGTCGGCATTCTTTAAGCGGCAATTCAAGGGACATGGTAGGTACAAGACGTATTGTGCGGATGCTTCGCGATTGGTGCCAGCATTGAAGCTGCTGAATGGCGAATTCGCTCCCCATCTATTCGATCGAGGCGAGCCGTCCGACGAAGTTGAATGCGACGATAACTGATCGGCCGCGCGTTGGATCATTGGGCATCGGTTGCCCAACGGTTGAAAAATCTTCTTCACCGTGCCAACGCTGACGATTCGCGACGATTCCGCGCGAATCGCAAAGCGTTGGGCATTATTCCGCCCAACGCTTCGCCAACGGTTATGCGAACCGCATTTCGCGGCCAGCGACCTGTTGGAGCAAATAACGATGGCTACTGAAAGCATTCAACCGCGCTTGGCCCTGCGGCCCCGTGAAGCAGCGAAGGCCCTGGGGATCTCTCCGCGGCTGCTGTGGCAGCTCACGCACGATGGCCATGTCCCCTGCGTCCGCGTCGGCACCGGCAAGCGTCGTACAGTTCTGTATCCGATGTCCGACCTGCTCGCTTGGCTGAGCTGTGAGGCACATGCCGCGAAGGGGGTCCAAAATGACGCCTGTTGAACTTCTACTCTTGAAAGTGCCGGACGCCAAAAAATCGGGAAATGGTTGGACGGGGTGTTGTCCTGCTCACCAGGATCTCCGTGCGAGTCTCTCGATCGCGGAAGGTGAGGATGGCCGAGCGCTGGTCAAGTGCCACTCTGGTTGTACGGTCGATGCAATTTGCACCAAGATCGGATTGCGAGTGTCAGAATTGATGCCGATCAGCAACACGCGGCAAGCCCCGCCGAAAGTGATCGGTAAAGGTAAAGCAACGTCGAACGGTCTACAGTCTCATTCGACGCAACGTTATTGCCGTCGGAAGCCGGACGATGATCGGCGGTTGATCGACGAACTGCGTCGTTGGTGCGAGTGGTCTCCGCGTTTCGGCAGCGAACGAGTTCACCAGATGCTGCAGGGAACTGGTTGGCGGGTGAACTTCAAACGGGTCCATCGCCTATGGAAGCAGGAGCACCTGCAAGTTCCTGGAAGACGGCGAAAACGTCGGCGATTTCCGGGTCAAAGCGTCAACGGCTGCGTTCGTCATCGAGCGATACACCGCAATCATGTCTGGAGCGACGACTTCCTGGTGGACCGCACAGAGGACGGGAGACAATTGAAGCTATTGGTGGTGATCGACGAGTTCACGAGAGAATGTCTGGCGGCGGAGGTTGGCCGGACGTTCACGTCCCGGGACGTGAGGTTGACGTTGCAGTACCTGTTTGCGATCCGCGGTGCACCGGAACACATCCGCAGCGACAACGGCCCGGAGTTCATTGCCCAAGTTCAGTCCCTCGGTAATCAATCATTGGCTGACCTATGTCAGCGACCAGCCGTCGGGCAACACGCCATCTTTCGGCACGACGATGATGCCGTCGCGGACGAAAACGCCCTTCACGTCGCAGTTCGGATCGAGTCCTGAGTGACTCTGAATTCGCACCTTCCGGCCGATTGCGCAGTTCTTGTCGGCGATGACTCCATCCAAAATACTGTCGGCTCCGACGCCGAGATTCGGTCGCCCCGCGCGAGCGTTCGCGGCTCGCTGTTCCGCGGAGTCGTACAGGTCTGCTCCCATCAGGATCGAGTTGCGGATTGTCACGTTTTGCCCGATGTGGCAACGCAAACCGATGACGCTGTTCTCGATGACCGCTCCTTTGTCGATCACGCAGCCATCGGAGATCAGACTGTTCGTAACCGTCGCACCTTCAACGCGCGTCGAGGGGAGATGCCGTGCTCGCGAATAAACCGGAGCCTGCTCGTCTGCAAAGTTGAACGGCGGCGAGGACGATGCGATCGCCAAGTTGACGTCGTAGAAATTGCGGATCGTGCCGACGTCTTCCCAATACCCGTCGAACAAATGGCACTGCACTCGCCGAGCGCGAATCGACAGCGGAAAGACTTCCTTGCCGAAGTCCTGGTAGTTGTTTTTCGACAAAATCTCGACCAACACGTCGCGGTTGAAGAGGTAAATGCCCATGCTGGCGAGGCACTCGCGGCCCTTGCTGGGAATTCCCTGCGAGTCGAACCACGACGGATCGGTTCGCACAAGATTCAATTCGTCGTCCGTCTTCGGCTTCTCCAAAAAGCCTTGCACGCGCCCCGTGCCGTCGATGCGCATGACGCCGAGCGCTGAGGCCGCCTCGCGATGTACCGGCAACGCGGCGATCGTCGCGTCCGCTCGCGAATCAATGTGAGTTCGCAGCATCTGCTGATAGTTCATCCGGTAGATTTGGTCCCCTGACACAACCAGCACATGCTCGATGCCCGGCTGTTCGAGATACCGCAACTGTTTCCGCACGGCGTCGGCCGTTCCCTGATACCACGCTTCCCCATCGTTGGTCTGCTGAGCCGCCAGGATCTCGACGAACCCGCCGCCGAATTGGTCAAGGGCGTACGTCTGCCGGATGTGTCGATGCAAACTCACCGAATTGAATTGCGTCAACAAATAAATCTGATTGATCCCACTGTTGATGCAATTGGAAATCGGGATGTCGATCAGCCGAAACTTCCCGCCCAGCGGCACGGCCGGCTTCGAGCGAAACTCCGTCAGGGGAAATAGTCGCGTCCCTTTGCCACCGCCGAGAATGATGCAAACCATCTTTTTCATCATGTTGCAGAACCTTCACCGCCAGAAATGTCATTGAGTCCCCGGTGTCCACAGGGAGACGTGAATTGCGAAGCGATTCTAAGGAGGCTGAGAATTCACTCGCCACCAACCCCGCGAAGTTCTCGGAAAACTCACCTGCTTGACGAGCGACTCGCTTCCCCGATAATGCCCGCTCACCTTCGCCAGGCGGGGAAGGCGACCTCTGACTGCGGTGAGGCCGTGTGAACCGGGTCAGATCCTAACCGAAGCAGCCCTAAGCAATGTGCTTTCAGGTGCGGAAGGAGGTCGCTTTTCCCGCCTGTCTTTTTTCCGAGCCGCATCATGGAAGCTTCGTCCGCGACGTACACCGTGCTTGCCCGCCGCTACCGCCCGCAAGGCTTTGACGAAGTCATCGGGCAAGAGCACGTCGCGACCTCGCTTCGGAACGCGATCCTCTCAGGTCGAGTCGGTCATGCGTACCTCTTCACAGGAGCTCGCGGAGTCGGCAAGACCTCGACGGCTCGCATCTTCGCCAAGGCACTGAACTGCCCGACTGCCGTCGATGGGACTCCCTGCAATCACTGCGAAGTCTGCGAGAGTGTTGCGGCCGGCAGTGATGTCGATGTGCATGAAATCGACGGCGCGTCGAACAACGGCGTCGACAACATCCGCGATTTGCGGGCCAACGTCACCGTCACGTCGATGCGATCGAAATACAAAATCTACATCATCGACGAAGTCCACATGCTCTCGAAGCCGGCGTTCAACGCGCTCCTTAAAACGCTGGAAGAACCACCGCCGAACGTCAAGTTCATCTTCTGCACCACCGAGCCGACGAAGGTTCCCGATACCATTTTGTCGCGCTGCCAGCGGTTCGACTTCGGCACGATTGCGCTCGTGCAAATCATCGAGCGGCTCGCCGACATCGCGAAGTCAGAAAACATGGAGGTCGAACCCGCCGCGCTGGAATTGGTCGCACGCCGAGCCGCTGGTTCGATGCGCGACAGCCAATCATTGTTCGATCAACTTCTCGCCAGCGCGGACAAACGGATTACGGCGGCTGAAGTGCATCGCCTGCTCGGCACAGCCAGTGACGAGCGGCTGATCGAACTGTTTGCCTCGATCATCGGACGGCAGCGAAGCCAAACGCTCTCGCTCTTCGGACAGGCGTTGGCGGACGGTGCCCAGCTCGGCGAGTTCGCCGATCAGATTCTGAACTACCTCCGCGACCTGATGGTGCTCGCGGCCGAAGCGACCAACGTGCCGCTGCTGAGCGTTTCGGAAACGAACCACTCGGCGCTGCTCAAGCAAGCTCAGGCGTGGGGACTCAACACGATCGTCGCCGCGCTGCAGATCGTCTCGGAAGCGAAGCTCAAAATGCAGCGGGCGACTTTCGGCCGAGCGCTGGTGGAACTCGCGCTGATCCGCTTGACACTGCTCGAACAACTGCAATCGCTCGATGCTCTGCTGACCGAGTTAGCGGCGGCACCGAAAGGCCGGACGCTCGCGGTGGCTTCCGCACCGGCTGCTGAATCGGAAAAAAAAAAGCCTGAGCCAGTGACTCCGGAGCCAGCCGACGAAAGCCAGAGGATGGGCACTCCTGCCCGTCCGGTTGAGGATTCAGACGCGGTCCAGGAATCAGATGCGGCAGAGGCATCTGCGGGGACGGGCAAGAGTGCCCATCCTCCGGACCAGCCGGTCGCCGAGATTGTTCCAGCCCCGGCTTTGCTCCCGAACCCAGCCGTCTCAGAAGCTGTTTCGCCGCCGTCAAGCGGCGACTTTCAGCCCGGATCGGAATCTGCCTTTTGGCCCCAAGTCCTTTCCGAAGTTGGCGATGATGTCGGTAATGCTCTGCGGAAGGCCAACCGTATCGCAATTCGTGGGCCAAACCGCCTGGAAGTTGAGTTTCCCAAGAGCTACCTTTTCGCGAAGTCGCTGGCCGAGCAATCGGAAGCTCGGCAACGGCTCGATTCCGTGGTCGCTCGGCTGGCTGGTCGGCCGGTTCAGGTGGTCTTCGGAATCTCGGACGAGCCGGCTCAGAACGGGGAGTCCGTTCAGGTTTCCAAGCCGAACCGCCGGATGGATACCTCAACCGACGGCGACCCGTATGTCGAGAAGGCGATTGAGCTGTTCAGCGCCAAAGTGATGAAAAAGGAAAGCTTGGCCCGACCATCGGGCCAAGAGACGTGAGCCGCCCGCAGGGGCGGATTGAGCCATGTTCAAAGGACTCGCCAATCTCGCCCAAATCATGAAACAGGCCCAAGAGGCTCAGTCCCAGATGGGCGAGCTGAAAGGCCGGCTTGGCCGGCTGACGGCCGAAGGGGCGGCTGGCGGCGGGCTGGTCACGGTCGAAATGAACGGCCATCAGGAAGTGCTCGGCTGCCGCATCGACGAATCGCTGCTGCGTCCGGAAGACCGCGAGATGCTCGAGGATTTGGTTGTTGCTGCGACCAACGAAGCATTGCGGAAGGTCAAAGAAGCGGCGGCCAGCGAGTTCTCGCAGTTGGCGGGAGGCATGGACCTCGGCGCGATGAAAGACATGCTCAGCGGGTTGGGTGGATAATGGCCAAGCAAATGTTTGAACCTGAGAAGCATCCCTTTGGGCCAGCGGTCGGCCGGTTGGTCGATCAGTTCGCGCGATTACCGGGGATCGGGCGTAAGTCGGCGGAACGGCTTGCTCAGCATGTGCTGATGACCGACGAAGCCGAAGCGCTCGAATTGGCCGATTCGATCCGAGCGGTCAAGACGCGCGTCCGCCCCTGCCGCGAGTGCTTCAATCTGACCGAGAACGAACTCTGCAACATCTGCCGCGACTCCCGCCGTGACCACCAAGTGCTCTGCATCGTCGAGCAACCGCGCGACGTGCTGGTCATCGAAGGCTCGCACGCGTTCGATGGTTGCTACCACGTCCTGCAAGGCCGCCTCTCGCCGCTGGAGGGGATCGGGCCGGAGCAACTCACGATCGACGCGCTCGTCCGGCGCATCCGCCGCGACGGTGTCACTGAGTTAGTCATGGCCACAAATCCGACTCTTGAGGGTGATGGCACCGCGTTGTTTATTAGCAACGTCCTGGCGAACGATTCCGTGAAGATTACACGACTCGCTCGCGGGATCGCCACCGGGAGCGTGCTAGAGTTCGCCAACAAAGAAATGCTGGCCGACGCCATGCGCGGCCGGCAGAGTTTTTAGAACTGAGAGATTTGAGATTTCCAATTTGAAATCTCAAATTGGTTGCCATCATGCACATGAACTTCTCACAACAGATGCGGATGAGCCAGCAGATGAAGCTGGCACCGCGGATGATCCAGTCGATGGAGATTCTGCAACTTCCGCTCATGGAGTTGCAGGAGCGCATCGAGCAGGAACAACAGGAAAATCCGACACTGCTGGTCGGCCCCGAATTGGACGGCGAATCGGAGACCGAGCGCAACATCGAAATCGCCAAGGCGAAGGAAGATGCGACCGAGATCCCCGTCGAGGCTCGCGAGCTGAAAGTTGAAGAGAATGGCAACAACGAGGCGGACTTCGAGCGTCTCCTCGAAATGCACGAGAACTGGAACGACGACAGCTTCAATTCTGATTCACGACGGTCTTCCGGCCGCATTTCTGAGGACGGCGAACGCCATCTCGATCAGATGGCCAGCATCCAGGAAGACGAACCGACGCTGATCGAGCATGTGCTCGAACAATTTCATTTCTACGACCTCTCGCCGGAGTGGCGCGAATTCGGCGATTACCTGATCTACAATCTCGACGCGGATGGTCGTCTGCAAAGTTCACTTCCGGAACTGGCACAAGTCTTCGGCCACCAGATCACCAACGATGACGCGCTGAAGGTTTTGCAACTCATCCAAAAGCTCGACCCACCCGGCGTCGCGGCCCGTGATGTCAAAGAAAGTCTGCTTCTGCAAGTGACCGACGACATGCCGCTGCGAAACGTCGTCATCACGATCATCACCTCGCACTTCGAGGACTTGGCCGAGAACCGCCTGCCGGTCATCGAACGCAAGACAGGCTATTCGATCGACACGATCAAGATGGCTCGCGAGGAGATGCGCGAGCGACTCGATCCGCATCCCGGCCGCCGCTACAAGCATGTCCCGGTGCAGACCGTGACCCCCGACGTGTTCCTCGGACAAGATGATCACGGCAAGTATGCCGTGCGGCTTTCGAGAGAAACGCTGCCACAACTGCGGATCAGCCGCAAATATATCGACATGCTCCGCAACGGCTGCGACGCGGCGACCAAAGAATTCGTCAAACGGAAAATCGAATCGGCGAAGTGGCTGATCGAATCCATCGAGCAGCGTCACAACACGCTCACGCGAGTCGCTCAAGCCATCGTCGATCGGCAGACGGAGTTTCTCGACAAGGGGCCGGAGTTCATCGCTCCGCTGAAGATGCAGCAGATCGCCGATGTGGTCGGCGTGCATGTCACAACCGTCTCGCGAGCCGTCGATGACAAGTGGATTCAAACACCGCGAGGCCTGTTTCCGCTGAAACGCTTCTTCGGCGGCGGAACAAAAACCGACGATGGTGAAGACGACGTTGCCTGGGCCGTCGTTCGCATCAAGCTGCAAGAGGTCATCGACAAGGAAGACAAGGACGGCCCGCTTAGCGACGACGCGCTCGTCGAAGAGATGAAAACGCTCGGCTACAACCTCGCCCGCCGCACGGTCACGAAGTACCGCAAGAAGCTCAACATCCCGTCGTCACGGCAACGCCGACAGTACTAAAACCGGATGACGCATTTCGACAATGCGGTTTGCAGCTCAGTGAGATTCCGAATGAATCTTTGCGGCAGTGGATTGGTCGAAGCTCGCGAGCCAGGTGTGCAACTGGTCGGCCACTTAGCGTCTGACGAACTTGAGGGGCTGTGGGAACGCGTAACGTCCAGAATTGTGAAGTACGGCTTTGCCATTGAATTCGGCCAACTGGAACCACCGCGCACCGGCACCTTCGATGGTCAGCGGATCGTGATCGATCCGGACGTTGGACTTGAGATGCAGTGTTTTATTTTGTTGCACCTGTTCGGTCATTCGGTCCAATGGGTCGCACCGTCACTGGAGCACAAACTGAAGGCGCTGCAAAACACGTCGAAAAAGGAGCGTTTCCTCGAAGTCCTGCACGATTATGAATTCGAGGCGGCGCAGTTTGGGCTGCGCCTGCTGCACGACGTCGGCGTTACGCACTTGGACTCGTGGTACTCGGACTTCGTGGCCACGGATTGGCGATACGTCGAACGGTATTATCGCGAAGACAAAAAGATTCCGCCTTGGGACGAATGTGTGGCGACTGGCCAACCTCTGGTTCATCCGTTGGCTATCCCGCCGCTGAAACACCGCTTGGTCCAAGTTCGATTCGCATTTTGAACGCACCAGGAAACCCAATCTTGTTCCGACAACGAAGCTGATTGACAGTCGGAACGGTGGGGGATATCAACCTTCGCCAGCTCTCAACATTGCATCTCTCACGTCCCCGTTTGATGAAAGGCTTTGGCATGATTTTCAAAAAAATGTGGGCCGTACTCGGAGCACAGGTCAACAAACTGGCCAACTTTTTTTGGACCGCTGATCCGATCGCTCAGATGCAGTACGAATACGACACGGCCGTCGCTCAACTGCAAGACGGACGCAAGGGCTTGGAACAGTATCGGGCGTTGGTCGAGCGAGTTTCTCTGCAAGTCACCAACGCCCAGAAACACGCCGCCAGCTTGGAAGCCAAGGTGAAAGCCTATCTGCAAGCAGGCGATCGTGAGACCGCTGCCAAGTTCGCCTTCGAAATGCAGAAGGCCAAGAGCGAACTCGAAGAGAATCAGGCTCAGCTCAAGATGCACGAAGAGGCTTACAACAACAGCCTCGAAAAGATCAAACACGCCAGCAGCAAGCTCGCCAAGGTGCGAGAGAAGATCCAGAAGTACGACGCCGAACTGAAAATGAGCAAGGCGGAATCCGAGATCGCTCAACTCGCGCAGTCCTTCAATTTCGATGTCACCACCGACTTCGGTCAGATCGAAAACGTCATTCAGGACAAGATCGGTTTGAACCGAGCCAAGGTGCGTGTCGCGGCCGATCTGTCGCAAGAAGGAATCGTCGATCTCAAGCGCGAACAAGCGGCCGAGAAAGTGATGGCCGATCAAGCCCTACGGCAGTTCGAGGTGGAGATGGGACTTGTCACTCCCGAAACCGCCGGCGTGAAGGAAGATCAAAAGGAACTCGGCCCGGCAACGGTGACACAAGCGGGGAAGTGAAGTCTGAGATTTGAGAGTGGGCCGCCTTGGATCACACGGATTGGGAAGCGACGGAGTCGATGAGCGAACCTGACAACAAAAACTCGGCCACGGACCTGTCCTCGTCGCTTCCCGCTTGGAATCCAACCTGGGCGAAGGAGCTGGCCGATCTGTATTTCTCAGGCACGATCAACACGTTCGTGCTCTACGGCGGCGTGCATGATTTGGTTCGGCAATCTGCGGCGGACGGCAAAGACCGCTTCACATCTCTGAGCGACTTCCTGGCCTCGCAGGTCTTTGGCTCGTGGGACATCGTGTTGAGCTACGATCTGGGACGCGGGTTGCAGCCGCTTGCAGGTGCAGACTCGAAGCGATTGCAGCAGATGATGCAGCACGTCACGGGGTTGCTCGGCGCACCGACGACTTGGACCCGCGATCCGGACAAAGTGCTCGACCAACTGGAGTCGCTGCTGCAACGGAATCTGCTGGAAGACAACATCGCCAATCGCAAGCGGATTGGCTTGGTTTTCGAGCACGCTCAGTTCTTGGTGCCGACCGGTGACCTGGCCTCTGTAGCGCGTGGGCAGGCGTCGCGGTTGGTCCGATTCTTGAGTTGGGCCTCGAATCCGTATCTCAAGCGGCTCAACATGGCATTCTGCCTCGTGTCGGAAAAGCTGTCCGAGATCAGCGAGCGGTTGGTCAACAATCCGTATGTGGCGTCGCTGGAAATCCCCCTTCCGAGTGTCGAAGACCGGCGACGATTCGTGGCAACGACGGCACCGAATATCTCCGGCGGTGGCCTGACCACAGAAGGATTGGTCCAGAATTCCGCAGGACTGAGCCTCGTGAACCTGAACGTGCTGTTGTCGAACGCCACCACACGCGGCCTCGATCCCAAGCAGTTTCGCAAGCTCAAGAAGAACATGATTGAACGGCAGTGTCAGGGACTCGTCGAGTTCGTCGAACCACCGCACACGCTGGACCTGATCGTCGGCCAACCGGAAGCGAAAGCTCGTTTGGTGCAAGACGCGAAATGGATCGCCGAAGGGAAGCTCGATACCGCTCCGATGGGGTATTTGTTCTGCGGTTCCGTCGGCACCGGCAAGACGTTTTTGGCCGAGTGCTACGCCGGTTCCATGGGCATTCCCTGTTTGAAGCTGCGGAACTTTCGCTCGAAGTTCGTCGGTGAGACCGAAGGAAATCTGGAGCAAGTGCTGACGGTCTTGAAGTCGCTCGGCCCGGTGGTGGTGATCGTCGATGAGGCGGATGCGACGCTGGGTGATCGAAATCAAGACGGGGACTCCGGAACGTCGGGCCGTGTCTTTTCGATGATCGCTCAGCAAATGGGAGACACGAAATATCGCGGGAAGATCATCTGGATGCTGCTGACGTGTCGTCCCGATCTCTTGCCGATCGACTTGAAGCGGCAAGGTCGCTGTGAGGTTCACATCCCGCTCTTTGCACCGACGACCAGCGCGGACATCGCCGCAATGTTTCAGGCGATGTCGAAGAAAAACAAAGTGCCGCTGGCGGCGGACGCCATCCCGGATGTCTCGCCCGACCGCCAGTTGAGCGGTGCGGATTTGGAAAGTATTTTGCTTGCCGCGCGGCGCGGAGCGTTGTCCTGCGGACGAGATCTCGTAGAAAAGGGAGACCTCGATCGAGCGATCGCCGAGTTCATTCCGTCATCGGAAGGCTTGGAAAAAGAGATGCAAGAAATTGCGGCGGTCCTCGAATGTACCGAACGAAACTTCCTGCCTGCGAAATGGCGAGATCAAGTTGGCTCGCCCGAAGCGCGAGCCAAGCTGCAAGAACGCATGAGCGTCCTTCGCCAGTTGGTGGAGAGCTGACAAGGGATTTCCAACGGTCTCGTGAACGACAGAACGTGTGCGACACAGATTTCAAATCCCAGATTTCAAATTCCTACCTCGAAAGATTTCACGATGGCTGATTCTCCCGTGCGGCAAAGCTGGCTCGATGACAAATCCCAAACGACGTTGATCGACGAATACACGCAGAAGCTCGTCACGTTCATGGAGGCCATCTCCGATGGGCATGTGGATGATGCGGAGTTGGCGGCTCAAGAGCAGCGACTCGTCGCGCGGATGAAAGAAGTCGAGCCGTCGCTCAACGATGCACTGCATGAAAAAGTCACGCGGCTGTTGTGCGAACTGAGTGCCTTCAACGTGATGCAGACTTTGCACTCGTTACAGGCCAGCCGGCCGCAGACGAAGTTCCAGGGATAAGCGGTGAAGTCGTCACCAAACAGGCGAGCCGATGGGCGTTAGCCCTCGGACAAATAGAAAATGGAATCACGTCCGGGACCTGACGGCCTCCGGCTCACCACAAACAGAAAGCAAATCATGGCTGGTCAACCGAAAGTTCCGTTCTATCTGGCGGTGGGATGCGTCGTCCTCGGCTTGATTGGGTTCGCGATGTTTCGCGCGGATGTCTTCGCGCCGCAGGGGAAGCAGGATCAGCCCAACGACGTGATCGATCCGAAGAAGCTCGGCGGTGGCGGAGACGAGTTGAAGCCTGGTGCTGTCGAGGCTCATGACGATGCGAGCGTCACGACGTTGAAGGAATACTCGTTCAAGCCGTCAGAGAAGCTGCCTCCCGTAAAGGGCACCGCGGCTTACAAACCACTGGCCGACAACACGGTTCGCTTCGCGCTCAATGTGTGGGCCGGATGGGCTCCGATCATTCATGCGAACAACGGATTCAAGCCGGCCAAGATTTGGAAAGGCTCGGACGGAAAAGACTTCAAAGTCGAACTCGTGCTGATCGACAGCCCGATCGAGATGCGGGACGCCTACGCGGCCGGTGACGTGCACATCGGTTGGGCCACGCTCGACATGTTGCCGCTGTTCGTCGATGGCTTCGTCGATTCGTCGGGCAATCCGAAAGACAGCCGAGTCATGCCACGCGTCTTCCAACAGATCGATTGGTCGAATGGCGGTGACGGCATCGTGGTTCGCGACAACATCAAGACCGTCTCCGATCTGCGTGGCAAGTCGATCGCTCTGGCTGAGAATTCTCCGTCGCACTACTTCCTGCTGAACATGCTCGTGGCCGGCGGTGTTCAACCTGGTGAGGTGAAGTTGAACTTCACCAGCACGGCTTTTGAGGCGGCGGCAGCGTTCAATGCGGACCCAAAGATCTCGGCGGCCGTCTCATGGGCTCCGGACATCTACAAGCTATCCGAGGTGAAAGGGAACCGCCTGCTTGTGTCAACCGGGACCGCGAACAAGTTGATCGCTGACGTTTGGTTCGCTCGCGCCGACTTCGCTCACGACCACCCGCCGATCATCGAGGGATTGGTGCGAGGCATCTTCGATTCGATGGCAGCCCTCAAACAGGACGCCGAAAAGCAGAAGGTGGCCGAACTGATGGCCGCCGGATACGGCCTGCCCCCGGCCGATGCGCTCGGGATGCTCGGCGACGCTCACAGTACCAACTGGGCCGAGAACCATCAGTTCTTCAAGAACCAAAACAACCCGACCAACTTCGCGCGGGTCTGGAACCAATCCTATTACCTCTATCGTTCCATTCGGCAGGTGAAGAATCAATCCGTGCCGTTCGATCAGGTCGTGGATTTCACGGTCATCGACAAGCTGGGCGAGGACGACAAGTATCGCTCGCAGGCGGATGAGACGGTCGTCCATTTCGTCCCCAAGACGACGACCGAGGTGCGCGGTGCCGAGGAGATTCTCACCAACACGGTCGTGATTCACTTCTATCCCAACAGTTTTGAAATCTTCAAAAAGGTGACGAAGGATCAAGACGGCAAGACACTGGAAGTCGATTACGACCCGAAGGCCAAGTTTGTCGTTGAGGAAATCGCCAAGCTGGCTGGCCAGTTTGGCAAAGCGCGGATCATCATCGAAGGGCACACCGACGCTTCGATGCGTGGCAAGATCCCCACCGAATTGACCAAAGAGTTGTCGCTGGATCGAGCGAACGCGGTGAAGGGAGCGCTGGTCCAACAGTTCAAGCTGGATCAAAACAAGTTCAACGTCGAGGGCTACGGCTGGGAACACCCCGCCGACACGACCGATCCGCAGAACCACGCCAAGAACCGCCGCGTCGAGGTCAAGATCTACACGGCGGAGCAGGAGTAGGCCGGCATGAACTTCTCTTTTCTGGATCGACTGCTGCGCAACTGGCTGACGTTACGCAAACCGGTGTCGAGGTTGCAGGCCATCGGCTTGGGAGTGGCGTGCATTCTACTTTGCCTCACCGGTTGGTGGCTCATCACGCAGGGAGCGGCGGAGTCTCGTCTCGTCGGTCCCCTGACGCTGCCCAGCCCGGCCGAAACATTTAGCAAATTCTCCGAGCTGTGGAATGATTTCGCTCTGACTCGCAATGTGCTGGTGACGTTGCGGCGAGTCAGCATTGGGTTCGCGCTGGCGCTAATGGTCGGCATTCCGATTGGCGTGACGGCGGGTTGCTTTCCGCGAGTCCACGCCTTTCTGTCGCCGCTGATCATGATCGGCCGCAACGTCCCGCTGGCGGCGGTGCTTCCGCTGATGATTTTCATTTTCGGAGCGGGCGAGAAAAACAAGGTGATGTTCATCTTCGTGGCGTCCGTCGCGTTCGTGATCTCCGATGCCGCGCGAGCCATCATGGATGTGTCGGCCCGCTACATCGACACCGCCTACACGCTTGGTGCCAGCCGCTGGCAGACAATCTCGAAGGTGCTCGTGCCACTGGCGGCTCCGACGATCTTTAGTGCCTGCCGCCAGATGTTCGGCTTGGCATTCGGGTACATCATGCTGGCTGAGTCGATCAAGATCGCCGACGAAGTCGGAGGGCTGGGCTATCAGATTCAAATCTTCCAGCGACGCGGATTTCGCGAACACATCTACTTGATCATTCTCGTGATCCCAATGGTCGCGCTCGTCATTGACCAAGTACTGGCCTGGATTCAGCGGCAGTTGTTCCCGCATTTGTATGGAGGCGATGGCATGCTTCGCTCGCTGGTGCGAATCACGCTCATTCCTTGGGAGAGCATGAAGTCGTTGTTTTTTTATCGGACGCCGGTGAGCCTTCCGTCCGTCGCAACGGAAGAGAGGCCGAAATGAGTCAGCCGCCAGCCCAAGTCGTCGGGATGGGAACCGTTCTGGACCACGTTCGCACTCCACAGGAAGTTCTGCGGCCGCACGTTGTCGAATTTCGGAACGTGACAAAGACGTACAACGCCGGCAAGACGGACGAGTTCACCGCGATCCGCGATGTGACGTTTGTCGTGGAGGACGTCGTCGAAAAGGGAGAGTTCATCTGCGTGCTTGGCCCCAGCGGCTGCGGCAAGAGCACAATCCTGCGTTCGATCGCCGGACTGGAGCCGCAGCATCCCGCCACTTCTGGCGACGTGCTGGTGCTAGGTCAACCAGTCGTTGGCCCTGGCTCGGATCGCGGGATGGTCTTTCAAGATTACACCAGCTTTGATCATCGCACCGTGCTGGAGAACGTGACGTTCGGGCTGGAGTGTTTGCACATGCCGCGAAAGCAGCGGGACGAACTCGGTCGCGAATGGATTCATAAGATGGGGCTGAATGTCGCAACCGACGCTCACAAATATCCGCACGAACTTTCGGGCGGCATGAGACAGCGAGTCGCCATCGCTCGCACGCTCATCCTGAAACCGCGAATCATCCTGATGGATGAGCCGTTCGGGGCGCTCGATCCGCTCACGCGGCTGAACATGCAAGACCTGTTGGTCAAGCTGTGGAAAGAAGTGCAAGCGACCGTCTTTTTCATCACGCACTCCATTGAAGAGGCGGTTTTTTTAGGAGACCGTGTGTACTTGATGAGCAACTCCCCCGGTACGATTCTGGAAGAGTTGAAAATCGAACCAGCCACCAGTTCCGCGAATGAGATGCAGCGTCAGCCGAAGTTCCTGGAAGCCGTCTACTA
Organism: Candidatus Kuenenia stuttgartensis; assembly: GCA_945861865.1. Classification (GTDB taxonomy): domain Bacteria; phylum Planctomycetota; class Planctomycetia; order Planctomycetales; family Planctomycetaceae; genus SXKJ01. The sequence continues at coordinate 2,363 of CAMAWN010000040.1, read as the reverse complement.
CATCCGCGACAAGATCACAAAGTTGGAATCGAATCAGTGAGCCTGTTGAAGTATGTCCGATCGGCATTCCAGATTCGCTGGAATCTGTTAGCCCTCTTTGGTGGCGTCGGCTTCTCGATTTTGAGCGGCCGGCCGGACATCCTATTGCCACTGGTGGTTGCTGCCGAAGTCGGCTTTTTGACAATGCTGGCGAGTCACCCGAAGTTCCAGCGAGCGATGGACGCTCAAGACGCGGCAGTGGAGCGAAACAAGAATTCGCAATCAGCCAACATGGTGCTGCGTCAGATTCTCAAACAGCTTCCCACACCGTTTCTGACCCGCTACGAACGGCTGCGATCCAGTTGTCAGGATCTGCGACAGATCGCCAACGACTTGCAGCAATCCGGAACTCTGGAATCCGGCCAGCCACTGGAGTCCTTTCAAATCGCGGGACTGGATCGGCTGATCTGGATTTTTCTGCGGCTGATGTTCACGCAATTCACGCTGGGCAAGTTTTTGGAGCGGACCAAGCGCGACCGAATCGTGAACGACATCGAACTCGCCCAGACGCGGCTCAGTGAGATACCGCCGACGGACGAATCGCCGCACGCTCAAAAGATGCGGCGCACACTGCTAGACAACGTGCAAACCTGCCAGAAACGTCTGGCGAATTTTGATAAAGCCCAAGCCAATTACGAGTTCGTCGGCCATGAACTCAACCGACTCGAAAACAAAATCAAGTCGCTGGCCGAACTCGGAGTCAATCGCCAAGAGCCGGACTACATCTCCAGCCAAGTTGACACCGTCACCCGCAGCCTGCTCGACACCGAAAAGACGATGAACGAACTGGACTTCGCCACGGGCCTTGGGCCACTCAATGACGAAACTCCCGATCTGATTCACCAGCCGATTCTGCAAGCCGCGCAAAAAACGTAGCCCCGACTCTTTCCTTGAGTCGTACCGACCGTCCACCGACGGCAGAACGGCGGCCCGTCTCATTGGGGTGGAGTGCTCCCCGAAAACTGATCCAGGGGTTATGAGAGTCCGGTTCGCCGTTGACCTTGCCCCCAAGTTTGATCCACTTGGAACGCTAGAGAAACAAGGTTTATCAAGGGGGGCATGCCCCCCTTGATAAAATCGCGAACTCGGCCGGTGGCCGATCTCCCAGAGCACTGTGTGGTCGATGCTGGTTGTAATCGTCACGCCAAACGTCGATCACTTCCTGGGCGTCGTCGAGCGACAGAAACCAGTGTTGATTCAAGCACTCTTGGCGGAACTTGCCATTGAACGATTCGATGAACGCGTTGTCCGTGGGCTTTCCAGGCCGACTGAAGTCTAGCTTCACGCCGTTGAAGTAAGCCCACCAATCCAAAGACTTGGAGATAAACTCCGGACCATTGTCCACACGGATCGTCTGCGGCAAGCCGCGCTCAGCCGTGACCGATTCCAGCACCTGAACGACAGCATCACCGCGGAACCGTTGAGCCATCCGGAGAGCCAGGCTCTCACGGCTAAAGTTATCGACTAGCGTTAAGATCCGAAATCGCTGGCCTTGGAACAACTGGTCAGACATGAAGTCCATGCTCCAGCACTCGTTGGTACTTTGCGCCACCGGCCGCTCCAGACGGACCGTGCAGCTCTTTCGTCGCTTGGGATTTTTCCGTCGCATCTGTAACCCTTCCTCGACATACAGGCGATAAACCAGCTTGTGATTGATTCGCCAGCCTTCCCGCCGCAGCAACACCGCCAAGCGTCGATAGCCATAGCGAACGCGTGCAGCGGCCAAATCACGCAACCGAATCCGTAACGCCGCCCGCTCGTCGCGCACGCTCTGGTAGCGATGGCTCGAACGGGAAACCCGCAGCACCTCGCAAGCTCGCCGCTCGCTGATTCGGTAGCCCGCTCGCAGCTTCTCAACCAGAACACGACGTCGAGCGGGCTTCAGACGTTTTTTGAGAGCACATCCTGCAGCATCTTCTTGTCCAGACTCAGATCCGCCACCAACTGTTTGAGCTTGCGGTTCTCGTCCTCCAGAAGCTTCAGCCGACGCAGTTCGGCAATGCCCAGTCCCGCGTACCTCTTCTTCCAGCGGTAAAACGTCTGCTCGCTGATCCCCAGCTTACGAATGATCTCGGCGACGGCCGTTCCGCCTTCATGCTGCCGCAGCACATACGCAATCTGCTCTTCCGTAAATTGCTTCCTGCCCATCGTCTGGAACCCCAGGGCGATTGCACCTGAAGTCACGAACTGAAGAGGACTTGCAGGAGATAGTCCTCGTCGCTGGCGGCGATGAGTCGTTTGTTTTTGACACCGATTTTGTGGGTGAGGTTGTTTTTGAGCAGGCTCAGTCCGGCTCGGCGGAGCAGGCTGAAGTTGGTGGCGGC